>NZ_JBLRVZ010000048.1:0-56124 GCF_048159505.1 Streptomyces sp. T028
GTCCGGGGTGTTGTGGGCGTTCGGCGTGGGCTGGCTGTCCGGGGTGCTGTGGCCGTTCGGCTTGCGCTGGCCGTTCGGCGTGCTGTGGGCGTCCCGCTCGCCGTGGCCGTCCGGGGTGCTGTGGGCGTTCGGCGGGCGCTGGCAGTCCGGCGTGCTGTGGCCGTTCGCCTCGCCCTGGCCGTTCGGCTTGCGCTGGCCGTTCGCCTTGGCCTGGCCGTTCGGCTTCTGCAGGAGGTCTGGCTTCCGCAGGAGGTCTGGCTTTCGCAGGAGGTCTGGCTCGTGATGCCCGACTGGCCCGCCCGCAGTGTTCGGCTCTCCTGTGAGGTGTGACTGCACCAGGCGGTTCGGCTCGCGTGGATCGTCTGCTCCGCCCCGGCCTTCCGGCTTGCTCCGGCCGTCCGGGCTCCCCTGGGGCTCCAGATCCGCCGGGCCGCTCGCCGGGCCGTCCGGCAGGCCACGGTGGCTGGAGACGCTTAGGGCGCCATCCTGCCGGTCATTGCAGGCGGCCAGGTCGTTCGAGGCGGCCGGGTCTTCCCGCGTGGTCACGCCGGCCGGTGTGCCCCGGCTCTCCGGCCTGCTCGGGTCGTACGGTGTCCTCCGGCCGCCCAGTTGGGTCCGGCCGTCGGTCAGGGTCCGGGCCCGTGGCCTTCCCCGGTCGTCCGGTGCGCCCCTGCCCGCCGGGCCCTTACGGCCCGCTGCCCCTCCCCGGGTCTCCCGGTGCCTCCACTCGGCGCGTTCCCCGGTGGTGTCCGGGGGTGTCGGGGCCGGGGGGAGGTGGACCGTGTTGACTCGGCGGCCGTCCAGGAGGGTGACCCGGCGGTCGGCCAGGGAGGCGGCTTCCGGGTCGTGGGTGGCGAGGACGACCGTGATGCCGTGGGAGCGGGCCGCGTTGGTGAGGGTGCGCAGGACGTGGGCGCGGTCGGAGCGGTGGAGCGGGGCCGTGGGCTCGTCCGCGAAGAGGATGGAGGGGGCGGGGGCGAGCGCGCGGGTGATGCAGACGCGCTGGCGTTCCGCCTGGGTCAGCTCGTGCGGGCGGCTGCGGGACTTGTCGCCGACGTCGAGGCGTTCCAGCCACTCCAGCGCGGCGGCCTTGGCCCGGCGGCGGCTGGTGCCGCGCAGCATCAGGGGGAGGGCCGCGTTCTCCCAGACGTTCAGCTCGGGGACGAGCACCGGGGCGGGGTCGATCCAGCCGAAGCGGTCGCGGCGGAGTCGCTCCCGCGCCATCGGGCCCATGGTGTGGACCGGGACGCTGTTGAACCAGACCTCGCCGCGCTGGGCGGGCACCAGGCCGGACAGACAGTGCAGCAGGGTCGTCTTGCCGCTGCCGCGCGGGCCGCTGACGGCGAGGATCTCGCCCTCCCGCACGGCAAGCGAGACTCCGCCGAGCGCCGGGGATCCGTCGCGGTGCGTGAAGTGCAGCGAGCGTGCCCAGAGCACGTCGTTGTCCGGCGGGGCCTCCATGGGCGTACACCTCGGTTCAGATCCGTAGTTCCCTGCGTGGGTCCCCCGTCCGGGGGAACGAACGGGGAACGAAGGCAGGGCCGATCGGTCACGAGCACGCTAAGGAGGTCGCGGCGGGCTTGCGGACAGCGCACGGCCCCGGCGCGCCGTTTCTCACTCGCACGGCGGACACCGGGGCCGGTGTTGATCACAGGGTCAGTTGATCACAGCTTCGTCCACGCCTCCGTCAGCGTGGCGCGCAGGATCTGCTCGATCTCGTCGAAGGTCTCCTGGTTGGAGATCAGCGGCGGGGCGAGCTGGATCACCGGGTCGCCGCGGTCGTCGGCACGGCAGTACAGGCCGTTCTCGAACAGGGCCTTGGAGACGAAGCCGTACAGGACGCGCTCCGTCTCCTCCGCGTCGAAGGACTCCTTGGTCGCCTTGTCCTTGACGAGCTCGATGCCGTAGAAGAAGCCGTTGCCGCGGACGTCGCCGACGATCGGCAGGTCGTGCAGCTTCTCCAGCGTCGCGCGGAACGCGGACTCGTTGTCGAGGACGTGCTGGTTCAGACCCTCGCGCTCGAACAGGTCGAGGTTCGCGAGGCCCACCGCCGCCGACACCGGGTGGCCGCCGAAGGTGTAGCCGTGCAGGAAGGTGTTGTCGCCCTTGTAGAACGGCTCGGCGATCCTGTCGGAGACGATGCACGCGCCGATGGGGGAGTAGCCGGACGTCATGCCCTTGGCGCAGGTGATCATGTCCGGTACGTAGCCGAACTTGTCGCAGGCGAACATCGTGCCCAGTCGGCCGAAGGCGCAGATGACCTCGTCGGAGACGAGCAGGACGTCGTACTGGTCGCAGATTTCACGGACGCGCTGGAAGTAGCCGGGCGGGGGCGGGAAGCAGCCGCCCGCGTTCTGGACCGGCTCCAGGAAGACCGCGGCGACGGTGTCCGGGCCCTCGAAGAGGATCTGCTGCTCGATCTGGTCGGCGGCCCAGCGGCCGAAGGCCTCGGGGTCGTCGCCGAAGATCGGGGCGCGGTAGATGTTGGTGTTCGGCACCTTGTGGGCGCCGGGGACGAGCGGCTCGAAGGGCGCCTTCAGCGCGGGCAGGCCGGTGATGGACAGGGCGCCCTGCGGGGTGCCGTGGTAGGCGACCGCGCGGGAGATGACCTTGTACTTGGTCGGCTTGCCCTGGAGCTTGAAGTACTGCTTGGCCAGCTTCCACGCGGTTTCGACGGCCTCGCCGCCGCCCGTGGTGAAGAAGACCTTGTTGAGGTCGCCCGGTGCGTGGTCGGCGAGCCGCTCGGCCAGCTCGACGGCCTTGGGGTGGGCGTAGGACCAGACCGGGAAGAACGCCAGTTCCTGCGCCTGCTTGAAGGCGGTCTCCGCCAGCTCCGTGCGGCCGTGGCCGGCCTGGACCACGAACAGGCCCGCGAGTCCGTCGACGTAGCGCTTGCCCTTGTCGTCGTAGATGGAGGTGCCCTCGCCCCGGACGATCGTCGGGACCGGGGAGTTCTCGTACGAGGACATGCGGGTGAAGTGCATCCACAGGTGGTCGTACGCGGTGCGGCTGAGGTCCTTGGTGCTCACGGTTATCGGGTCCTCACGGTTATCGGGTTCCCCACATGTAGGTCTGCTTCTTCAGCTTCAGATAGACGAAGCTCTCGGTGGAGCGCACACCGGGCAGGGCACGGATGCGTTTGTTGATGACGTCCAGCAGGTGGTCGTCGTCCTCGCAGACGATCTCGGCGAGGATGTCGAACGAGCCCGCGGTCATCACCACGTACTCGACTTCCGACATGTCGCTCAGCGCCTCGGCCACGGCCTCGGCATCGCCCTCGACGTTGATCCCGACCATCGCCTGCCGGCGGAAGCCCACGGTGAGCGGGTCCGTGACGGCGACGATCTGCATCACGCCCTGGTCGAGCAGCTTCTGCACGCGCTGGCGCACGGCCGCCTCGGACAGGCCGACGGCCTTGCCGATCGCGGCGTACGGCCGGCGGCCGTCCTCCTGGAGCTGCTCGATGATGGCGAGGCTGACGGCATCCAGATGCGGGGTGCCGTTCCTGGACTCGCGGGAGCTCCCGCCGTCCCTGTGCTCTGCGCTTCGACTGGCCACGGCCTCACTGTGCACGACGTCTCGACAGTTCCGCAAGGTCGGGGCGATGAAATTCGT
Source organism: Streptomyces sp. T028 (assembly GCF_048159505.1). Classification (NCBI taxonomy): domain Bacteria; kingdom Bacillati; phylum Actinomycetota; class Actinomycetes; order Kitasatosporales; family Streptomycetaceae; genus Streptomyces; species Streptomyces sp. T028. The sequence continues at coordinate 3,616 of NZ_JBLRVZ010000048.1, forward strand.
TGTTTACGTCATCGAGATCTACGGAATCCGCAGCCTTGGTGGGATCGGGGGTGTTGAAAACGTCGGGGCAAGGATTAGTGTGGTGTCTCAGTCAGTGGACACCTGGCATACGCGAACTTGGAGGGCCGGGCAGTGAGCACCGAGCTGCGTCAGCTGCGCAAACTACGGAACTACATCGCCGGTGAGTTCCGGGACGCCGCCGACGGACGGACCACCGAGGTGGTCAACCCCGCGACGGGCGAGGCGTACGCGACCGCGCCGCTGTCCGGTGCGGTGGACGTGGACGCCGCGATGGCGGCCGCCGCCGCGGCCTTCCCGGGCTGGCGGGACACCACCCCGGCCGAGCGGCAGAAGGCCCTGCTGAAGATCGCGGACGCCTTCGAGGAGCGCGCCGAGGACCTGATCGCGGCCGAGGTGGAGAACACGGGCAAGCCGGTCGGGCTGACCCGCTCCGAGGAGATCCCGCCGATGGTCGACCAGATCCGCTTCTTCGCGGGCGCGGCGCGGATGCTGGAGGGGCGGAGCGCGGGCGAGTACATGGACGGGATGACGTCCATCATCCGCCGCGAGCCGGTCGGCGTCTGCGCACAGGTCGCGCCGTGGAACTACCCGATGATGATGGCCGTGTGGAAGTTCGCCCCGGCGATCGCGGCCGGCAACACGGTCGTCCTGAAGCCCTCGGACACCACCCCGGCCTCCACCGTCCTGATCGCCGAGATCGTCGGCTCGATCCTGCCCAAGGGCGTCTTCAACGTCATCACCGGCGACCGTGACACCGGCCGGCTGATGGTCGAGCACCCCACCCCGGCGATGGCCTCCATCACCGGCTCGGTGCGCGCGGGCATGTCCGTCGCCGAGTCCGCGGCCAAGGACGTCAAGCGCGTCCACCTGGAGCTGGGCGGCAAGGCGCCGGTCGTCGTCTTCGAGGACACCGACATCCCCAAGGCCGTCGAGGACATCTCCGTGGCGGGCTTCTTCAACGCCGGGCAGGACTGTACGGCGGCCACCCGCGTCCTCGTCCACGAGTCGATCCACGACGAGTTCGTCGCCGCGCTCGCCAAGGCCGCGGCCGAGACGAAGACCGGGCAGCCGGACGACGAGGACGTCCTGTACGGCCCGCTGAACAACCCCAACCAGCTCAGGCAGGTCTCCGGCTTCATCGAGCGGCTGCCCGCCCACGCCAAGGTCGAGGCCGGCGGCCACCAGGTCGGCGAGAAGGGCTACTTCTACGCGCCGACCGTCGTCTCCGGGCTGAAGCAGGACGACGAGATCATCCAGAAGGAGGTCTTCGGCCCGGTCATCACCGTCCAGTCCTTCTCGGACGAGGAACAGGCGGTGCGGTGGGCCAACGGCGTCGAGTACGCCCTCGCCTCCTCGGTGTGGACCAAGGACCACGGGCGCGCGATGCGGATGTCGAAGAAGCTCGACTTCGGCTGTGTGTGGATCAACACCCACATTCCGCTGGTCGCGGAGATGCCGCACGGCGGCTTCAAGAAGTCCGGCTACGGCAAGGACCTTTCGGCGTACGGCTTCGACGACTACACGCGTATCAAGCATGTGATGACGTCCCTCGACGCGTAGGCGCTCCGCTGGGTCGGTTGATTTTCGTCTGCGGGCCCGGCCGTGGCTGGTCGCGCCCACGCGGCGGAGCCGCATATGGACGCTGCCCCGCGCCCCTTGGGGGCGCGGGGTGTGCGGCATGCTTCCTCAGGAGGTCCGTTTGCCCGTGCCCTCTCCTTTCTCGCGCCGCTCCCTTCTTCGCGCCGTCGGGTCCACCGCCGGGCTCGGTGCCCTCGCCGGCTGTGGCGTGCGGGCCGCCTACGTGGCGCCCGGTGAGCGGGCCGGTGTCGATGTCTCCGCCACGGACAAGCGGCTGATCTGGGCGAACTGGCCGCTCTACATCGACACGGACGACGACGACCCGACGAAGCGGCCGACGCTGGGCGCCTTCACGAAGCGGACCGGGGTATCCGTCGACTACGTCGAGGAGATCAACGACAACGACGAGTTCTTCGGCAAGATCAGCCCCTCGCTGATGAACCGTCAGGAGACCGGCCGGGACCTGATCGTCATCAGTGACTGGATGTGCGCCCGGTTCGTACGGCTGGGCTGGGTCCAGGAGATGGACCGGGACAGCCAGCCGAACGTGGCCAAGTACCTTGACCCGCTGCTGCGTTCACCCGCCTTCGACCCCGGACGCGAGTACACCGTGCCCTACCAGTCGGGCATCACCGGCATCGCCTACAACCGGCGCGGACTCGGCCGCGAGCTACGCGGCGTCGCCGACCTGTGGGCGGGCGACCTCAAGGGGCGGGTCACCCTGCTCTCCGGGCTGGACGAGGCCTTCGCGCTGCTGATGCAGGGCAACGGCGTCGACATCACGAAATGGACGGCCGACGACTTCCACACCGTGTGCGACCAGGTGGAGAAGCAGGTCGGGAGCGGCCAGGTCCGCCGTTTCACCGGCAACGACTACACCAAGGACCTGGTCAGCGGGGACGTCCTGGCCTGCCAGGCGTACTCCGGTGACGTCATCCAGCTCCAGGCCGACAACCCCGACATCCGCTTCGTCGTCCCCGAAGAGGGCGGGGAGCTGTGGTCGGACTCCCTGATGATCCCCGACCTCGCCCGCCACAAGACCAACGCGGAGCGGCTCGTCGACCACTACTACGACCCCGAGGTCGCCGCCGAACTCGCGGCCTGGGTCAACTACGTCTGCCCCGTCCCCGCCGCCCAGGCGGTCCTCGCCGACTCCGACGACGAGGAGACGGCCGCCCTCGCCGACAACCCGCTGATCTTCCCCGACGAGGCGATGCGCGCCCGCCTCGCCGTCGCCCGCGACATCACCTCCACGGAACGGCTGGGGTTCACCCGGAGGTGGAACACGATCGTCGGTCTGTGACGAGGGCGCCGACGCATCGCCGTCGGCGCTCGCAGCGTCGACGGGTGAAGCCTCGTACCGCTCCCGTAGCAGGGCGAGCACCTCAAGCAGGTCGGTCGGGCTCGCGGCGCCGGACCTACGCTCGGGCGCCGCGCAGCGCCGTCTCCAGTCGGCGGCCCCCGCGCAGTGCGGCCGCCACGCATTCCCGCGTCTTCGGTTCCAGACGCCGTCGCGGTCCTACGACCTGTACGGCGGCGACGACCTCGTCGGTGAAGTCGCGGACCGGGACGGCGACCGAGTAGAGGCCCGGCTCGGCCTCCTCGTCGACGATCGAGTAGCCCCGCTGCCGGGTCACCGCCAGGCGGCGCAGGAAGTCGTCCAGTCCGGTGGGCGTGCGGGGGCCGTGGGGCGTGAACTCGGTGCGCGCGAAGACCGCGGCGACCTCGTCGTCGTCGGCGTCGCTCAGCAGCGCCTGTCCGCAGTCGCTGCAGTAGGCCGGATAGGGGCGGCCGATCCACGAGCCGAGCTGCCGGCTGCCCGGAGGCACCCGTTCGGCGACGGTCACGGTCGTGTCGCCGACCAGGACGCCGAGGTAGCAGCTCTCGCCGGTCTCGGTGGCCATGCCCTCCAGCGCGGTGAGCCCGTCGGTGCGCAGACGGTGTGCGGTGAGGTCGCGTGCCGTCGCGTAGAGCCGCCAGTGCGGGGTGACGCCCCCCGAGACGTCGTCACGGGCGACGAACTCCTCCGCGGTCATCGCGGTGACGGTACGGGAGAGCTGGCTGCGGTCGCGGCCCATCCGCCGGGCCAGTTCCGCGACGGACGCGGCGGAGCCGTGCCGTAGGCCCTCCGCCGTTCCCCGGGCCAGCGCCGACAGCGCCTCCAGGCCCTTCACCACGGTCGAGTCCACGTGCGCACTGTATCGCCGACCTCCCTCACGATCCTGAAGTGTGCAGTATCTGCATCTTGCCGTGCGTTTAATGCACGCTTAGCATCCTTGCATCAGCCGCAGCCGAACATCGAGGGACACCTACGCATGGCCACGACGACGATCACTCCGGAATCCGCCCGACCGGCCCGCGGATCTGCCCGGGGCGACGCCCGGGGTGCCGTCCGGCGGCGGACGGTCCGGACGATCAAGGTCTACTGGCCCGTCGGGGCGGCGGCGATGGCCGCGTGCGCGGAGGGCGACCTCGACGGCCTGAGCTCGGACGAGTCCTTCGCCTCGCTGCTACGGATCCTGGAGACCTCGCCGGAACTCGGGGACTTCGGTGTCTACGGCGATGTCTTCGAGGTCGCCCTCGGCGCGGAGGGCTTCACCGTCCGGCCCGGTGCGCGGCCCGCCCTCGGCTCGGTCGGCGGACGGTTCCTCTCGTCCACCCTCGCCGTCACCACCCACGTCGACGCCGCGACGGACGAGGACGCACTCGCGCGGATCCTCACCCGCCTCGTCGACGCCCACCCCTGGGAGGTCCCGGTGATCGAGCTGTCCGCCCCGCTGGACCTCGTCACCCGAGCCTGAGCGGCCCCCGCCGAGAAAGAGGACGTACCGCCATGACCTTCACCACCACCGAGCCCCCGCTCTGGGCCCTGCACCGGGAGCTGATCGCGAAGACGGTCCGCACCGACCTCACCCACGCCTTCCACCCGGGCCAGCCGCACTTCCCCGCCTTCCCGGACGAGAAGCGCGAGATGCCCTTCGACATGTCCCGCGGCGACGGCTTCAACGTGCACCTGTACACGATCGTCGGCCAGTGGGGCACCCACGTCGACCCGCCCGTGCACTTCGTGGCCGGAGCCCGCCCGCTCGACGAGATACCCGTCGACGAGATGATCCTGCCGCTCGTCGTCCTCGACATCGGCGAGCGCGTCGCCGCCGACCCGGACGCCGTACCGACCCTGGACGACGTGGCGGCCTGGGAGGCCCGCAACGGGCGTGTCCCGGAAGGGGCGTTCGTCGCGCTGCGCACCGGCTGGGGCCGCCGCTGGCCCGACCCGGCCGCGATGGCCAACAAGGACGCGGCGGGCGTCAGCCACTACCCCGGCTGGTCGGCCGAGGTCCTGCGGTACCTCTTCGAGGAGGCCGGGGTCACCGCGATCGGCCACGAGCAGACCGACACCGACCCCGGACTCGCCACCTCCGCCGGTGACTTCAGCCTGGAGAGCTACGTCCTGGAGCGGGACCGCTGGCAGATCGAGCTGATGGCCAACCTCGACCGGGTGCCCGAGGCCGGCGCGCTGATCGTCGCCACCTGGCCCAAGCCACAGGGCGGTTCGGGCTTCCCCGCCCGCGTCTTCGCCCTGCACCACCAGGACTGAGAGCCTGTGTCATATCCCCGGTCGGATCAGCGCGCGGCGTCATGGGGGCCCCTCCCGCTCGAGCGAAGCCGAGAGTGGGGGAGCGTGCGATCGCAAGGCGCCGGAGCGCCCTCGATGGGGGTGCCCCCGCGCGAGCGAAGCCGAGCGTGGGGGAGGAGCCACGTGGGTGTTTCGGCAACGCGGCGAGCGTGCGTGTCAGGCGTCGCGCGCCCGGCCGGGGATATGACACAGGCTCTGCACCCCGGCAGGAGGGCTGTCGGGGTGCTGCAGGCGAAGGGCGTTCGTCCCGCGAGCGGTGATCGGGCGGCTGGCTATAGTGCCGAGGTGACGACGAACGGCCCCGTGCCCGGTCGGCCGACCGGCCCGACCACGGCCTCCTCCCTGCGCATGGCTCTGCGGATGGTGAGCGCGGTGCTGGACCGGGAGACGTCCGGCAGGGGCGGCTTCAACGTCAGCCGGCTCGCCGACGAGGTCGGTGTCGAGCGCAGCAAGGCGTCCCGCACCACCCAGGACCTCTGTGACAAGGGCTTCCTCGAACGCCGTGAGGACGCGACGCTCCGGGCCGGCGAGTCCTTCTTCGCGGTGGCCGCGTCCCTGCACCCCGGGCTGCTCCGCCGCAGCCGCCCCGTCCTGCGCCGGATCGCGGTCGCGCACGGGGCCGGCGCACGGCTCTCGGTCCGCGACGGGGTCCAGGTGCGGCTGCTGCGGTCCGAGTCCGCCGCGGGCACCGCCCCCGACTGGCTCGGCCGCGCGAGTCTCGTCACCCCGTGCTGGTGCACCGGCGCGGGCCGGGCTCTCCTCCTCGACCACACCGCCGAGGAGCTCACGGCCCTCCTCGACGACTACGAACTGATCGGCGTGGGCGGCCCCAGCGCGGCCCGCTCGGTCGCCGAACTCGTCGCGGCGGGCGACCGCGACCGGCTGCGCGGGGTCGTCGTGGCCCACGGCGAGTTCGAGCACGGCGTCACCGAGTACGCCGTGCCCGTGCGGGACACCGGGGGACACATCCGGGCCGCCGTGTCGGTGGTCGGCAGACAGCGGGACCTGCTGCCGCGCGAGCCCGCGATCCACGCGGATCTGCGGGCGGCGGCCGACACGCTGGCGCGGTCCCTCGACGGTCCCTGAGCCGCCGTCCCCCTCACCCCGCTCCCTCCTCGCTCACCGCCGCTTGTCTGCCGATCAGTTGGTCTATCCGGGACTGCGGGAGGGTGTCGACCGGGTAGGTGTCGTCGGGTGCGCCGGGGTCGGCGTACCGGGCGAGGTCGCCGTCGGTGATCTCAGGCAGCGGGACGTCGATGGCCATGGGCACCTTGACGCCCTCCCGTTGGGCGACGGCCGCCTCCAGGGCGATCACCGAGAGATAGTCGGGCTGGGCCGTGGCCAGGCCGGAGAACCCTTCCGCCCGCTTGCTCTGCCACAGCTTCAGGAAGCCGTTGTAGTTCTCGCCGGTGACGGGGACGAGCGTCCCGTCCTGCTCGACCAGCGTCCGCAGCACGGCCGCCGCGAGTGTCCCGCCCGGCGCGAAGACGCCCTGGATTCCCGGGTGCTTCGCGTACGCCGACGCGAAGGCCTTGGCCGCAGGGGCGACGGAGTTCGGGCTGTCCACGGTGTCGACGACCCTGATACCGGGGTACTGCTCGAAGACGGCGGTGGCCCCCGCCCACCGCTCGTCGCGGTCGGCGGCCCCGGCCGGCCCGGTCATGGCGATGATGTCGCCCTTGCCACCCAGTTCGTCGACCAGCCAGCCGGCCAGCATCGAGCCCCAGGCCCACTGGTCGGTGCCGACCTTGATGACCGCGGGACTGGCCGGCAGCGAGTCGAAGGCGACCACGGTGATCCCGGAGGCGACGGCCTGCTCCAGCACCGGGTCGAGCGCGGTCGGCGAACCGGCGTCGACCAGGATCACGTCGTACGTCTGCCGGACCATGGCGCGGATCTGTGCGATCTGGCGGTCGGTGTCGTTGCCCGCGTCGAAGGCCCGGAACGAGCCCACCTTGCCCGCCGACCTCAGCCGGTCGACGTCCCCCTGAAGCGTCGTCAGCGTCTGTCGCATCCACGCGGGCGCCAGCGAGGTCGTCGACCAGCCGACCTTCAGGTTCTTCGCCTGCGCGGGCGAGGCGCTCACGTCCTCGGCGCCGGGGTCGGGCCGGACGGTGCACGCGGAGAGCGCGACCAGCGCGCACAGGGAGGCGGCGACCGCCATCGCACCGCGCACCGAGCGTGTGTTCATCGAACTTCCCTCTGATCCCTCGGAAAGGCACAGCATTTCTTGCTTTGCCAGTTCTTTACAACCTGGGTCCGGTCCGCCTCGTCTCTCCGCTCGATCCGTCAACACACCGACGGACGACGCACCGACGAAAGAGAGCGACAGATGCGACTCATGTCCCGAACGGGCCTCGCCGCCCTGGCACTCGGCACCGCCATCCTGGCGGGCGCGGCCCCGGCCTTCGCCGACGGGGCCCCGTCCGCCGTCCCCAGCACCCCCGAGCTGAGCGCGGCCAGCGCCGTCCCCTCGGCGGCCGAGGACGACATGGACTCCGCCGACGACGCCACGAAGGTCTCCGAGGCCCCCTCCGCCGTGCCGAGTCAGGTCGGCGTCGTGCCGAGGGGCGCGGCCGACACCGGTGTCGGGGAGGACTCCGAGAGCAACGCCGGGCTGATCGGCGGCGGTGCGGCCGCCGCGGTGTTCGCCGCGGCCGGCGCGGGCTTCCTCGTCGTACGGCGCCGGAGGGCGACCGGCGCATGAGCCCGCTCTCCAGGCGCGCCCTGGCCGCCGCGGCCCTCACCGTCCTGCTGACGGGCTGCGGCGGCTCGGCCGACCGCACCACCGCGGACGGGGCCGCCACCTCCGCCGCCCCCGGCACGCCCTCGGCCTCGCCGTCCCGCACCGCGCAGGCCGCGCGCCCCCTCGCGCGCTCGGTACCGGTCACGCTGCGGATCCCGGCCATCGGGGTCGACACCCCGGTGATGCGGCTGGGGCTGCGGGCCGACGGCACCGTGGAGGTGCCGCCGGTCGAGGCGCACGACCGGGCGGGCTGGTACGGGCACTCGCCGACGCCGGGGCAGACCGGACCGTCGGTGATCCTCGGCCACGTCACCGTCGGCGACTACGGCGACGGTGTCTTCCGGCACATCGACCGGCTGCGCCGGGGCGACCGGATCGCGGCGCGCCTGGGGAACGGCACGACGGCCGAGTTCGCCGTCACCGAGGTACGGACCGTCGACAAGGCGGAGTTCCCGACCGAGGACGTCTACGGGAACGTGGACCGGCCGGAGTTGCGTCTCATCACGTGCGGCGGTCCCCGCAGCGGGGACGGCTACCGCGACAACGTGATCGTCTTCGCCGCGCTGACCTCGGATTCCACCCACACCTCCGCGGGAGAACGTTGAAACGCCCCGCCCGCTCCCGGGAGCGCGAGAGGGCGGCGTCCGAACTGTTCGCCGCCCTCTACCCACGCCTCGCCGGCTGGTGCCGCCGGCTCGTCGACGACGACGGGACCGCCCACGAGATCGCCTCGGAGGCCTTCACCCGGCTCTGGGCCCGCTGGACGTCCGTCGCGGAACCCCAGGGCTTCCTCTACGTCACCGCCGCCAACCTGGTCCGTGACCACTGGCGCAAACTGGAGCGGGAACGCCGGGCCGTGCGCCGGGCCACCGTCGAGGCCGCGGTGCACGCGCCCGCCGAACCGCACGACCCCTCGGTCCGGCTGCTCGTGCAGTCGTTGCCGGACCGGCTGCGCGTGCCGATCATGCTGCACTACTACGCTGACATGCCGATCCGGGAGGTGTCGGTGCTGACCGGGCGCAAGGAAGGAACCGTCAAGGCCGACCTGCACGCGGCCCGCGAACTGCTCCGCGCCCACTTGAGGAGAAGCCTTGATCACACCCGCTGACGACTTCGACGACGGCCCGGACCCCGGCCGCCGCGACCTCGACCGCGCCCACCTCGACCGGCCCGACCCCGACCACCCCGACCCGGACGACCCGCTCACCGTCGTCCTGCGGCCTCCCGTCGGCCATCTCGCCCCGCCGCCCGGCCGCTACGAGGAGATCCGCCGGGGCGCCTCCCGCCGTCGGCTGCTGCGCACGGCCGCCGGGGCCGCCGCGACCTGCGCCGTCGCCGCGCTCGCCGTACTGCTGCCGCTGCGGCTGACCGCGCACGAGTCCCCGGCCCGCCCGACGGTCCCACTCGCCCCGCCGCCCGCGAGCAGCCCGTCGAACGGACCGTCGACCGAGCCGTCGCCCGAACCGTCGACCGAGCCGTCGGACGGACCGGACCTGTCGGCCAGCCCGGCCCCCTCGGTCGTGCCGGACACGTCGGCGTCCGAGCAGCCGGGCGCGCTCACCCCGTCCAAGGTGTCCCCCGTCTCCGAAGCCACCTCCGAGGGCACGGGTGCCGACGACGCCCCCTCCGCCGTCCCCGGGACCGACGGCTCCTCCACCACCCAGGCGCCGTCGAGCGCGCCCCTGGAGTCGAGTACGCGCCGTTGAGTCCGATTCACACGCCGTAGCCGTCGGCCTGTCGGTGCTCCTACCATGGAAGTCGCCGTCGGGGGAGGGTGGGGGACGTGTCGCGCAGCCAACCGCAGCCGTCGGGACGCCGGCTGGAGGACTCGATCGCCTGGGCGGTCCGCAACGCGGACGGGGTCGTCGCCATCGGGGTCGCCCTGACCGTCGGTCTGCTGGACATCACCGACCAGGACTTCGACAAGAACAACAACGTCGTCAGCGGGTCCATCCTGCTCGTGCTGGCCGCCCTGGTGTACGGCTCGCTGACCGAGCGCCGGCGGCGCATGGCCGACATCAGGGCCGCCACCGCCGCGACCGGCCGGGCGATAGAGGACCTGGCGATGGTGCGCTCCCTGGCCGGGCCCGAGGTGACCCTCGCGCTCGAACAGGCCCGCCGCACCACCGCCCGCTGGGTGTTCAAGGGCGGCACCGGCACCTATCTGCGGGCCGTCACCCTGCCCCAGTGCGTGCTGGAGGCGCAGCGGCAGCGCCGCGCCCTCAGCGTGAAGATCGACATCGTCAACCCGGCCGACGACCGGGTCTGCGAGGCCTACGCCCGCTTCCGGCGCACCTTCGGCCACGACAACGCCGGCGGCTGGACCACCGAACGCACCCGCAAGGAGTCGTACGCCACCGTCCTGGCCGCCGTCTGGCACCGGCAGCGGCTGGACACCCTGGAGATCGACGTGCACCTGAGCTCCGTCGCCCCGGCGCTGCGCTTCGACCTCTCCGACACCTGTCTGATCATCACGCAGGACGACCCGCGCCGCGTCAGCCTCTGTGTGGAGCGGGACCGGCCGCTGTACGACTACTACGTCACCGAGTTGCACCAGAGCCGCGAGCAGGCCGTCAAGCTCGATCTGCGGGAGGCGACCGAGCTCGGCGACGAGCCCACCGTCGACGAGGTCAGACGCCTCATGGACCGGCTCGGGGTGCCCCTGCCGACGAGCCTCACCGACCGTGACGTCGGCGAGATCATCGACAAGGCACTGCGCGCCGAGGACCCCTACCGCGGCTGAGCGCGTCCTACTCCGGTCCATCGAGGTCCGCCGAGGGGGAGACCATGGACTACCCGGCCCTGGAACGGGCCGCCCGGCGGGGTGAGTCCGCCGAGCTGGTGCGGCACGCCGCATCGGAACTGCAGCAGGTCGTGACCGGCCGCCGCGCCCTGCGCGCGGTGCGCCATCCACTGGGGTTCGTCTGTCTTCCCGTACTGCGGGACGGGGCGGACGGCGTCTGCGTCCATGTCTTCGGACCGACAGACCCGATCCTGACCGATCATCAAGTGCACTCGCACAGCTGGGACCTGATCAGCACCGTGCTCTACGGCCATCTGGACAACCGGCGGATGGGGGTGGCCGAGGAGACCGCGGAACCCACCCACCGGGTCTTCGAGGTGCTCAGCCGGCCCACCGGCGTGGACGAACTGCGGCCCACCAGACGGCTGGTGCGCTGTCTGCCGGGCCCCGGCCAGACCAGCTCCCGGGGCCAGACCTACGCCCTTCCGGCGGGTGAGTTCCACACCACGGTGGTGCCGGACGGCCGTCCGACCGCCACGCTGGTGCTGGGGCGGACACTGCCCGGCCGGGCGGACCTCTCCCTGGGCCCGTTGCGGGCCCCGGGCCACCGGGTGGTCCGCAGGATGTGCGACGCGGCCCAGACCGCCCGGATCGCCCAGGCCGCGCTCAGGAGGATCCATGAGCCCGAACCCCCACCCGCCGGCTGACCTCACCCCGGAGTGCCGTACGGCGGTGGCGGCCGCCGAGGCGGCCGGGGCGCTGCTGCGCTCCCGCTTCCCGGACGGCTTCGCGGCCCGGCCCAAGGGCGAGAACGGCGATGTCGTCACCGACCTGGACCTGCTGGCCGAGCGGCTCGTCGTCGACCGGATCCGCGAGGACTTCCCGTACGACCGGATCCTCGCGGAGGAGACGGGCGACGCCGCGGCCGGGGACGGGGGCAGCCGGACCTGGCTGGTGGACCCCCTCGACGGCAGCAACAACGTGGTGATCGGGCTGCCCGTCTACGTCGTCGGCATCGCCCTGTGCGTCGACGCGTTGCCCGTGGTCGGGGTCGTGCACGAGCCGCTGACCGGCCGGACCTGGTCGGCCGTGCGCGGCGCCGGCGCCCGCGGCCCGGGCGGCCCGCTCGCCCCCTCCCCCCGCCCGGCCGCCCCCTCCGGACCTCTCCTCGCCTGGACCCAGGGCCACACGGTCCGCCGCGACGACCCCACCGCCCGCGCCCTGCGCCACACCCTGGAACTGCGCTCCCGCCGACTGCTCCAGCTCTGGGCTCCCCTCGTCGCCTGGGCCATGCTCGCCCGCGGCGACATCGACGGCTTCGTCGGCTACCGCGCCGAGGCGATCGACCTCCCGGCCGGCGCCCTCCTCGCCCGCGAGGCCGGCGTGACCCTCTGCCACCTGGACGGCCGTGACTTCCCGGCCGCCTTCACCGGCCCCGACACGAACCGCTCCTTCGTCGCCGCCCGCCCGGAGACCCTGCCCCGCCTGCTGGACACGGTGGCGGAGTCGTACGTCCCCGCGGGACGCCGCCGGCCGGAGCGGGCTCCGGCGCACCTTCCGCCCTACTCCGCTCCGTAACGGCGGCGGCACCCCCGACGCGAGCCGGGCAACCGGCTCATCCGCCCCATGCCCTGGTGAGCGCGGTGCGGGCGGTGGCGACCGCCTGCTCCAGTTCCGACGCGGTCAGGGTCTGTTGCCCCGCCATCCGGCGCTGAGCGGTGATGGTTCCGTGCGGGGGCACCTCGGAGGCGGCACCGGACCGCACCCGTTCGTACAGGTCGAGCGTCTCCTCCTCGCTCGCCAAGCCGTACCCCAGCAGTTCGCAGACATGCCGGGCCACGCGTTCCAGCGGCTCGCGGACCTCTTCGAGCACACGCTTGGACGCCTGGTCCAGGCTGTAGTGCAGTTGCTGCGCACCGATGTCCTTCAACTCCTCGTGGGTCAAAGGCCCGAGACTGCACACCCGGTAGGCGAGGTCCGCCGCGTCGATGAGCAGCTTCACCGCGCTTTCGTACTCCGGCCGCCAGGCGTCCCGCCGTGCGTGGATCCGGTGCTGTTCCCGGCGCTCGGCTGCCTCCTGCCGATGGTGGGCCAGTTGCAGCCGGGCGTAGTTCGCGGCCAGCAGACCGCCGACGGCGATCAGGAGCGTGATGAGCCATTCGGGCATGGCAGTTCCTCGATGAGAAGCGCAGGAGGGGGAAGGACAAGGGGGGCGTGGCGCGGGCCCTGGCCGCGACGACGGCGGGCGAGACCCTACCGCGTCAGCGCCAGGGCCGTCACCGACGCCGCCACCGCGCTGACCGCCAGGACCGCGCCCGTGCCCATCAGGCGGGCCACCGGTACCCGTACGCCGTACGCGACGCAGCGCTCGTACCAGAGCAGGGTCGCCAGGGAGGCCCACGGGGTGATGACCGGGCCCGCGTTGGTGCCGATCAGCAGGGCGAGGAGCTGGTCGTGGTTGCCCACCGGGACCGCGCCCTCGCCGGCCAGGTAGACGGGCAGGTTGTTCAGGACGTTCGACAGTCCGGCGCCGACCGCCGCCGCGCGGAACAGGCCGAGGGTGCCGCCGTCGTGGCCCACCGTGGAGGACAGCATCTGGTGCAGGCCGTGGGCGTTGACCGTCTCCACCACCAGGAACATCCCGGGCACCATCACCAGCAGCCGCCACGGCACCAGGGACCAGCGCAGCGCCTTCGGCTCACGCGCCGCGAACGCCACGACAGCCACCGCCGCGGCCGTCGCGGACGCCATCCACAGCTCCACGTCCGCGACCAGGATGGCCAGCAGAAAGCCCGCGCAGGCCAGCGCACAGGCCCGGAACACCACGGGGTCGGCGGGCCGGTGCACCCCGGGCGGCAGATAGCGGTCGGCGCCCTCCGCCGCCCGCGGACCCTCCGCCCGTACCTCCTCCACCCGTGCCGCCCCGGGACCTCCCCCCGGGCGGCCCCGCGGCGCCGGCGTCCGACGGCCGCGGCGCCAGAAGAACCCCCACAGACAGGCCATCGTCACCGCGATCGCCGCCAGCTGGGGGGCCCACATCCGGCCCGCGAGGCCCAGGGAGGACAGGGCCACCCGGTCCGCGGCCAGCAGGTTCGTCAGATTGGAGACGGGCAGCAACAGGCTCGCCGTGTTGGCGAGCCACACCGTCGTCATGGCGAGCGGGACCGCCGCGATGCCGACCCGGCCCGCCAGCGCCAGCATCACGGGCGTCAGCAGCACCGCCGTGGTGTCCAGGTTGAGCGAGACCGTCGTGACCGAGGCGAAGGCCACGCAGAGGAGGAAGAGGAGGGGATAGCTGCCCCGGCCCGCCCGGGCCACCCGCGCCGCCACCACGTCGAACACCTCGGCCCTGCTGGTCAGTTCCGCCAGCACGATCACCGTGCCGAGGAACGCCAGCAGCGGCGCGATCCGGCCCATCGCGTCGCCCGCGTCGGCGGCCGGCAGCCACCCCGTGGCCACGCACAGCAGTCCGGTCGCGAGCAGGGCGATCGCCACCCGGTCCAGTACATGCAGACGCCGTAAGACAGACACGGGGGAAGGGTCGCACACGTGTGCTGCCGTGTGACCGGGGGGTTGGCGTGAAATCAGCCCAAAACGACGCTCGTCCATTGCATCATTGAATATATGGGGGACCGTCAGATGACCGGGGACACCGGGCCGTTGGACTTCTTCGTCAGTTACTCGCCCGCCGACGAGCGCTGGGCGTCCTGGATCGCCTGGACCCTGGAGGAGGCCGGCTACCGGACCGTCCTGCAGGCCTGGGACTTCGTGCCGGGCACGAACTTCGTGGACTTCATGGACCGGGGGGTGAGCGAGTCCGCCGCCGTCATCGCCGTACTGTCCCGGAACTACGAGCGGTCCCGGTACGGCCGGATGGAGTGGCAGGCCGCCCTGCGCGCCGACCCGGACGTGCCCGAGCGGCGGCTGATCACCGTCCGGGTCGAGGACATCCCCGTCGAGGGACTCCTCGCCACCATCACCTACGTCGACCTCGTCCCGGTGACCGATCCGGCCGCCGCCCGCGAACTGCTGCTCATCCGGGTCCGGCAGGCACTCGACGGCCGGGCCCGCCCCACGCTGCGGCCCGGCTACCCCGGGGAGGGACAGCCCGTGCCGCCCGCGCCGTCCGCGCCGGTCGCACCCCCGGCGGGCAGACCGCTCGGCCGCCCCGGCTGGGCCGGCCGGCGCAGGCCCCCGGCCCCACCCGCCTATCCACGCGCCGAAGCGGACCCGGCGGTCCGCGAGGCGGTCACCGTGCTGCACCTGGCCGGGCCCGTCTTCGGACGCGGCCAGGACCCGGCCGAACTCCAGGCGGCGATCTGGGGCGACCTCGTCGAACTCACCGACGCGGGGGCGCCCTCCCCGGACCTGCTGGTCGTCACCGGCGACCTCACCGCCTCCGGCAGCCCCCGCGAGTTCGACCAGGCGCTCGCCTTCCTCACCGGACTGCGCGCCCTGCTCGGCCTCGAACCGCACCGCGTCGCCCTCGTCCCCGGCGGCCACGACGTCAACCAGGCCGCCTGCCGCGCCTACTTCAGCACCTGCGAGGCCGACGAGATGCCGCCACGGCCGCCCTACTGGCCCAAGTGGCGGCACTTCGCCCGGGTCTTCCAGGAGCTCTACCAGGGACTCGACGTCGTCTTCGACAGCGACCAGCCCTGGACCCTCTTCCCCGTGCCCGAACTGCACACCGTGGTCGCCGGCCTCAACTCCTCCATGGCGTACAGCCACCGGCTCGACGACCAGTACGGCCTGGTCGGCCGCGAGCAGGCCGCCTGGTTCGCGCAGGCCCTCAGGCCGTACGAGCAGGAGGGCTGGCTGCGGATCGGCGCCCTGCGCCACGCCCCCGGCAGCGCCCCGCAGGGTGTGCTGCGCACCGCCGCCCAGAACGGCTCCGGGCCGCTGCGCGACACCGACGTACTGGCCCGCCTGACCGCACCCCGCCTCCATCTGCTGCTGCACGGCCCGGCCGGACCCGGCGCCCGCCCGCTGCTGACCACCGGCTCCGGCGAACTGCCCCTGCTCGGCACCGCCGGACCCGCCCGGCACCAGCTGCTGCGCATCGGCCGCGACGGACTCGCGACCTGGCCCGGCCCCGGCGAACCCCGGCAGGACCGTCTCGAGTGGCGCCGCGCCCACCGCGCCTTCGGCCCCGCCGACCCCACCGCCGCCGAACCGCGGGCGGACCGCGCCCCCGACCCCGAGCCGCGCGCCGTGCAGTCCCCGGCCGAGGTGCTCCTCGCCCGCGTCGCCGAGGTCTGCCGCACCCGGCACGAGGGCGCCCAGATCCGCCCGGTCGACGGACCCGTGCCCCAACTCCTCGTCACCTGGACCCAGTCGGGCTTCGTCCGCCAGCAGCGCGTCGCCGTCCACACCGGCACCCCCACCGCCCAGGACGTCGACCGCGTCGTCGCCCTGGTGCACGCCGCCGACTCCGAGACCGAGGCCGAACTCGTCCACGACGGCCCCCCGCCCGCCCGCGAACTCAGAGACCTCGCCCGCCGCAGAGGCGTACGGGTGCGCAGCTTCACCGAGTTCCAGGGCCTGCTCGACCTGCGCGCCTACGTCGGCGCCCAGAGCGAACGCCTGCGCACCGACCCCCGCTACCCCCCGGGCATGTACCTGCCCCAGCGCTACCGCGAGGTCGAACGGCTCGACGCCGAGGACCGCGACGGACTGGTCGACGCCATGCTCCGCCTCCTCGACTCCGACCAGGGCCGCTTCCTGCTGCTGCTCGGCGACTTCGGCCACGGCAAGACGTTCGCGCTGCGCGAGCTGGCCCGCCGTATCCCCGTCGAACTGCCGCACCTCGTCCCGCTGCTGGTGGAACTGAACGCCCTGGACCGGGCCTACTCCTTCGAGGGCCTCGTCGCCGCCCACCTCGCCGCGCACGGCGTCGACAACATCGACCTGCGCGCCTTCCGGTACATGCTCCAGCAGGGCCGGATCGTGCTCCTGTTCGACGGCTTCGACGAACTCGTCACCCGCGTGACGTACGACCGCGCCGCCGAACGCCTCCAGGTGCTGCTCGACTCGGCCGTGGACAGCGCCAAGATCGTCGTCAGCAGCCGCACCCAGCACTTCCGCTCCCAGGGCCAGGTGCTCACCGCCCTCGGCGAACGCGTCGGCATGCTCCCGCACCGCCGCGTCCTCGCGGTCCAGGAATTCACCCCGCAGCAGATCCGCGCCTACCTGGTCAACCGCTACGACGGCGACGAACGCGCCGCCGACCGCCGGGTGCGCCTGCTCGACGCCATCCCCGACCTGCTCGCCCTGTGCCGCAACCCCCGCCTCCTCGGCTTCGTCGCCGACCTCGACGACGACCAACTGCGCGCGGTCGCCGGCGCCGGCCGCGCCCTCAGCCCCGCCGGGCTCTACCAGGAGGTCCTCACCGCCTGGCTCACCTTCGAGGAACAACGCGCCACGGGCGGCCCCGGCCGCGCCCCCGGACTCAGCATCGACCAGCTGTGGAACGCGGTCACCGCGCTCGCGCTCAGACTGTGGCAGACCGGCCAGGACTCCCTGCGGCTCGACGAGCTGACCGACGTGGCCGAGACCCTCACCGGGCTCGCCGCCAGCCGGCTCTCCCCGGGGCAGGCCGCGCACGCCGTCGGCTCCGGCAGCCTGCTGGTGCGCAGCGAGGACGGGGTGTTCCGGTTCATCCACGGCTCGGTGGTGGAGTGGCTCATCGCCCGCGAGTGCGCGAACCGGCTGGTCGGCGGGGACAGCGCCCTGCTCGCCCGGCGCCGGCTCAGCCAGCTCGCCGTGGAGTTCCTGTGCGATCTCGCCGACCACCGCGCCTGCCAGGAGTGGGCCGAGCGGACTCTTGAGGGCGACGAGGACGAGGTGGCCCGCGCCAACGCCGTGAAGATCCTCTCCCGGCTGCGGGTGCCCGCCCACACCGATCTGCGCGGGGCCGCGCTCGCCGGCGAGGACCTCTCCTACCGCGACTTCTCCGGCGTCGACCTCACCCGCGCCGACCTCACCGACGCCCGGCTGGTCGGCGCCAACCTCGCCGGCGCGGTCCTGCGCGACGCCCGGCTGACCGGCGCCCGGCTCGACGGTGCCGACCTCTCCGACGCCGATCTGCGCGGCGCCGACCTGCGCCGGGCCCGGCTGATCCGCACCGACCTGACCGGCGCCCGCGTCGAGGGCGGCCGCTGGCAGCGCGCCGCGCTGGTCACGGCCACCACCGACCCGCGGCTGCTGCGCGCACCCGAACTGGCCGCCGCCGCCCTCGCCCCCGGCATGGCCGTCGACTCCGGCTTCCGGCCCTCGGCGGTGGGCATGCCGTACGGCTTCGACATGCGCACCAGCCGGCTGCCCGAACCCATCTCCTACAGCCCCGACGGCGAACTCCTCGCCGTCGGCGCCGAGGACGGCGGGGTGCTGGTCTGCGACGCCGCCACCGGCACCGCCCTGCGCACCCTGGAGGGCCACACCGACCGCGTCTACGCCGTCAAGTTCCGCGAGCGGGTCCTCGTCACCGGCGGCGCCGACGGGACCGTACGCCTGTGGGACCCGGTCTCCGGCCGCTGCCTGCACGTCCTGGACATCCATCCGCGCGGCGTGTGGCCCGTCGCCCTGGACGCCGGCGGCTCCCTGCTGGCCACCGGCGACGCCGAGGGCGTGGTCACCGTCTGGGACACCGCCTCGGGCACCCCGCTGCACCGGCTGCCCGGCCACTCCGCGCCCGTCTACACCGTGGCCTTCGCACCCGGCGGCACCACCCTGGTCACAGGCGACGCCTCCACCTCCGTACGGCTGTGGGACCTCGCGACCGGGCGGTGGACCGGTGAACTGCCGGGCCATCAGAGCGCGGTGTACCGGGCGCGGTTCAGCCCCGACGGCACCCTGCTCGCCACCGGCGACCGCGGCGACGAGCGGCGCAACGGCACGGTCCGGATCTGGGACGTCGCCGACCGCAGCCTCCGGCACGAGTTCACCGGGCACACCGGCCGCGTCTACACCCTCGACTTCCACCCCGGCGGCCGCTACCTGGTGAGCGGCGACACCGAGGGGGAGGTCCGGCTGTGGGACCTGGCCGAGGGGACCGGTGCCGGGCTGCTCGGCGGCTGCCGGGGCGCCGTCTACCAGGTGCTCTTCGACCCGGACGGCAGCCTGCTCGCCGCCGGGGACAGCCAGGGAGTGGTCCGGCTCTGGCGCGTCGAGCCGGGCGCCGACCCGGTGGCCGTACCGCTCACCCGGCAGCCCGCCGAGCACCGCGGCTCGGTCTGGGTCTGCAAGTTCCGCCCGCACGGCGACGCCCCCGCCCCGGACACCGGCTCCCTCCTCGTGACCGGCGGCAACGACGGGGTCGTACGGCTCCACGACCCCGCCACCAGCCAGGGCCGGCGCATCCTGCGCGGCCACGGACGGAAGATCAACACCCTCTCCTTCAGCTCCGACGGCTCGATACTCGCGGCGGGCGGCAACGACGGTGTGATCCGGCTGTGGGACTCCAGCACCGGACAGCGGCTGCGCGAGCTGACCGGCCAGAGCGACCGTCTGGTCTCGGCCGTGTTCAGCCCGGGCGGCAGCCTGCTCGCCACCGCGAGCAGCGACGGCGACATGTATCTGTGGAACGCCGCGACGGGCGAGTACCAGCGCGAGATGGACGCGGAGACCGACCACGTCTGGGCCGAGTCGTTCAGCCCCGACGGCGACCTCCTCGCCACCGCCAACGACGACGACACCGTCCGGCTCTGGTACCGGGCCACCGGCGCCCATGTCGTCACCATCGGCGAGCACTTCGGCCGGGTCCGCTCCATCGCCTTCCGGCCCGACGGACGGGTCCTCGCCACCGGCTGCGACGACCGCCGGGTGCGTGTCTGGGACCTGGACGAGCACCGGATCACCGCCGTCCTCGACGGCCACACCGACCGGGTGTACGCGGTGGCGTTCGCCGCCGACGGCTCCTGGCTGGCCAGCGCCTCCTGGGACGGGGACGCCGTGATCTGGCGGGACGGGGTGGCCGTGCACCGGCTGTCCGCCCACACCGGCAAGCTGTGGACGGCCGCCGCGCATCCGCTGCGCCCGCTGCTGGCGACGGCCGGCGACGACCGCACGGTCCGGCTGTGGGACGCGCACACCGGCCGGGAGACGGCCGCGCTGAGCGGCCACACCGGGCGGGTCCTGGCGGTCGCCTTCAGTCCCGACGGCTCCCTCCTCGCCAGCGGCGGCGAGGACGGCACGGTCCGCCTGTGGGAGGTCCCGGCCGGCGGCCCGGCGGCCCTGCGCGCCACCCTGGTCGGCCTGCCCGGCGGCTGGGCCGCGCTGGCGCCCTCCGGCGGCTACAAGTACGAGGGGGACGTCACCGGCGAGTTCTGGCACGCGGTCGGCATGTGCCGCTTCGAGCCGGGGGAACTGGACGGCCATCTGCCGGGGGTGCGGAACGTGGCGCTGGAGGATCCGCTGAGGTGAGTGCCGGCTAGCTCTCCGTGCTCACGGTGAACGCCGCCGTGTGGACGGTGCCGCCCGCCTTGAAGTCCAGGAAGAGGCGGTAGGTGCCCGCGCTGGGCGTGGTCGCGGCGAAGGAGACGTCCGGGCCCGACATACGGCCGTTCGTCGCCTCGTCGTGCGGGTGCACATGCAGATAGGCGAGGTCGCCCGAGCGCAGGGCGACCAGATGGCCGTAGGCGCCGAGGTAGGGCTGGAGCGCGGTGACCGGCCGGCCGTCGCGCGCGACGGAGAGGGTGAGGTCGCTCTCCGCCCCGGCCTCCAGGCTGCCGTCGAGGGACACGGTGTAGCCGTCGACGGTGGTCGTGGCGGTGGGCGCGGCCGGTGCGGTCGCCTCGTAGCGCCCGGTGACGGTGAGGTCGGCGCCCAGGGTGAGGCTCTCCTCGGCCCCGGCCGGGCGGAAGTCGGCGAAGACGCGGTAGGAGCCCGCGGCCGGGAGATCGACCGGGATGCTCCAGGTGCCGTCCGCGTCCCGGGTGGGGTGGAGGTGGCGGTAGGTGGTGAGCTCGCGCGAGGCGACGATCAGGTGGAGCTGCTTGGTCTGCTCGGTCTCGTAGGCGGTGACCGGCTCCCCGTGCGCGTCCCGGACGGTGAGGCGCAGCGTGCCGGGCCGGTCGGCGGGAAGGCTCCGGGTCTCCAGATCGAGGGTGTAGCCGCCCTCGGAGACCTGGAGCCCGGCCGGGGTGAGGTCGGGGGACTCCGCCGCTTCGGTGTGCGCCTCCCCGTGGTCGGCGGCGGGCGTGGACGCGGGGGTCCCCGGCCCGACCGCCGCCCCGATGCCGTAGGCGGCACCGAAGACCACGGCGAGCGCGGCGGAGAACGCGCCGATCGTCTGGAGGGGCTTCATGGCGGGCTCCTGTGCGTCCGGTGGATACCTCTGGGGGGTATGCAAGAACCCAGACTATACCCCTATGGGGTATGCATCGCCAGGGCTGATCGCCAGTGCTGATCGCCAGTGCTGATCGACGGTGCTGATCGACGGTGCTACAAGAGCGCTGCCGTGACGATCCGGCCGATCACCGGGTTCGCGTCCTCGCTCTTCGCGTCCGTCGAGTTGACCGAGTAGACGAGCGTGCGGCTCAGGTCCCGGGTGCCGGCGATCACCGCGCTGTAGCCGTAGCGGGCCCCGGTCTTGAGCCAGTACACCCGCCCGTCGACTTCGTACCGCGTGAGCCCCGCGCTGTAGGCGGCGCCGGGGATGTCCGCCGGGACCGTGAACATCTCCTGGAGCTGTGGCTCGGGCACGATCCGGCCCTTGAAGAGGGCGACGAGCAGCCGTTCCAGGTCGGCGGTCGTGGAGATCATGTCCCCGGCCGCGAACCGGTCCGCCTGGTTCCACTCGGTGACGTCCAGGAACTCCGTCGTCCCGTCGGCCTTCTCCACCCTCTGGTAGCCGTGGTTGTGCGGGCCGAGGATGCGCGGATCGGTGCCCGGGAAGTACGTGTCCCGCATCCCGGCCGGCGCCAGCACCAGCCGCGTCGCCTCGGAGGCGTACGACCGCCCGGTCACCTTCTCGATCAGCAGGCCGAGGAACGTGTAGTTGATGTTGAGATAGTGCTGCTCCTTCCCCGGGCGGAACTCGGGCCGCTTCGCCCCCGCCGACGCCGCGACCCGCTCCGGGGCGAGCGTGTCGAAGCGGTGGGCGTACACCTCCTCGAAGGTCTCGCCGAGGCCGTCCCCGGCCGGGATGCCGCTGGTGTGGTTGAGCAGCTGCCGTACCGTGATCGGCCGGAACTGCTTGCCGAGCAGGCCCGGCAGATAGCGCTGGACCGGCCGGTCCAGATCGACCTTCCCCTCGGCCGCCAGCCGCAGCACGGCCGCCGCCGTCACCACCTTCGTCGTCGACCCGGCCCGGAAGCGCGCGTCCGGGTCCGCCGCCGTGCCGCTCTCCAGGTCGTGCACGCCCGCGCTGCCGCGCCAGGTGCCGTCCGTGCCGCCGACGCGGACGAGGGCGGCGGTCGCGTCGGCGTCGGGGAGGCCGGAGATCGCGGCGGCGAGAGCCTGCTCGTCGAGCTTGCTCGCCTGCTGGGCGGCGGGGGCGGCGGGGGCGGCGGGGGCGGCGGGGGTGGCTGACGCGGGGGTGGCGGCCAGCGGGCCGGCCGTCGCGAGGGAGGCGGCGAGGACGAGCGAGGCGGCGAGGACGGTCGTGCGACGTCGAGCGCGCATACGGGGACTCCAGGGAAGGAGAAGGAGGGGGTGGCGGTCGGTGATCGGAGGGTCCGTTCGTGATGATCTTCCGGTGTGGCGCGCGGGAACGGATCCTCACCGAGGAGGGCACGCGCCCCTGACCGGACCCCGAGCAACTTCCTTGTCAGTTAGGGGAGTTGTGGGGGTCGACCCCTACGGGTGTCGAAAAACTGTTATCCCCTGGCCGGTTCGGCCGTCCCCTCGGGTGTGATCTCCGACATTGCCAACAGCGGGGGCCCGGCTGAGAGGGTGCGGGCATGAGGACCTACGCCGATGCCGGTGCCGAGGCCGGGCGGCACTGGCGGGCCGTCATCGCCGCCGCGCAGGCGGGTGACCGGCGGGCGCTGGACGAGCTGGTCAAGGGCTGGCTGCCGCTGGTCTACAACATCGTCGGCCGCGCCCTGAACGGCCACGCCGACGTCGACGACGTCGTCCAGGAGACCATGCTGCGCGCCGTCGACAACCTCGGCTCCCTGCGCGACCCCGACAGCTTCCGCTCCTGGCTCGTGGCCATCGCCATGCGGCAGATCCGGGACCGCGCGCGCCGCAGGACCGCCGCCCGCCTCGACGAGAGCACGGCGCCCGAGGGAGCCGCCGACTTCGCCGAACTCACCGTGCTCAGACTCCAGTTGGAGGGCCAGCGGCGCGAGGTCGCGGAGGCGGTGCGCTGGCTGGACGACGAGGACCGGCAACTGCTGTCCCTGTGGTGGCTGGAGGTCGCCGGCGAACTCACCCGTCGCGAACTCGCCGCTGCCGTCGGGATCAGCCGGCAGCACGCCGCCGTGCGCGTCCAGCGAGTGAAGGAGCGCCTCGAGGTCTCCCGGGGCATCGTGCGCGCCCTCGACGGCGCCTGCCCCGACCTGCGCGAGCTGACCTCGCGCTGGAACGGCCGCCCCGACTCCGTCTGGCGCAAACGGCTCGCCCGGCACATCCGGGGCTGCGGCTACTGCGGGGACACCCGCGAGAGCGTCGTTCCGGCGGAACGGCTGCTCGTCGGCATCGCGCTGGTCCCCGTCCCGGTCGGCTTCACGCTGTCCCTCGCCCTCGGCGGCAAGACCGCGGCGGCCGTGGCGGGCTCCGCCTCCGTGGGCTCCGCCTCCGTGGGCTGGTCCGCGAAGGTGCTGGGCGTGCTGACCAAGCCCGCCGTCGCGGTGACGGCCGGCGCCACGCTGGCAGCGGGCGGCGCCTACGTCGCCGTACAGACGCCGGAGGACCCGCCGCGCGCGGCTACCGCCCCGACGACCGCGGCGAGCACGGCCTTCCAACCGGAGACGCGCCCCCCGTCCCCCTCGCGGTCCGCTTCTCCCTCGCCGTCCCCGTCGGCGACGCGCAAGAACTCCGGGTACGGCAGTGTCGTCGACGCCGTGGACAAGGCGCCGGACCCCGACACCCCGCCCGGCGCCCTGCCGCACCGGCCCGAGGCCGGCGTCACCAGCACCGGCGGCGCCCACGCGGTCATGAACCACCGCGGGGACGCTGTCACCCTCAGCGGTCAGGGCTATGTCCTCGTGCGCTGGCAGATCTCGCCGCAGTACCGGGCCGGCAGCCTGGTCATGCCGTCCTGGACCGGTCTGAAGGGCAGGCTGTTCCACGTCGCCTCGGGCGGCGGGCGCCGGATGGACGACCCGACGAGCACCACCGACACCACCGCCACCGGCATGGGCAGCTCGGCCACCGGATTCGCCGTCCTGCCGGCCGGCACCCAGCAGATGTGGCAGAACGAGTACTTCTACGTCGACGGCAGCGTCACCCTCACCCTGAACGAACGCGGCGCCGACTACGGCGTGAGCGTCTTCCCGAGCACCTGGGACGCCGTGAAGAAGGACATCCTCACCGGGCCCCCCGAGGGAGCGGGGCGCTACGGCCTGGTCCGCGACACCGGCGACGACGACACCCCGGTCCCGCAGTACGTCACCCGCGAGACCCCGGCCGACCCGGCGACCGTTCCTCAGGCCTCACGCGTGTCGGTGTAACGGTCCCGGAGGCCGGTCAGGACGTCGATGCGGTTGGTGGTGATCGAGTCGACGCCCGCGGCGATCAGTCGGCGCATGGAGCGGCGGGTGTCCGGGGTCCACACGGAGAGCAGGTGGCCGCCGCGGTGGACGCGCGCGGCCAGGGCCCGGTCCACCAGGGAGAAACGGTAGTTCAGCCAGTGCGGCTTGATCGCGTCGAGCAGGACCGGGCGCGGGGGCGCCAGGCTGGTGCGGGTCAGGGCGATCTCGGCGGACGGATCCGCCGCGCGGACGGCGAGCATCTCCTCGGCGCCCGCGCAGTAGTAGGCGCGGTCGGCCGCCCCGGCCTCGCGGACGGCGTCCACGACCCGGCGGGCCTGCCGTACGTTCCGGGCTCCGGGCAGGTCGACCATCACCCGGCTGCCCTCGGTCGCCGCCAGCGCCTCCGCGAGGGTCGGCACCCCGCCCGCCGTCAGTCCGCGCACCTCGGCGGCCGACAGGGACCGCAGCGGGCGGTCCAGCTCCCACAGCCGCCTCAGGGTCTCGTCGTGCAGCAGCACGGGCACGCCGTCCCTGGTGAGGCGTACGTCGAACTCGACGGCGTCCGCGCCCAGGGCGAGCGCGGAACGCAGCGAGTCGAGCGTGTTCTCACGGAAGCGGTAGGGGGCGCCGCGATGGGCCACGGCAGTCAGCGTCTGCATGGGCCCATTGTGTCCGGGTCAGACGGCGAGCCACGCGGCGGTGTACGTGTCGATCTCGGAGTTGATCCCGGCCTTGCCCGGCTCGTCCAGGAAGGACGCCGAGACCGCGTTCTTCGCGAGGTCCGCCACGCCCCGCTCGTCGAGGCCGAGGAGCCGGGCGGCGACGGCGTACTCGGTGTTGAGGTCGGTGCCGAACATCGGCGGGTCGTCGGAGTTGATCGTGACCAGGACTCCGGCCCGCACGAACTCCTTGATCGGGTGCTCGTCGAGGGTGCGGACGGCCCGCGTGGCGATGTTGGAGGTGGGGCACACCTCCAGCGCGATGCGGTGCTCGGCGAGGTGCGCGAGGAGCTTCTCGTCCCGCGCGGAGCTGGTGCCGTGCCCGATGCGTTCCGCGCGCAGGTGGGTGAGCGCGTCCCACACGGTCTCCGGGCCGGTCGTCTCACCGGCGTGCGGCACGGACCTCAGGCCCGCGGCGATCGCCCGGTCGAAGTAGGGCTTGAACTGCGGGCGCGGCACGCCGATCTCGGGTCCGCCGAGGCCGAAGGAGATCAGCCCCTCGGGCCGGACCCGGTCGTCGGTGGCGAGCCGCGCGGTCACCTCGGCGGACTCCAGCCCCGCCTCACCGGGAATGTCGAAGCACCACCGCAGCACGGTCCCGAACTCCGCCTCGGCCGCCTTGCGGGCGTCCTCGATCGCGTCCATGAAGGCCCGCTCGTCGATACCGCGCCGGGTCGAGGAGTACGGCGTGATGGTCAGCTCGGCGTACCGCACCTGCTGGCGGGCCAGGTCCCGGGCGACCTCGTACGTCAGCAGCCGGACGTCCTCCGGGGTGCGGATCAGGTCCACGACGGACAGGTACACGTCGATGAAGTGCGCGAAGTCCGTGAACGTGAAGTAGTCGGCCAGGGCCTCGGGGTCGGTGGGCACCTTGGAGTCGGGGTGCCGGGCGGCGAGCTCGGAGACGATCCGCGGGGAGGCGGAGCCGACGTGGTGGACATGCAGCTCGGCCTTGGGCAGCCCGGCGATGAACGCGTGCAGATCGCGTACTCCGGCGCGGGTGGGTCCGGTGGGTCCGGTGGATCCGGTGGGGGCGCCGGACGCGGCGGCTGCGGCGGAGACGTCGAGGCGGTCGGTCAAGGGGGTCCTCCCCGGGACGGCGTCCCCGGCCACGGGAGGGTCCGGACGGGACGCGGGTGATCGGCTGATCGGTGGGTCAGGGTCATCGTAGGCGGGGAGGGCTGCGGGGATTGGCGGGGTGGGCCGGAGAGGGTCCGGGGGAGGGCTGCGGAGAGTGGTGGAGAGGGCGCGGGGAGTGGCGGGGAGGATGTGGAGAGGGCGCGGGGGCGGTGGAGAGTGGCGGGGAGGCCGGAGGGGAGGGGCGGGGAAGGCGGCGGAGAGTGGCAGGGACGGCGGGGAGGATGGCGGAGAGGCTGCGGGGTGGACGTCAATAGGGGGTGTCCGTCGGCTTCCGCCCCGGGACCCTCGGCGCCGGGCCTCGGGCCGTAGCATGACGGAACGTTCGACAGAGGGGATCCCGCGCATGTCCGACGACGCGCCGACTCCGGCCGGTGACGCCGCCCGCGAAACATGGCCGACCCCTGCTCCCGCCGAGCCGGACGGTCCCCGGCATGCGACGGCCGGGGTGCCGCTGGACAAGGCGGCCTCGGGGAAGGTTTCGTCGGAGGGAACGCGGTCGGACGAGGTCCAGTTGGACCGGGCTCCCTCGGCCGAGTCGCGGTCGGACCGGTCCGCGTCGACCGAGGTCCAGCCGGACGACGTGCCCCTGGCCGAGGGGTCAGCCCCGGATGACGAAGCCCAGGCGGGCCCCGCCCACAGGACCGCGAACGAGCCGCCGCCCCAGGCCCCGCCTGCCGATGCGATACCCCACCCCCCGGCGAGCCCGGCCGCCCCGCTGCCCCTGGCGAACGGCGCCACCCCGGTCCCCCCGGCGGACGCCGCGCCTGCGGCCCTCGCGGACAGCGATGTCCCGCGCTCCTGGGCCGGCCCGGCCGCCCCGCTGCCCCCGGCGGACGCCGCCCCGCACCCCTGGGCAAGCCCGGTTTCTCCACCGGTGAGCGGCGCCTTCGCCTCCTTCCCGCCGCCGGATCCGGCCACGTTGGCAGGCGGGCCGCCGCCGTACCCGGTGACGGGGATGACCGGTCCGCCGCCCAACCCCTTCGCGGCGCCACTCGCCCACCCCGGTGCGGTGCCTCCGCCGCCGATCTCCCCGGACGGCCCCGGCCGGCTGCCGTACGGCTACCCCTACCCGGCCCCGGGCGGCTACTCCTGGCCCGGCATGCCCCCCACAGAGAGCAACGGGATGGGGGTGGCCGCGATGGTGCTGGGGATCATCTCGGCCGTGCTCTTCTGCGTGTGGCCGCTGGCGATCGTCGTCGGCGTCCTGGGCGTCATCTTCGGCGCGATCGGCCGCAGCAAAGCAAGCCGGGGCGAGGCCGCCAACCCGGGCCAGGCCCTGGCCGGCATCATCTGCGGCATCGCGGGCATCGTCCTGGGAGCGGGCCTGGGCGCCCTGGCCGTCATGATCCCGTCCTGAACGTCGGCGAACTCCCGCGCAGCGAGAGCCAAGTGTGCGCTCAGTCTCAGCGACACGCCGCACACACGGCGTGTCGCTGAGACTCAATCACCACTTGTCGCCCGTCGGCCGGATTCGCGAACAGCAACCCGACCCCGGGCCTGGGCTCCCGCCCGGCCCCCGAACCCGGGCTCCCGAGCCCTCGATCCCCCGTCCCGGCCCCCGTCCGGCCCCCGGCCCCCCGATCCCGGCCCGCGGCCCCCGGCCCCGATCCCGGGCTCAGTCCCCCCGCAACCGCCCCCGAGCCTCCATCAGCGCGAACCCCAGCAGGTTCGGCCCCCGCCACTGCTCCGGATCCGCCGCGGCCTCGTCGTCCGCGGCGAGGCCGATGCCCCAGACGCGGTCGACGGGGCTCGCCTCGACGAGGACGCGGTCGCCGGTGCCGAGCAGGAAGCCGGTCAGTTCCGGGGCCGAGCGGAACTTGTGGACGCTGCCCTCGACGACGATCCGGAACCGCTCCCGCGCCCAGGTCTCCTCGTCGAAGCCGCGCACCAGCCGGCCCGCCTTCTTCGCCTGGGACGGGTGCGAGGCGGCCACCGCCCGCCGCTCCGCCTCCGCGTCACCGAACAGACGGGCCTTCTCCGCCATCATCCAGTGCTCGGCCGTCGCATAGGACACCCCTTGCACCACGAAGGGTGACGGCCACCACTGGCTCAGACAGCTCGAACCCAGCCGGCCGTCCGGCCGCGGCCGGTGCCCCCAGAAGTGCAGGTATGTGACCCTCGCCCCCGCCCGGACCTCCCTGACCAGGGACTCCCGGCTGTTGATCGTCTCCATGCACGCCAGCATGGCAGGCACCACTGACACTGCGTCCCGCCTTTTCCGCCCCGACTCGACACCTGGTCGACAGATTCCGTCGCGTAACCAAAAGGCAACAACGGAATCCCTTGTTGGAGTGCCATTGCTCTGTCAGGATCGGCACTCAAATCAGGCTGGAGCTACGCCACCGGCCCCCGCGCAAGGCGGGGCGAAGGCGGAGGAGAGCGACATGCAGAACCCGGGCACCGCCACCCCGGACACCACCGACAGGTTCCCCGCGCGGGAACGCTTCACGGACGGCGCTCAGTACATCGCGGGCCGCTTCACCCGGGGCACCTCGGGCCGCACCCACACCGTGATCGACCCGGCCACCGGCGAGGAGGTGTACACGTACGAACTGGCCTGCGCCGCCGACGTGGACGCGGCCGTCGCCGCCGCCCGCGCCGCCTTCCCCGGCTGGTCCGGCGCCACGCCCGGAGAGCGCTCCGACGCCCTGCACCGTCTCGCCGCGGTCCTCGCCGACCGCGCCGAGGACTTCGCGCGCGCGGAGTCCCTCCAGTGCGGCAAGCCGCTGAAGCTGACGCGCGAGTTCGACGTCCCGGGGACGATCGACAACACGGCCTTCTTCGCGGGCGCCGCCCGGCATCTCCAGGGGCAGGCGGCCGGTGAGTACTCCGGCGACCACACCTCCTACGTCCGCCGCGAGCCCATCGGCGTCGTCGGCTCCATCGCCCCCTGGAACTACCCCCTCCAGATGGCCGCGTGGAAGATCCTTCCGGCGATCGCCGCAGGCAACACGATCGTCCTGAAGCCCGCCGAGCTCACCCCGCTGACCTCGCTGCTCCTCGCGCAGGCGGTGACCGACGCCGGCATCCCGGACGGGGTCGTCAACATCGTGACGGGGACGGGGAAGGAGGCCGGTGAGCACCTCGTGGGCCACCCCGACGTCGCCATGACGTCCTTCACCGGCTCCACCGCCGTCGGCCGGCGCGTCGCCGAGATCGCCACCGCCACCGTCAAGCGCCTCCATCTGGAACTCGGCGGCAAGGCCCCCTTCGTCGTCTTCGACGACGCCGACCTGGAGGCCGCCGTCCACGGCGCGGTCGCGGGCGCGCTCATCAACACCGGCCAGGACTGCACGGCCGCCACGCGCGCGTACGTGCAGCGGCCCCTGTACGAGGCGTTCGTCGAGGCGACCGCAGCCCTCATGGCGGGCGTCCGGGTCGGTGACCCGTTCGCGGCCGGCACGGACATCGGCCCGCTCGTCTCCCACGTCCAGCGCGACCGCGTCGCCGCCTTCGTGGAGCGGGCGCGTGCCTACGCGCGCGTGGTGACCGGCGGCGAGGCCCCACAGGAGGGGCTCAAGGGCGGCGCGTACTACCGCCCCACCCTCATCGCGGACGCAGCGCAGGACAGCGAGGTCGTCCAGTCCGAGATCTTCGGGCCGGTCCTGGTCGTCCTGCCCTTCGACACCGACGACGAGGGCATCCGGCTCGCCAACGACACCCCGTACGGGCTCGCCGCCTCCGCGTGGACCCGGGACGTCTTCCGGGCGAACCGCGCGACCCGCGAGATCAAGGCCGGATGCGTGTGGATCAACGACCACATCCCGATCATCAGCGAGATGCCGCACGGCGGCTACAAGTCCTCCGGCTTCGGCAAGGACATGTCGGCGTATTCGTTCGATGAGTACACCCAGATCAAGCACGTCATGTTCGACAACACGGCGGTCGCCCGGAAGGCCTGGCACCGCACCATCTTCGGGGACTGTTAGCGACGACCCTCGGCCGCAGACCACGGCCGGATCTCCCGAAAGGGCACCACGCGCATGGAGCAGTACGAGCCCGACCGCCTGTCCCCGGCCCAAGTGGCCGCCATCAGGCGCAGCTTCCGCAACGGCCGGGCGGCCATGACCCGCCGGTCGCTGCTGCGCGCCTCCGCGGGCGGCGCGCTCACCCTGGGCGGCCTCGGGGCGCTGAGCGCCTGCGGGATCCCCGCGGCCGGCAAGACCCAGGGCGGCACGTCCGCGGAGGACCACTCGGCGAAGGAGAAGACCGTCAACTTCTCCAACTGGACCGAGTACATGGACGTCGACGACAGCGGCAAGCAGCACCCGACCCTCGACGCCTTCACCCAGCGGACCGGCATCAAGGTCAAGTACACCGAGGACATCAACGACAACAACGAGTTCTTCGCGAAGATCAAGCCGCAGCTCGCGGCAGGGCAGGACACCGGCCGCGACATCGTCGTCCTCACCGACTGGATGGCCGCCCGCCTGATCCGCCTGGGCTGGGTCCAGAAACTGGACGCGTCCAACCTGCCGCACGCCTACGCCAACCTGTCCCAGCAGTTCCGCAGCCCCGACTGGGACCCAGGGCGGGCGTACTCGTACCCCTGGCAGGGCATCTCCACGGTCATCGCCTACAACAAGAAGGCGCTGGACGGCGTCGAGGTGAAGTCCGTCTCCGACCTGCTCGACAACCCCAAGCTCAAGGGCCGGGTCGGCTTCCTCACCGAGATGCGCGACAGCATAGGCATGACCCTGCTCGACATGGGCAAGGACCCGGCGAGCTTCACCGACGACGACTACGACGCGGCCATCGCCCGCCTCCAGAAGGGCGTCGACAGCGGCCAGATCCGCCGCTTCACCGGCAACGACTACACGTCCGACATCACCAGCGGCGACTTCGCGGCCTGTATCGCCTGGGCCGGTGACGTCGTCCAGCTCAAGGCGGACAGCCCGGACGTGGACTTCGTCATCCCGGACTCCGGCTACATGACCTCCAGCGACAACCTGCTGATCCCCAACAAGGCACGTCACAAGACGAACGCCGAACGGCTCATCGACTACTACTACGAGCCCGAGGCGGCCGCCGAGCTCGCCGCGTACATCAACTACGTCTGTCCCGTCGACGGCGTACAGGCGGAGCTCGCGAAGATCGACGAGGATGCGGCGAACAACCCGCTGATCATCCCCGACAAGGCCATGCAGGCGAAGTCCCACGCCTTCCGCTCCCTGAGCACGAAGGAAGAGACCGCTTATGAAGCACAGTTCGCGAAGCTCACTGGGGCGTGACGACAATGAAGACCACGGACAACGGCAGCGGCGACGTCCGCCTCACCGGCATCAGCAAGACCTACGGCTCCTTCACCGCCGTACACCCGCTCGACCTGACCGTCCCGCAGGGCTCGTTCTTCGCCCTGCTCGGCGCCTCCGGCTGCGGCAAGACCACCACCCTGCGCATGATCGCCGGGCTGGAGGAACCCTCCTCCGGCACCGTCCACCTCGGCGACCAGGACGTCACCGCCCTCCCGCCGTACAAGCGCCCGGTGAACACCGTCTTCCAGTCCTACGCCCTCTTCCCGCACCTCGACATCTTCGAGAACGTCGCCTTCGGTCTGCGCCGACGCGGCATCAAGTCCGTGAAGAAGCAGGTCGAGGACATGCTGGAGCTCGTCCAGCTCGGCGAGCAGGCCCGCAAGAAACCCCATCAGCTCTCCGGCGGCCAGCAGCAGCGCGTCGCCGTCGCCCGCGCCCTCATCAACCACCCCAAGGTGCTCCTCCTCGACGAGCCCCTCGGCGCCCTCGACCTCAAGCTGCGCCGCCAGATGCAGCTGGAGCTCAAGCGCATCCAGACCGAGGTCGGCATCACCTTCGTGCACGTCACGCACGACCAGGAGGAGGCCATGACGATGGCCGACACGGTCGCCGTGATGAACGCGGGCCGCGTCGAGCAGCTCGGCTCGCCCACCGACCTCTACGAGAACCCGCAGACCACGTTCGTCGCCAACTTCCTCGGCACGTCCAACCTCATCGAGGCCGAGGTCGACACCAAGAGCGGCGACGACATCGTGCTGAAGGCGGGCGGCGGCAAGCTCGTCCTGCCCGAGGCGCGTTGTTCGGCGCCCACCTCGGCGGGCGGCAAGGTGCTGGTCGGCGTACGCCCGGAGAAGATCTCCCTCACCCACGCCGACGACGCGGGCCAGATACCCGAGGGCCGCAACCGCATCACCGGGAAGATAGCCAACTCCTCGTTCATCGGCGTCTCCACCCAGTACGTCATCGACAGCGCGGTCTGCCCCGAGTTCGAGGTCTACGCCCAGAACCTCGACCGCGACGCCCGCCTGGTCCCCGGCGCCGACGTCGTCCTGCACTGGAGCCCCGCCCACACGTTCGGGCTCGACGCGGCCCAGGACATCGACGCGGGCATCCAGGAAGAGGCGGCGGTCTGATGGCGACACTGACCGAGGCGCCCCCGCCACTCTCCCCGGCGGCGCCCGAGAAGAAGCCGCCGCGCAGGCGGGGCCGCCTGACGCCGTACTGGCTGCTGCTGCCCGGCCTGCTCTGGCTGGTCGTGTTCTTCGCGCTGCCGATGATCTACCAGGCCTCCACGTCCGTGCAGACGGGCTCCCTGGAGGAGGGCTACAAGGTCACCTGGCATCTCGCGACCTACTGGGACGCGCTGAGCGAGTACTGGCCGCAGTTCGTCCGCTCGGTCCTCTACGCGGCCGCCGCGACGATCCTCTGTCTGATCCTCGGCTACCCGCTGGCGTACCTGATCGCCTTCCGCGCGGGACGCTGGCGGAACCTGATCATGATCCTGGTGATCGCGCCGTTCTTCACCAGCTTCCTGATCCGCACCCTCGCCTGGAAGACGATCCTCTCGGACAGCGGCCCGGTCGTCGGCGCCCTCAACACCCTGCACGTCCTGGACGTCACCGGCTGGCTCGGCTGGACCTCCGGCGACCGGGTCCTCGCCACCCCGCTCGCGGTGGTGTGCGGACTGACGTACAACTTCCTGCCGTTCATGATCCTGCCGCTCTACACCTCGCTGGAGCGCATCGACGTACGGCTGCACCAGGCGGCCGGCGACCTGTACGCCACCCCCCTCACCACCTTCCGCAAGGTGACCTTCCCGCTGTCGATGCCCGGTGTCGTCTCCGGCACGCTGCTGACCTTCATCCCGGCGGCCGGCGACTACGTCAACGCCGAACTCCTCGGCTCCACCGACACCCGCATGATCGGAAACGTCATCCAGACGCAGTTCCTGCGCGTACTGGACTATCCGACGGCGGCCGCCCTGTCGTTCATCCTCATGGCCGCGATCCTCCTCATGGTCACCATCTACATCCGCAGGGCGGGGACGGAGGACCTGGTCTAGATGCCTGTCGTCAACTGGTTCAAGCGCCATCTCGTCGTCATCGCGGGACTGCTGACCCTCGGTTATCTCCTGCTGCCCAACATCGTCGTCACGGTGTTCTCCTTCAACAAACCGAAGGGACGCTTCAACTACGCATGGCAGCAGTTCTCCACCGACGCCTGGCAGGACCCCTGCGGCGTCGCCGGAATGTGCGACTCGCTGTCGCTCAGCCTCCAGATCGCGATCTGGGCGACCCTCGGCGCCACCCTCCTCGGCACGATGATCGCCTTCGCGCTGGTCCGCTACCGCTTCCGCGCGCGGGGCGCCGTCAACTCGCTGATCTTCCTGCCGATGGCGATGCCCGAGGTCGTCATGGCCGCCTCGCTGCTCACCCTGTTCCTCAACCTGGGCGCGCAGCTCGGTTTCTGGACGATCCTGATCGCGCACATCATGTTCTGCCTCAGTTTCGTCGTCGTCGCCGTCAAGGCACGCGTCCTGTCCATGGACCCACGCCTGGAACAGGCCGCCCAGGACCTCTACGCCGGACCGGTGCAGACCTTCCTGCGCGTCACCCTGCCCATCGCGGCCCCCGGAATCGCCGCGGGCGCGATGCTCGCCTTCGCGCTCTCCTTCGACGATTTCATCATCACCAACTTCAACGCGGGCTCGACCGTCACCTTCCCCATGTTCGTCTGGGGCTCGGCACAGCGCGGAACGCCCGTCCAGATCAACGTCATCGGTACGGCCATGTTCCTGGTCGCCGTACTGCTCGTGCTGACCTCGATGGTCATCGGAAACCGCCGAAACAAACAGAAGGCATGAGCGCCTTCAAAACCCAGTAACACCCCTGTAGGGAGTTGAAATCATGGCCCCTGGCGCCATGAACCGGTGGCTCGCTTCTCTCTCCGACGCCCAGCCGTCGCCGTACTGGCTGG
Source organism: Streptomyces sp. T028 (assembly GCF_048159505.1). Taxonomy (NCBI): domain Bacteria; kingdom Bacillati; phylum Actinomycetota; class Actinomycetes; order Kitasatosporales; family Streptomycetaceae; genus Streptomyces; species Streptomyces sp. T028. The sequence continues at coordinate 38,071 of NZ_JBLRVZ010000048.1, forward strand.
AAGACCCCGGCAAGCCCCACCCCGAGCCCGCGCTCACCGGCGCCGACAGCTGCGACCTGCTGGTCGTCGGCGGCGGCTACAGCGGACTGTGGACCGCGCTCGTCGCCAAGGAGCGCGATCCACGGCGGGACGTGGTGCTGCTGGAGGGCCGCGAGGTGGGCTGGGCCGCCTCGGGCCGCAACGGAGGCTTCTGCGCGGCCTCCCTCACCCACGGGCTGCCCAACGGGCTCGCCCGCTGGCCCGACGAGATCCACACCCTCCAGGAGCTGGGCGATCGCAACCTCGACGAGATCGAGGCGGCGATCGCCCGGCACGGCATCGACTGCGACTTCGAACGCACCGGCGAGATCGACGTCGCCACCGAGACGTACCAGGCGTGGGAACTGCGCGACTGGTACGAGGAACTGGACCGGCGCGGGCTCGCCGAGGGCATCGAGTTCCTCGACGCCGACGCGGTCCGCGCACAGGTCGCCTCGCCCACCTTCGAGGCGGGCCTGTACGACCGTCGGGGCGTGGCCATGCTCCACCCCGCCAAACTGGCCTGGGGCCTGAAGCGGGCGTGCCTGAAGCTCGGCGTCCGCGTCCACGAGCACACACCCGCCCTCGACCTCAAGCCGTACGGCGCCGGGATGACCGTCCGCACGCCGTACGGCCGGGTCCGCGCCCGGCAGGTCGCCCTCGGCACCAACATCTTCCCCAGCCTGGTCAAGCGAGTGCGGGCGTACACCGTCCCGGTCTACGACTACGCCCTGATGACCGAACCCCTCACCGCCGAACAACTCGGCGCGATCGGCTGGAAGAACCGCCAGGGCCTCGGCGACTCCGCCAACCAGTTCCACTACTTCCGGCTGTCCGCCGACAACCGGATCCTGTGGGGCGGCTACGACGCGATCTACCCGTACGGCGGCCGGGTCCGCGCCGAGTACGACGACCGGCCGGAGACGTACGCCAAGCTCGCCGGGCACTTCTTCACCTGTTTCCCGCAGCTGGAGGGGGTCCGCTTCACGCACGCGTGGGGCGGCGCGATCGACACCTGCTCCCGCTTCTCCGCGTTCTTCGGCACGGCCCACCACGGGAAGGTCGCCTACGCCGCCGGGTACACGGGCCTCGGCGTCGGGGCCACCCGCTTCGGCGCCGAGGTGATGCTGGACCTGCTGGCGGGGGAGGACACCGAGCGGACCCGGCTGGAGATGGTCCGCAGGAAGCCGCTGCCCTTCCCGCCCGAACCGTTCGCCTGGACCGGCATCGCGCTCACCAAGTGGTCGCTGGCCCGGGCGGACGCGCACGCCGGCCGGCGCAACCTCTGGCTGCGGACCATGGACCGGCTCGGCCTCGGCTTCGACAGCTGACAGGGGGAGTCGGACGCGCCCCAAAGGGGCGCGGGGCTGTATCGATGTGCGGCTCCGCCGCGTGGGCTCGACCAGCCACAACGGCGCCGCACCCGAAACCGAACCTTCACTCCACCGACGTCGCCTTCAGCGCCAGCCAAAGCTCCATCCGCACATCCGGATCATCAAGAGACCGCCCAAGGATCTCTTCGACCCTCCGCATCCGATACCGCAGCGTATGCCGGTGAACCCCCAGATCGGCCGCCGCCGCGTCCCACTGGCCGTGCCGGGACAGCCAGGCGCGCAGCGAGGCCACGAGGTCGCCGCGGCCGGTCGCGTCGTGCTCGTGCAGCGCGCGCAGCAGACCGTCCGCGAACGCCTTCACCGCGTCGTCCGCGAGCAGCGGCAGCATCGAGCCCGCCGCCAGCTGCTCGTGCTCGACCAGGATCCGGCCCCGCCGCCGGGCCACCGACAGCGCCTGTTCGGCCTGCCGGTACGCCGCTGCCGCCGCTATGGGACCGGCCGGCGCCGACAGGCCGACGACGAGTTCCTCGTCCGCGCGTTCCTCGCCGTTCGCGCGGGCCACCTCCAGCGTCGCCGCGCACCGCGTGACCGCCGCGACGGCCGCGCCCCCGTCCGCCGCGAGCACCACCAGCCGCTCGCCCTCGGGCACCACCAGCACGGCCTCGCCGGAGCGGGCGGCGGCGGACTCGGCCACCTCGGTCAGACCGCCGAGGGGATCGCCGTCCGGCTCGGCCCCGGCCGGCCCGGGTTCCGCCACGATCACCCGGAACGGGGCGTCCAGCAGCGCGCCGTACAGATCACCGGCGACGGCCCGGGCGTGGTCCGGTTCGCCCGCCAGGAGCATCCGCAGCACCGCCGTGCCGACGCGCTGCTCGGCCGCCTGCAGGGAGCGGGAGCGTTCCGTGGTGAGGGTGAGCAGGGCGATCGCGGAGTGGACGGCGTACCGCTCGGCCGTGCCGAGGGCGGCGGCCGTGCCGACGGCGAGCGCGGCGCGCGGGCGGCGGCCGGAGCCCAGGGTGTGCAGCTCGACCCGGTCGGTGTTCTCGGCGCTCTCGCCGCCCTCGGCCGGCCCGGCCCCGCCGACCACCGCCGAGGCGGGTGCCGGGCGCTCACGCAGCCGCTCCACGTCCGCCGTGAGCCGCGCGGCTCGCCGGCCCGCCCACTCCGGCGCGGTCGCGACGACGGCGCCCGAGGCGTCGTAGAGCGCCGCCCACCCGTCGACCTGGGAGGCGAGCGCGGCCAGCAGCCCCTCCGGGCCGTCCGTCAGCGCCTGTTTCGTCAGCTCCCGCTGGGCGGCGAACCCGGCGGTCACCGCCCGGTACTGATCGGCTGCGATCGCCGCCGACACCGCCTTGCTGATCGCGAGGAACGGCGTACGGCGCGGCACCTCGAGCAGCGGCAGACCCTCCCGCTCGGCCGCCTCGACGAGCGCCTTCGGGACCTCGTCGTAGTTGACGCCGACCGCGAAACCCAGCCCGACCACCCCGGCCCCGACCAGGCGCTTCACATAGCGCCGCATGGCCTCGGGGTCCTCCGCGTCCAGCTTCAGCGCGGTGATCAGCAGCAGCTCCCCGCCCTCCATGTACGGCACGGGGTCCGCGAGCTCGCTGACATGCGCCCAGCGCACCGGCACGTCCAGGCGGTCCCCACCCGCCCGCACGGTCAGCTTGAGCGCGGAGTGGTGGACGAGCGAGGCGAGCGTGGGAGGCATGGGGCCTTCAGACGGGGAGAGTGATCCTTTGGCCGCCGCGTATGAACGGCCTGCGCCGATTCTGCCTCACTGGCGAGGTCCTCGTACGCCCTTCAGTATGATCTTGCGAGGACCCCGGGGCTTCCGTATCGCTGTCAGGGGCTAAGCACAGTTTCAGGCGGGGCAGGTGGCCAGGCACCCAGGCGCTGGGTTCACCCGGTCAGGTGAAGGACTGGGAACGTGCGGTGATCGTGAAGCTGGTGGTGCAGGTCAAGGTCATCCCGGACGCCGGGCAGGCGTCGGCACTCGAGCGCACCCTGCCCGCAATCAACGAGGCCGCGAACAGAGTGTCCGCTGTCGGCTTCGAGCACTTCGGGCTCAAGGCGTCGATTCGTGAGCTGCGCAAGCTGTGTTATGGCGAGCTCAGGGCCGGTGGCTTCGGGGCGCAGGCCGCACAGCACATCATCAAACGGGTGGCCGATGCCTGCAGCGCGTTGCGGGCGAATATCCGGGCCGGGAATCTCGGCCCGGAGGGATCCAAGCGCCGCCGCAAGGCAGAGTCCAAGGCGGTCACCTTCCGAACCGATGCCGCGCACACGTACGACGACCGGTGCCTGTCATGGAACTACGACGCGCAGACGGTGAGTATCTGGACCCTGGACGGGCGGGTCAAGAACGTCCGCTTCGCCTGCTCACAACCTCGCCACGACCTCGGACGGGGACAACCATCAGGGCCGCAGGCTCGGCCGGTACCGGCGCTGGCAGGCCCGTGAACGGGCTGAGATCCAGGCCAAGAAGATGCGCTCCGCCAAGCAGCTCCTCAGGAAGCGGGCAAGGAAGGAATCCCGCCACGCCACCCACGTCAATCACAAGGTGGCCAAGGAAGTCGTTGCTGTCGCCCAACGCACCGAGCGTGGTATCGCCCTGGAGGAACTTCAGGGCATCCGCGAGCGGGTCACGGTTCCGCGCGACCAGCGAGCACGGCTGTCCTCCTGGCCGTTCCACCAGGTCGGCGCGTTCATCGCCTACAAGGCAAAGCGTGCCGGGGTGCAACCGCCCCACTCGGGACACTTTCCGCTGTCGTCGGTGCGGCCTCGCTGGGTCGGCCGACCACGTCGCCGGGGTCAACGTGCGAGATCGTGCACGCTCGGCGTGGGTATTCGTCAACATGCCCGATCCGGTCCCGGCACCGCTGGGATCGGTGGATGTGACCCGTGACCGCCCTGTTGTAGTGGGCAGTCGGGAGCATGAGCGACGCCATGAGGGGACTGAGTCAACAAGCTCGGTTCTTTCAGGGCCGAGTAGTTGACCCCCTGAGGTCCACCAGCATCGGCGGCGCGTGCTCGCCCCCGACGCTCGTCAGGGACAGCACCGCGTGGCCCGGCGGCACCTCGTGCGCCAGCTGGGACGCCGACCACCGCTCCCGCTCGACCTGGCGCACGGTCACCGCGTCCGTGGTCACCGCCTTGCCGGTCACCAGCTTGCGCAGGGCGTGGATGGCCCGGGTCATCGGCTGGTCGGCGAAGACGGTGTGCTTGGCGACCTCCGTGGTCTCCACCCACTCGGTGCCCCAGGTCTGCGCGAACCGGCCGCCGTCCCAGGTGGTGATCCCGGAGAACGCCATCCGGCAGCCCACCGCCCCGTACAGCGGCCCGTGCAACGCCTCCGGCACGTCCGCCACCGAGCGCAGGGCGAGGACCACGCCCGCGTTCTGCGAGCGCAGCCGCTGGATCCGGCGCACCGAGTCGGCGGTCACCGTGCCCGTCGCGTCGTCCAGGACCAGACAGACGAAGTGCGCCCGCCGTCCCTCCCGTACGACGGCGTGGAACTGGGCGAGGACCAGCCGGGTGATCAGCCGGCCCGCCTCCTCGTGCCCCCGCTCGGGCAGGTCGACGCGGACACGGAGGGGGTGGTGGGCGACGGCCCGCAGCGAGAACGCGCGGTGGGCGTCGCCGCCGCCGTCGCTCCCGCCGCCGTTGCTTCCGCCGCTCTCGCCCCCGCCGCCGAAGAACCCGGCGAACACCGGCCGGTTCAGCAGCGCGAGCCGGTCGGCGAGGGCACGGCCCGGATCGCCCGGCGTCCCCGTCTGCCGGATCCGCGCCTCCAGCTCCCGGCGCATGACCTGGTCCCCGGCCACCGCCTCCCGCAGCGCGCCCAGCGCACCCGGCTCGCCCTCCAGGAGCTCGCGCAGGTCACCCAGGTCGGGGAAGCGGCCGTAGGCGGCCCGGTAGGGGCCGAGGAGCTGGGCGAGCGCGGTCGCCGCGCTCTGCCCGTTGACGGTGTCCAGGTCGCCGACCAGCGCCTCGGCGAGGAGCGCGGCGGCCTCGTCGGGGTCGTCGGACCCGGCGTACGGGTCCAGGTCGTACACCGAGGACGGGTCGCCGATCCGGACGATCACGTCGTACGAGGAGTCGGCGCCGAGCGGGCCGCCGCCGGGCGAGGACACCGCGACGACCGCGCAGCCGCCGGTCAGCGCCTGGAGCGCCAGGGCCTCCGTCAGCGGCTCGACCAGCGTGCGGGTCTTGCCCGCGCCGGACGGGCCGATTGCCAGCAGCGAGGTGCCCAGCACGTCCGGGCCGAGCGCGGCACCCGCGTCGCGGTAGGCGACGGGGGTGCGCTCGGCGGCCACCCAGCGGCCGATGCGGACCTGCCCGGCGAGCAGATCGTGGTGGGCGGCGCGGCGTGGCAGGTCGCGGGCGCCGGAGGGGTGGGTCCAGGCGGCCCCGCCCTGCCGCAGCACGGTCTCCCGGAACTCCGGCAGCCCCACCGTCCACGCCCGCCGCACCCGAGCGCAGTCCACGTCGTTCATCCGCCCGCCGGCCACCTCACCGGTCAGCAGCTCGGCGGCCTCGACCTGCCCGGCGTCCCGCAGCTCGGGCCACTGGGCGGGGGGCCGCGCGACGGCCGGCGCGGGCGTCTTCGCGTCCCCACGGGAGGCGAGCCGTTCCTTCAGATACGGCCACCAGCCGCCCGCCTTGGCGAACGGCCACACCACGAGCAGCGTGACGACCGCGTACAGGGTGTCCGTGAACAGGACGGAGGCGAACAGTTCGTAGCTCCCGCTGATCAGGACGATCAGCGAGAACAGCGGGTCGAGGACCGGCAGCGCGTCCCAGCCGACCCCGAACGCGCCGGGGAAAACGAAACTCAGGGCGGCCAGCGCGCACAGCAGGGCGAGCAGGGCGCGGGCGGGCTGCGCACGGCGGCCCACGAAATGCCGCAGCGTCTCCGGCCAGCTGCCCAGCCGGCCCATGGTGAGGACGAGGACGGCGAAGAAGACGCCGTCGTAGACCACCCGGGCCTCGGCGCCCTCATTGGTCTTCGGCGAGGCGATCGTGCCGCCCCACCACCAGTCGCCCGGGGTGAACAGCCGCAGCAGCGTGAACTGGTACGGCAGGCTGCCGCGCCGCCACAGCGACCACAGCACCAGCGCCACCACCAGCGGCACCAGCATCCCGATCACCGTCACCGGCGCGAGCCGCTCCACCGCCCGGTCACCCTTCGGCGGCCGGTACCCGAAGCGCCAGATGCCGGGCTTCGCGGCGGGGCGCGGTTCGTCGAGCCAGCTCCCCACGGCCGACGCGGGCGGTGCGGCCGAGGGCCGGGGCGGCACCTGCGGCGGTCCCGCCGGACGCGGCACAGGATTCGCATGCGTACCGCGCGCGTCCCGCATCCCGTCGCTGTCCATCGCCCTTGCCCCCTGACCAGCCGCTCCGTCCACCATCAGCGGTCAATCTAACGCCCCCGCAAGGGGAGTTCACCGCATACGGGGCCGGGCCGCACGGATCGCCGCCCGCCCGTCACTGTCCACGGCGGACAACCGGCCCCGCCGACAACGCCCACATGGAGCATGCCGACCCCTCGTTCCCCGCCCTAGCCTGCGAGAAAGGAAGCCGGAAACAGAAGAAAACCCTCAGGAGCCGTCATGACCGCCCTTCCGCAGGAGCGCCGGATCGTCACCGCCATCCCCGGCCCGAAGTCGCAGGAGCTGCAGGCCCGCCGTGTCGCCGCGGTCGCCCAGGGCGTCGGCTCGGTGCTGCCGGTGTTCACCGCGCGGGCGGGCGGCGGCATCATCGAGGACGTCGACGGCAACCGGCTGATCGACTTCGGCTCCGGCATCGCCGTGACCAGCGTCGGCGCATCCGCCGAGGCCGTCGTACGCCGTGCCTCCGCGCAGCTCGCCGACTTCACCCACACCTGTTTCATGGTCACCCCGTACGAGGGCTATGTGGAGGTCGCCGAGGCCCTCGCCGAGCTGACCCCGGGCGACCACGCCAAGAAGTCGGCCCTCTTCAACAGCGGCGCCGAGGCAGTCGAGAACGCCGTCAAGATCGCCCGCTACTACACCAAGCGCCAGGCGGTCGTCGTCTTCGACCACGGTTACCACGGCCGCACCAACCTCACCATGGCGCTGACGGCGAAGAACATGCCGTACAAGCACGGCTTCGGTCCCTTCGCGCCCGAGGTCTACCGCGTCCCCGTCGCCTACGCCTACCGCTGGCCGACCGGCCCGGAGAACGCCGGCCCCGAGGCCGCCGCGCAGGCCATCGACCAGATCACCAAGCAGGTCGGCGCGGACAACGTGGCCGCGATCATCATCGAGCCGGTCCTCGGCGAGGGCGGCTTCATCGAGCCCGCCAAGGGCTTCCTGCCCGCGCTGAGCAAGTTCGCCGCCGACAACGGCATCGTCTTCGTCGCCGACGAGATCCAGTCCGGCTTCTGCCGCACCGGCCAGTGGTTCGCCTGCGAGGACGAGGGCATCGTCCCGGACCTGATCACCACCGCCAAGGGCATCGCGGGCGGTCTGCCGCTCGCCGCCGTCACCGGCCGCGCCGAGATCATGGACGCCGCGCACGCGGGCGGCCTGGGCGGCACCTACGGCGGCAACCCGGTCGCCTGCGCGGGCGCCCTCGGCTCGATCGAGACGATGAAGGAGCTCGACCTCAACGCCAGGGCGAAGGAGATCGAGTCGACGATGAAGGCCCGCCTGACGGCGATGGCCGAGAAGCACGAGGTCATCGGCGATGTCCGGGGCCGCGGCGCGATGATCGCCATCGAGCTCGTCAAGGACCGTACGACGAAGGAGCCGAACCCGGAGGCCACCGCCGCGCTCGCCAAGGCCTGCCACCGGGAGGGCCTGCTGGTCCTGACCTGCGGCACCTACGGCAACGTGCTGCGCTTCCTGCCCCCGCTCGTCATCGGCGAGGACCTGCTGAACGAGGGCCTCGACATCATCGAGCAGGCCCTGGCCGGCCTCTGACGCACAGCTGTTCCCCAGGGACGGCAGGCCGTGTGAAGAAGGTGTGCGGGGTGCATGGCGGGTCACGCATCCGTCTGTCGTACCGCCCGTCACTGCCGTACGTTCTACCCAGATGAGAGATACACCCGCCCGCAGGTGACTGCGGGCGAACCCCCAGGCCGGGGCCTCCCCAGCTTCGACCTGGTCGTGCCCTCGCGCACACAACCGGAGCCCGAGGGCTCCGGATCTCCTCACCGATCGGACGGTCGCCCGCCCCAAACCCCCCGGGGCGGCCGGCATTCCGATCCGGACGGCCACCTCGGAACCATCCCCCCCGTTCCGGGGTGGCCGACCTCCTTCTCCAGACCTCTTCTCGGACCCTGACGGGGTCTTTTTGTGTTTGGCGTGCTCTGCGAGGGAGTACAGCCCCGTCGGCGCGCCCCCGATCGCCGCAGGCGATCGTCAGGGGCGCGGGGCTGTGTCAATGTGCGGCTCCGCCGCGTGGGCGCGACCAGCCACAACGCACCCGCACGCGCACAGCGCCCCGCACGCGCACAGCGCCCCGCACGCGCACAGCGCCCCCGCACCGCCCACCTGCCAAGCTGTCCCCCATGCTCCTCGCCCTCCCCGCCCTCCTCCTCGCCCTGATCACCTGGCAGGTGATGGCCGACGGCCCCCTCCTCACCGCCGACGCCCGCCTCAGCCACGCCCTGATCCACCCGGACCGGTTCTCCGAGCTGCTGTCCGACCTGGGAAACGTGCAGGTCGCGGTCCCGGTGCTGGTACTGGTGACGGTGTACGTGGCCCTGCACGGGCAGTGGGAGGGCAGGCGGCGCTGGTGGCTGCCGCCCGTCGCCGCCCTCGTCCTGCTGACCCTGGTGCCGCTGATCGTCGTACCCCTGAAGGAGTGGACCGCGCGGCCCGGCACCCCCGTCGTGCCGCCCGCCACCGGCTACTACCCCTCCGGGCACACGGCGACGGCGGCCGTCGCCTACGGCTCCGCGGCGATGATCCTGCTGCCGTGGCTGCTGACGGCCCTGGCCCGGCGGCTGGCGGTCGCCACGGCCGGCCTGCTCGTCCTCGCCGTCTCCTACGGGCTGGTCCGGCGCGGCTACCACTGGCCGCTGGACGTGATGGCGAGCTGGTGCCTGTGCGCCGTGCTCCTCGGTGTGCTCTGGCTGTTCCTGCGCAGGGCGACCCACTCCGACCGCGCCAAACCGTAGTGCGCCGACGGTCCACCCGTACGACTCGGACAAGCGCTCCCGCGCCCCGCCAGGCCTACCGTGGACCACGCCATCCACAGCACACAGCACACCCCCAACGCGGAAGGGCCGGGAACGCCCCTATGACTTCCACCCACAGCTTCTGGCTCGCCGGCCGCCAGGCCACCGGCGAGGACAGCTTCGACGTCGGCTCCCCGTGGGACGGCCGGCTCGTCGGCAGGGTCAGCGTGCCGACGGACGCCCAGGTCGAGGAGGCCGTGGCCGCCGCGTACGCCGTGCGCGAGGAGTTCGCCGCCACCCCCGCCCATGTCCGCGCCGCCGCCCTCGACCACGTCAGCAAGCGGCTCGCCGAGCGCACCGAGGAGATCGCCCAGCTGATCTCCGCCGAGAACGGCAAGCCGATCAAGTGGGCCCGGGGCGAGGTCGGCCGGGCCGTCTCCGTGTTCCGGTTCGCGGCCGAGGAGGCCCGGCGCTTCAACAGCGGCGAGGCCCAGCGGCTCGACACCGACCTCGGCGGCCAGGGCCGGCTCGCGCTCACCCGCCGCTTCCCGAAGGGCGTCGTGCTCGGCATCGCGCCGTTCAACTTCCCGCTGAACCTGTGCGCTCACAAGATCGCCCCGGCGATCGCGGCCGGCGCGCCGATCATCCTCAAGCCGGCCCCCGCGACCCCGCTGTCCGGCCTGATCATCGGTGACCTGCTGGCCGAGACGGACCTGCCGGCCGGCTCCTGGTCGATCCTGCCGGTCTCCAACGACCGCATGCCCGCCCTCGTCCAGGACGAGCGGCTGCCGGTGATCTCCTTCACCGGCTCCGAGAAGGTCGGTTACGCGATCATGGAGTCGGTGCCGCGCAAGCACTGCACCCTGGAGCTGGGCGGCAACGGCGCGGCCGTCGTCCTCGGCGACTACGCCTCCGACGCCGACCTCGACTGGGCCGCGACCCGGATCGCCACCTTCTCCAACTACCAGGGCGGCCAGTCCTGCATCTCGGTGCAGCGGGTCATCGCCGACGCCGCCGTCTACGACCGTCTCCTCCCGCGGATCGTCGCGGCCGTGGAGGCCCAGGTCACCGGCGACCCCTCGGACGCCACGACCGACGTCGGCCCGCTGGTGAGCGAGGACGCGGCCAAGCGCGTCGAGACCTGGGTGGACGAGGCCGTCGCCGCGGGCGCCTCCCTCCTGGCCGGCGGCAAGCGCGACGGCGCCTCCTACGCGCCGACCGTCCTCACCGACGTACCGGCCGACACCAAGATCGCCTGCGAGGAGGTCTTCGGGCCGGTCCTCACCGTGCAGAAGGTGGACGGCGAGGCCGGGGCCTTCGCGGCCGTCAACTCCTCCAAGTACGGCCTCCAGGCAGGCGTGTTCACCCATGACCTCCAGGTCGCCTTCCGCGCCCACCGCGCGCTGGAGGTCGGCGGTGTCGTCATCGGCGACGTCCCCTCCTACCGCGCCGACCAGATGCCGTACGGCGGCGCCAAGCAGTCGGGCGTGGGCCGCGAGGGCGTGAAGTTCGCGATGGACGACTACACCTACGAGCGCGTCCTGGTCCTGACGGGCCTCGCGCTCTGACTCTCCCGAAGGGGTCCGGCACCGATGCCTTCCGGTGCCGGACCCCTTCCTGCCGTCGGCCTGGTCCGGACCCTCAACCGGAGAAGCCGACGTGCGCGAGCCGCAGCGGGCCGCGCAGTCCGAGACGCAGGTCGTGCACACCGGCGGCGGTGAAGGGCGCCTCGACGGTGACGTAGTCGTACGGGCCCGAGGTGGGCGTCGGGACGGTCAGCACGGCCGTGGCCGTGGCGCCGCCCAGCGACACCTCGACCGTGCCCTCCCCGGCCACCGTCACCGTCACCCCCGTCGTCCCGGGCCCGAAGTCACAGGCCCGGTAGACCAGTTCGCCCGAGCCGCCGCCGACGGGCGTCACCGCGTCGCCCGCCACCTTCGTCAGGTCGACGATCGCGGTCCCGCTCTGCTCGTCGAAGTCGGCGGCGGAGATGCCCCGGCGGAGGGCCGGGCGCGCGGTGGCCGCCTCGCCGTCGAGCACGATCGTCCTGCGCAGCCGGACGTCCTCGCTGGACCCGCCGACGAGCAGGTCGTACGGCCCCGGCTCGACCCGCCGGCCGCCCCGCGCGACGTCCCAGAACGCGAACGCGGACAGCGGGACGTCGAAGGACACCTCCGCCGTGGCGCCGGGCGCGAGCGTGACCCGGCGGTGGTCGAGCAGCTCGCGGCGCGGCCGGGTGACGGACGGGTCCACGGCGCGGGTGTAGAGCTGGGCGACCTCGTCGGCGGTCATGTCCCCGGTGTTGGCGACCGTGAAGGAGATCCGCGCCCGGCCGTCCCCGACGTCCACCGTCAGGTCGGCGTAGGAGAAGGAGGCGTACGACAGGCCGTGCCCGAACGGGAAGAGGGGCCTGCCCTCGAAGTACAGGTACGTCTGGCGGGCGCCGATCACGTCGTAGTCGAGCAGGTCGGGCAGATCGGCGTCGTCGGCGTACCAGGTCTGGGGGAGGCGGCCGGCGGGGGAGACGTCACCGGCCAGCACCCGGGCGAGGGCGGTGCCGCCCGCCTGCCCGCCGTGGGCCGTCCACAGCACCGCGCCCAGCCGGCCCGGCTCCACGGCGTACGGGTACGCCGACACCAGCGCCAGCACCGTGCGGGTGCCCGAGGCGCGGGCCGCCGCGAGGATCCGCTCCTGATGGGCGGGGAGGGCCAGGGTCGTACGGTCCTCGGTCTCCCGGCCGTTGATGTGCGGGTCGTTGCCCGCCACGACCACGACGACGTCCGCCCGGTCGGTGACCCGGGCCACCGCGTCCTCGCCGCGCTCGACGACGACCACCTCGAAGACCTCGGCCTCGCCCTCGGTGCCGTCCCCGTCGCCCCCGGCAACCCGGACGCCGTCGGCGGCGACACACACGTGGCGATCCGTTCCCAGGTGCCGGAGGAGGTGACCGTTCGCGTGGGGCTCCAGGCGGAACGTCTCCTGCACGATCCAGCCGCCCGGCTGGTCGGCGGACGCGCGCAGGAAGCCGTCCTCGGCGACCGAGACATAGCGGCCGTCGGGAGCGCGCAGGGTCAGCACACCCTCTCCCCAGTCGACGAGCGCGAGCTCCGTGCCGGTGACGTCCGAGGTCAGCGGCGGCAGATCGGTGCGGCCCGCGAGCAGCGCCGGGTCCAGGGCACCCTCCGCGCCGCGCACCTCGTCGGCGGCCTCGGGGGCCTCGGGGACCTTCAGGAACGTTCCCGCGGAGGTCTTCAGCAGGACGCGGTCCACGCCCTCCGCGAACTCCACGCGCTCCGCGCCGAACCGCTCGTACAGCCCCTCCAGCGGGGTGGAGCGGTGGATCAGGGTGCCGCTGTACCAGTCGAGCTTGCACTCGTCGGCGAGCACGCCCACGACCGCGATCCGGGTGTCGGCCGCCAGCGGGAGCACCCCGTCGTTGCGCAGCAGGACGATCGCCTGCTCGGCGGCCTCCCGGGCGAGCTCGCGGTGGGCCGGGGTGTCGAACTCGCCGGTGCCCGCGTGCGGGTCGTCGTGCGGGTCGAACTCGCCGAGCCGGAAGCGGACCGAGAGCTGCCGGCGGACCGCCGCGTCGATGTCCGCCTCCGTCAGCAGGCCCCGCTCCAGGGCCCCCTCGACCCGGGCGACGATCTTCGAGCTGTCGGTGCCGTGGTCGGTGAAGCTGTCCACGCCGGCCTGGAGCGCGGCCGCCGTCGCCTCCTCGTGCGTGTCGAAGTAGTGCTCGGAGTCGACCAGGTTGGAGGGCGCGCCCGCGTCCGAGCAGACCAGCAGCTCCTCGTCCGTCCAGGTGCGCAACTGCTCGCGCAGATACGGGGAGACATGGTTGGGGCGGCCGTTGACCAGGTTGTACGCCGGCATCACCCCGGCCACCCCGCCCGCCTCGACGGTCTCCCTGAAGGCGCGCAGATCGTACTCGTGCAGCACGCGCGGGCGGACCGAGGAGGAGGTGACGTCCCGGCCCGTCTCGTTGTTGTGGGCCAGCCAGTGCTTGAGGACCGGGGCCGTGCGCCAGTACGTCGGATGGTCGCCGCGCAGACCGTGCGTGTACGCCGTCGCGATCGCCGAGGTCAGCTTGGGGTCCTCGGAGTAGCCCTCCTCGTTGCGGCCCCACAGGGGGTGGCGCAGCAGGTTGACCGTGGGCGACCAGACGTTCAGGCCCACGCGGTCGTCGCGGGCGCGCATCGCCCGGGCCTCCTTGGACACCGCCTCGCCGACCCGGCGTACGAGATCCGGGTTCCAGGTCGCGCCCAGCCCCACCGCCTGCGGGAACACCGTTGCCGGTCCCATCCACGCCACACCGTGCAGGGCCTCCTGGCCGGTGCGGAACGCGGCGACGCCGAGCCGCTCGACGGCGGGCCCGAACTGGTGCAGGAAGGCGACCTTCTCGGCCGGGGTGAGGCGCGCCAGCAGATCGTCGATGCGCTTCGCGAACGGCAGCTGCGGATCGCGGAAAGGCGGCGTGTGCGGCGTGGGTGCGGTCACGTGGGGATCCCTTTGCGATGGAGCGGGAAGGGCGCTTTCGAAGCGCTTCGATGCTCATTCGACACCCGGGCGGGTGTCAAGGGAACCTCACGCTTATTTCAAGCAGGGCATAAGAACAGGTCACCTCCCATACCTCGGAGGAATGTTGGAAGCGACCCTTGTGCACCCCCCGGTGTTCACTTAACCTCGCAGCAACATCGAAGCGCTTCGACTGAAAATCTACGTGACAGTGGTCGGAGGACCCGCTTCAGCTCAGCCAGATCCACTCGAGACACCGCAGCCGACGGCCACCGCCGGGTGTCCTGGTGCGCCATGAAGGGTTGACGCAATGACGCCGAACGCCGCTTCCGCTTCTTCCGGGGCCTCCGGCCCGAGCCGGAGAGGCTTCCTCGCCTCCACGGCGGTCGCCACCGCAGCGGTGGCGGGAGGGATGCCGCTGCTGTCCGCCTGCGGCGGCTCGGACAGCGGCTCGCGCGACGGCACCACCTCCGGCAAGGACGCCAAGAAGATCCTGCCGACGTACGTCGCCAGCAACGTGGTGACGCCGGACATCCCGGCCAAGAACGGCTCCTCGATCGGCTTCACCAGCAAGCTCGACATGGCCGGACTGAAGACCTCGGTGCCGAAGAAGCTCGGCAGCGGCGGCAAGGTCACCATAATGTCGCCGTTCTGGGGCTCCCCGCCGAAGGCCGACAACGCCTACTACACGGGCATGAACGACCTCATCGGCGTCGACGTCGTCTGGCAGAACCAGGACGGCAACACCTACGAGCAGAAGCTCGGCGCGGTCCTCGCCTCCAGCGACGTCCCCGACGTGGTCGTCGTCCCCGGCTGGAACATGAACGGCCGGATACCCAGCGCGATCATCAGCAAGTTCGCCGACCTCGGGCCCTACCTCTCCGGCGACGCCGTCAAGAAGTACCCGAACCTCGCCGCGATCCCCACGGACGCCTGGCAGCGCTCCATCTTCGGCGGCAAGCTGCGCGGACTGCCGATGCCGTCGGCGTACGTCTCCAACATCGTGCCCCTCTACCGCAAGGACATCTTCGACAAGGAGGGGTACGAAGTCCCCACCACCGCCGACGAGTTCCTCGCCCTGGCCAAGGAGATCACCAACGCCAAGGCCAAGCGGTGGGCCTGTCTCGACATGAAGTGGACGGCCTGGAACCTCTTCGGCGTGCTGCCCGGCGACGAGAAGGGCCTCATGTGGAACCTCGTCGACGGCAAGCTCATCAACCGCATGGAGACCCAGGAGTACCTGGAAGCCATCGAGTGGACGCGCAAGCTGTTCGCCGACGAACTCGTGCACCCCGACGCCAAGCTGGGCAAGAGCAGCGCCACCGACCCGGGCCCGAAGTTCGCGGCCGGCGAGTACCTCATCTACAACAACGACATCTCGCAGTGGTACAGCCGCACCGCCGAACAGGCCGCCCAGAACCCCGACTTCAAGGTCTGGGGCATGGACCTCTTCGCCCATGACGGCGGCACCCCCACCTTCTGGGCCAAGAACCCGGCGGGAATCTTCGCCTTCGTCAACAAGAAGGCGCCCAAGTCGGTCATCGAGGACGTGCTCGCCGTCGCCAACGTCACCGCGGCGCCGTACGGCACCAAGGAGTACATGATGACCAACTACGGCGTGGAGGGCACCCACTACACCCTCAAGGACGGCGTCCCGGTCAAGACCGACCAGGGCAACATCGACGTCCTCAACGCGTACGTGATGATCGACGGCCCGGCCAACACCCTTGCCCACCCCGACTTCCCCGAGGTCGCCAAGGGGCAGGTCGAGTGGCAGCAGAAGGTCGGCGCCCACACCAAGAAGTCCTCCTTCTACGGCATGCAGATCACCGAGCCGTCCCGCTGGGCCAACCTCTCCAGCGACTTCGAGCAGCTCGAGGACGACATCATCCGCGGCCGCAAGAAGATCAGCGACATGCAGCAGGCCGTCTCCGACTGGAAGAGCAAGGGCGGCGACCAGCTGCGCGACTGGTACCAGAAGATTCTCGACGAGAACGGTTCGGCGGCGAGCTGACCCGGTACCGAGGCAAGGAGAACGGCCGTGTCCCACAGCACGGTGCCTCGCAGCGGTGCCGAGGCAGCAGACGAGACGGACAAGTCCCCGGTGGCGTCCGGCGGCGCCACCGGCCCCACCGGGGGTGCGGCGAAGCGGCCCTCGGGGAAGCTGAGCCTGCGCCTGCGCTTCAGACGCGACCGCGTCCTGCTCCTGATGACCCTGCCGGCCCTCGCGCTGGTCCTGCTCTTCGCCTACGTGCCGATCCTGGGCAACATCGTCGCGTTCCAGGACTACGACCCGTACATCAGCGACAACGGCATCGTCTCCATGCTGCACAGCCCCTGGGTGGGCCTGGAGAACTTCCAGCGCATCTTCGAGGACTCGGCGTTCTGGGACGCGGTCACGAACACGCTGGTGCTGTTCTTCCTGCAACTGGTGCTGTACTTCCCGATCCCCATCCTGCTGGCCCTGCTGATCAACAGCGTGGTCAGG
Source organism: Streptomyces sp. T028 (assembly GCF_048159505.1). Taxonomy (NCBI): domain Bacteria; kingdom Bacillati; phylum Actinomycetota; class Actinomycetes; order Kitasatosporales; family Streptomycetaceae; genus Streptomyces; species Streptomyces sp. T028. Next base: position 54,581 of record NZ_JBLRVZ010000048.1, read on the forward strand.
CCGAGGGTGCGGGCGATCTCGCAGGCCATCCTGTACCTGCCGCACTTCTTCTCGTGGGTGCTGGTCATCGCGGTCTTCCAGCAGCTGTTCGGCGGCGCGGGCATCCTCTCCCAGCTGCTGCGCCAGCACGGCTACGACGGCCTCGACATCATGACCGACCCCGAGACCTTCAAGTACCTGATCACCGCGCAGAGCGTGTGGAAGGACGCCGGCTGGGGGATCATCGTCTTCCTCGCCGCGCTGTCCTCCGTCCCGACGGACCTGTACGAGGCCGCCGCGATGGACGGCGCCGGACGCCGGCGCCGCATCTGGCACGTGACGCTCCCGGCCCTGCGCCCCGTGATCGCGCTGCTGCTGGTGCTGCGCGTCGGCGACGCCCTGACCGTCGGCTTCGAACAGATCCTGCTCCAACGCGACTCCGTCGGGCCAGGAGCCTCGGAGGTCCTCGACACCTTCGTCTGGTGGAACGGCGTGCGCAACCAGGACTTCGGGTACGCGGCCGCCGCCGGTCTGGTCAAGGGCGTCGTCAGCCTCGGGCTGGTCCTCGCCGCGAACAAGGTGGCCCATCTCATGGGCGAGCAGGGGGTGTACAAGAAGTGAGCACGGTGCTCGAAAAGTCCCGTCCGTGGTCCGCGCCTCCCCGGCCGGCCTGGGAGGAGGAGCCCAGCAAGGCGGGGCTCGCGGGCAAGGGGCTGGTCCTCGCGCTGGCCTGCCTCGGGATCCTCTTCCCGATCTGGATCGTCGTCGTCACCAGCCTCTCCTCCCGCCGCACCATCGACCAGGCGGGCGGGCTGGTGATGATCCCCAAGGGCATCACCTTCGTCGCCTACCGGGAGCTGCTGAGCGGCGGGCAGGTGACCCGGGCGGCCGTGATCAGCGTCCTCATCACCCTGGTCGGCACGCTGTTCTCCATGACGGTGTCCGTCCTGTGCGCCTACGGCCTCTCCCGCTCGGGCTCACTGGGCCATCGCTGGCTGCTGCTCGTCCTGCTGGCCACGATGTTCTTCAGCGCCGGTCTGATCCCGACGTACCTGCTGGTGCAGTCCCTGGGCCTCACCGACACCTACCTGGCGCTGATCCTCCCCAGCGCGGTCAGCGTCTTCAACATCCTCGTCCTGCGCGGCTTCTTCATGGGCATCTCGCAGGAACTGATCGACAGCGCGCGCATCGACGGCGCCGGGGACTTCCGGATCCTCTGGCAGATCGTCATGCCGCTGTCCAGGGCGGTACTGGCGGTCATCACCCTGTTCTACGCCGTCGGGTACTGGAGCGCCTGGTTCAACGCGTCGCTGTACCTGAACGACCAGGACATGATGCCGCTGCAGAACGTCATGATCCAGCTCGTCCAGAAGCAGGAGGCCCCGGTCGGACTGGGACAGGCCATCAAGACCGGCGAACTGTCCGGGCTGGCCGTCCAGATGGCGGTCATGGTGATGGCCCTGCTACCGGTGGCCGTCCTGTCCCCGTTCGTCCAGAAACACTTCAAGAAGGGCATGCTGACAGGGGCCGTGAAGGGCTGAGTCCCGAGTGCGGGTGCGTGGGGG
>NZ_JBLRVZ010000049.1:0-128185 GCF_048159505.1 Streptomyces sp. T028
GCCACAGTCGTAGCCGCCTGGTCAGGCCACGACCAGCCCGACAGCCCCACCCGAAAGCCCGAAACGGGCATCACGTCACGTACTGCCCTCTGAGACCCGAGAGCGGCGGCGATGAACTCGCCATTGGTGGTGCAACGTCGAGGAGTAAACCCGCACATGGGGTCTCTGACGTGGCAACAAATATGCAACGCTCAGCAAGCGGACTACTCCGGCAAACGGCTTACCATCTTGACGAAGCGTCACCCTGCCGCCTTTAAAGGGGCGCACGGCAGCAGCCCAGGCCGCCTACTGCGCGCCGCTGCACCGCAGCCCTTTCACGGCATCCATTTCCGGGCTTCACCGGCGGGCGAAGAGCTCCCCTGAGAATGAAGAGAGACAACACCTAACCGATGAGCGTCATTCAGCGGTTTCTCCACTCGTACGGTGCCGAGTCCATGACGGCACACAAGGTTCCCCGGATCGCCGCCGCCGCGTTGGCCGTCGTGCTGAGCACGCCCGGCGTGGCCGCCGCCGCCGACTCCGCGGGCGACGAGGACACCACGTACTACATCTCGCTCGGTGACTCGCTGGCGTCCGGCTACCAGCCGGACGTCGACAAGGACACCTCCGTCGCCTACACCGACCAGCTCTACCAGCAGCTCAAGCAGCGTGAGCCCGGGCTCGAGCACATACGCCTCGGCTGCACCGGAGAGACCACCGAGTCGCTACTCAAGGGCGGCAAGTGCGAGTACTCCGGCGCCAAGTCCCAGCTGGACGCCGCGCTGAAGGCCATGGCCGAGCACAACGGCAAGGTCGCTTACGTGACCATCGACATCGGTGCCAACGACATACGGGCCTGCGTCGCCGCGACCGGTTCTGTCGACGAGGACTGTCTGAAGAAGGCCGGTCAGTCCATCGCCGGCAACCTGGCCCAGATCACGGGCGCACTGAGCAAGGCGGGCACGCAGGGCACCCAGTACGCGGGCGCGACGTACTACAACCCGGTCCTGGCGGCATGGCTGCTCGGTGATGCCGGGCAGAAGAGCGCCAAGGAGTCGGCTCCCCTTGTCAAGGCCGCGAACACGGCCATCTCGCAGGTGTACGCCACCACCGGCTTCAAGGCGGCGGATGTCGCCGGAGCCTTCTCCTCGGACGACTTCGACCAGCTCGTCACCTTGCCCGTCTTCGGCGAGGTGCCCGCGAACGTGGCCAAGATCTGCCAGCTGACCTGGACCTGCACGAAGCAGGATCCCCACCCGAACCCGGCCGGCCACAAGGTGATCGCAGGTGCCTTCGCGGCGGTCCTGCCGGCGAGCAGCACACAGCCGGGGGACAGCGCCAGCCCCGAGCCGACCGCCTCCGCTTCGCCGACCGCCTCGGCCGGCTCCGGCGAGGAGAGCGACGAGGCGAGCGACGAGGCGACGTCCGGCAGCAGCCAGGGCACCGGCGCGAACCAGCCGAAGGCGGACGGCGATCTGGCGGAGACCGGCTCGTCGAGCAGCACGCCCGTCATCGCGGGCACCGCTCTGGCAGCCATTGCCCTCGGTGCCACCGCGCTCTTCGTCGTACGTAAGCGCCGTACCACCGATCAGGTCTAGCCGGTCCAGCCGGCAGCAGCGAGTCGTTTGGAGTGGTGGCGCGGCTACCGGCGGTGCACGGCGTAGGTCAGGTGCGTCACCCGCCGCGTCGGCTCCGAACGGACCGGCTCCAGCGCGACCCTGGACGCGTCCACGCCGTCGAACAGGCGGGTGCCGGAGCCGAAAAGCACCGGTGCCAGCGTGATCGAGAACGCGTCGACCAGGCCGGCGTTCAGGTGCTCCAGGATCGTCGCGCCGCCGCCGGCGATGCGGACGTCCCGGTCGCCGGCGGCCTCGCGGGCCTGGTCGAGGGCGTGCTCGATGCCGTCGTTGACGAAGTGGAACGTGGTGCCGCCGGGCCGCTCCCACGGCTCACGCCTGGTGTGTGTCACGACGAAGACCGGGGTGTGGAAGGGCGCCTCCTGCGGCCATGCCGGCTCGCCGAGGTCGAACATGCGCTTGCCCATGACGCTCGCGCCGGTGCGCTCGAACGTCTCCCGCGCGATGTCGTTGTCGCGGCCCTCCTCGCCGCCCTCGCCGAGCTTCAGGTTCTCCCGGATGAACCGCAGCGGGAACAGCCACTGCTGCAGCTCCGTCCACTGGGCCAGCCAGCGCTGGACCCGCGGGTCGTCCTGGTTGTCGGGCGCGAAGAAGTCGTCGACGGGCACGGACTCGGGCGCGACGAAGCCGTCCAGCGACATCGTCACGCTGAAGAACACCTTCCCGGCCATCAGCTCTCCGCCCCCTTCCGCGCGAGGTCGGTGACGTAGGCCGCCAGGCTGCTCAGGGTCTGCCGGCCTCCCTCGATCGCGTGGTACTTCTCGACCGCCAAGTCGCGCAGTTCCCTGGTGGGGAACACCGTGCGCATCACGATCCGGGTCGCCGCGCCGTCCGGCGTGAAGGTCAGGACCGACTCGAAGGCGTTCGGGTCGTCGCGGGACTCGCCGTGCAGCAGCGCGATCCGCTCCGGCGGGGCGATCCGCAGCCAGCGGATCCACTCGGAGTAGTCGGTTCCGTCCGGCCCGTGCAGTACGAAGACCCACTCCCCGCCCTCGCGGAACTCGAAGGACCGCGTGGTGGTGGTGAACCCGTCCGGACCCCACCACCGCGACAGGTGCCGGACCTCGGTGAACGCCTCGAACACCAGCTCCCGCGGGGCGTCGATGACCCGGGAGATCACGATCTCCCGGTCGGCCGTCGCCGGCTCCGCCCACGTTTCGCGCCTTGCCGCTGCCATCGCTCAGTCCTCCTGCCGTGTCTGCTTGAGGTCCTGCACGTAGGTGTCCAGCCGGTCGAAACTCTCGTTCCAGAACCGCTCGAATCCGCCGACCCATTCGTGTATCGGCCGCAGCCCGCGGGCGTCCAGACCGTAGAGGCGCTGTTTGCCCGCCTCGCGGACCCGCACCAGCCCCACCTCCCGGAGCACCCGCAAGTGCTTGGACGCCCGTGGCTGGCTCATCCCCAGCTCCTGGGCCAGGTCGGTCACCGGCCGCTCACCTGCCCGCAGCAGCGCCAGGATGTCCCGGCGCTGCGGCTCGGCGATCGCGTTGAACGCGTCCGACGTCGTCGCTGCTCGTGCCATGGGAGCCATCATATTCCCATATCGGAATACATCAAGCTCGGTGCGGCCCGGGACGGTGGCTCTCGCCATGCGTTCCGGGCGCACCCTGGATATGTTGAGGAGCGGAGACAACATGCCACAACGCGTCGGAACGGATGGCGACGATCATGTCCGCATCGACTGTTCCCCCATCGGATGCGCGGCCCCTTCAGCAGGATGCCTCGGGCGCGGACGCGAAATCGGCCGGTGAGGCCGCCGCGCACGCTGTCACGAGCCACAGCGTGACGCTCGACGTTTTCGGCACGCGCATCGAACTGCTCCCTCCCGAGCAACTCGCCTTTCTCGCGGGCGTCGGCGTACTCGCCGCGTGCGAGATCCTCGAATGGCCGGTGGCGATGGTCCTCGCGGTCGGCCACCAGCTCGCCCACAGTCATCACGGCCGGATGCTGCGCGAGTTCGGTGAGGCCCTGGAAGAAGCCTGAGACCGCCGACTTCCGTCGCCTCCCGCCGCTCCCCGCCGCCTTCCGTCGCCTCAGCGGGGGGCCGCGTCCGGTTCGTCCGTTGCCGAGGGGTGGATGTATCTGCCTCGGGTGAACGGGGTGAACCAGTCGTCGAAGGCCACGGGGGCGACGTCGAGGGTCATGTCGTCGTAGTGCCGGTCGTGGTCCGGGTCCTCGTACAGGTGGTCGGCCAGCGTGTCGAGGGCGGCCGACACGTCGTCGTCGAGGAGGTCGTGCAGTTCCAGGATCATGGTCGTCTGGCCCAGGAGGAGTCTCAGGGCGAGTTCCTCGGCCACGCAGCCGAGCCGCTGGAAGCTTCCGTCGGTGAAGCGGGTGGTCAGGGCTATGACGGTGACCAGGAAGCGGCGGGCGAAGTGGGCGTCGTATTCGAGGGCGTACCGGTCCGGGAGGCGCTCCAGGTGCCACAGGGGGCCTTCGCACTCCGCGACGGTGGCGTCCTCCTGGGTCAGGACGTGGACGTCCTCGAAGAGCTCGTCCACGAGGACGTCGGTCGCGTGGACGAGCGCGCCGGCGGCGAGTCTGGCGCTCTCCGCGGGCACGGCGAAGCCGTCCTCGTCCTCGAAGACGCCGAACACGGCCGGGGCGAGGGAACGCAGTTCGTCCGCCAGCTCCAGCATCCGGCTCCGTACGGCCGCGGATCTCCGCTCGGCGTCGTCGCCCGCGTCGGTGACGTCGTCCGTCGGGCCCTCGGTGTGGCGGGCCTTGCGGGCGACGGGGTCGTCGGGCGGTGCGTCGGGGCCGTCGGCGGCTTCGAGGCTCGCCATGGCGAGGTCCTGGTGGAGTTCGACCTCGCAGCGATCGATCTCCCAGTCGGCCAACAGCTCGGTGCGTTCCAGGAGTTCGTCGACGAGCACGCGCACCGAGTCCTCGGCGAACTCCAGGGCCGGAGCGTCCACGACGACCTTCAGAAGGGCTCCGCCGGGGTGGACGGCCACGATGGTGTCGAGGATGTCCACCTCCAGTCCGTCAGGCCCTTCGACGGCCTTCACGGAGTCGAATCCGTCCTCGATGAGCGCCACCGCACCGGCGCGCTGAAGGGGGTCCATCTCCGGAGTGCCCTCCGGGATGCAGGTGTCCACGGTCACTACGTACGTCACGCGTCAGAGCCTTACAAAAGGAACCGCCTCGCGCGAGAGTGCGGACGCATCCGTGCAGTGAATTCGATCTGTCCGAGGTGAGGGGCGCCACCCCGAATACGTCCATGGCCGCGCCCGTGCCGTTGAACGCGGAACCGGCAGCTTGGCTACGCTTGACACCATGTACCCATTAAGGGCGATACGCGCATATTCGGGCACGAGTCCAAGAGGTCGGGGTTGAGGATGCCGGGGCGAGCCTCCCTGGCTCGCGCCTCCCTCGCGCGCGCCTCCTTGGCTCGCGTCTCCCTGGCCCGCGCCTCCCTCGCGCGCGCATCCCTGGCCGTCACCGTCGCCGTCGCCCTGACCCTCGTCGGGGCCTGCGGCGGGGGCGGAGGCAGCGGCGGGAACGGCAACGACGGCGACATCACCGTCGGGCTCCTGCTCCCGGGCGGTGGCGCCTCCCGGTTCGGGCAGTTCGACCGGCCCCTGATCGAGAAGAAGTTCAAGGAGCTGTGTCCGTCCTGCCCCGCCGTCAGGGTCGCCGCCACGCCCGATCCGGCGGTCCAGCGGCAGCAGCTGGAAGCCATGATCACCCGAGGGGTGGACGTGCTGATCGTGGCCGCCGTCGACCCCAAGCTGCTGCGGCCGTCGATCGTGGCCGCGGACCGGGCAGGCATCCCGGTGGTCGCCTACGACCGCCTCGCGCAGGGCCCGATCTCCGGTTACGTCACCTTCGACGGCGCCGAGGTCGGCCGGCTCCAGGGCGAGGGGCTGCTGGAGGCGATGGGCGCGGAGGCGGACGGCGGGCAGATCGTCATGATGAACGGAGCCACGACCGACCCGAACGCCGACTGGTTCAAGCAGGGCGCCCTCTCCGTCCTCAAGGGCAAGGTGAAGATCGGAAAGTCGTACGACACGGTCGGCTGGCGTCCGGAGAACGCCTTCGTCAACATGCGCGGCGCGATCGCCGACCTGGGTGCGGACGGCATCAACGGCGTCCTGGCCGCCAACGACAGTCTCGCCGGCGCCGTGATCTCCGCCCTCAACGCCACCGAGGTCAGGCCGCTGCCGCCGGTCACCGGGCAGGACGCCGACCTGGTGGCCGTACGGCGCATCGTCAAGGGCGACCAGTACATGACGGTGTACAAGCCCTACAAGTCCGCGGCCGACGCCGCCGTGGAGATGGCCGTGGCCCTGGGGCGCGGCGAGCCGGTCGAGTCCGTCGCCACCGCCACCGTGGACAACGCCACCACGAAGGACATCCCGGCGGTCCTGCTGCCGTCGGTGTCGGTGACCGTCGGCACCATCGAGGACACTCTGATAAAGGATGGTTTGTACACAGTCGAGCAGATCTGTACCCCTGAGCTCCGGGCCGCCTGCGCCAGGGCGGGACTCACCGGCGGGTGACCTTTCGGGCGCTTCCTCACAGGCGGAAGGAGGTGGGCAGTGCCGGTTCAGCCCCTGCTGGCGTTGCGCGGCGTCTCCAAGCGGTTCGCCGCCGTCCAGGCGCTGGTGGACGTCGAGCTGGAGATCGGGGTCGGGGAGGTGGTCGCGCTGATGGGCGACAACGCCGCCGGGAAGTCCACCCTGGTCAAGGTGATCTCGGGGGCCGGTCCCGCCGACAAGGGCGTCATCGAGTGGCAGGGCAGCGCCATCACCATCAGACGTCCCCAGGACGCCCAGCTCCTGGGGATCGCGACCGTCTACCAGGACCTCGCGATGTGCGACAACCTGGACGTCGTGGGCAATCTCTTCCTCGGCCGGGAGATCCACCGGCTGGGCATCCTGGACGAGGTCGAGATGGAGCGCCGCACCCGCGATCTGCTGCACACCCTGTCCATCCGCATCCCCGACGTACGGGTGCCGGTCGCCGCGCTGTCCGGCGGTCAGCGGCAGGTCGTCGCGATCACCCGTTCGCTCCTCGGCGCGCCCCGGCTGCTCCTGCTCGACGAGCCCACCGCCTCCCTGGGCGTCGAGCAGACCGGCCAGCTCCTCGACCTCATAGAGGAACTGCGCGAACGGGGCCTCGGAGTCCTGCTGATCAGCCACAACATGGGTGACATCAAGGCCGTCGCCGACCGGGTCGCCGTCCTGCGCCTCGGACGCAACAACGGCGTCTTCGACGTGGACACCGCCTCCCAGGAGCAGATCATCTCCTCCATCACCGGCGCGGCCGACAACGCCGCCGCACACCGCCCGACCCGCACCGAGGAGGCCTGGCCGTGAGGGAGCCCACCCCGGGAGGCGGCGGCGACACGTCGAACGGCGGCGCTTCGAGCGGCGGCCCATCCGACGGCCACGACAGCCACGACGGCCACGGCCGGTACGCCGCCCAGCTCACGGCGTACGCCCGGGCCGTACGCCACCGGCTGCGCGAGCGCGACCTCGGCCCCGCCCCCGTCCTCCTCGCCCTCGCGCTGACCTGGATCGTGTTCCAGGCGCTCGACCCCAACTTCCTCTCGCCGCGCAATCTGTCCATCCTCAGCGTGGACATCGTCGGGACGGGCATGGTCGCCGTCGGCATCGTCTTCGTGCTGCTGATCGGCGAGATCGATCTGTCGGTGGGCTCGCTCGCGGGCCTCGCCGGAGCCGTGTTCGCGGCGCTGAACGTGACCCTCGGGATGCCGGAGTGGCTCGCCGTGATCGTCGCGGTGGTCTGCGGTACGGCCGCCGGGGCCCTGCACGGGTTCTCCTTCGCCAGGATCGGCGTACCGGCGTTCGTCGTCACCCTCGCGGGCCTGCTGGCCTGGAACGGCCTGATGCTCTACCTGCTGGGCACGGAGACCTCCATCAACTTCAGCGACGAGGGGCTGGTCGCCCAGCTGACCAGCCGCTACTTCAGCACCGCCGCCGTCGGCTACGGACTGGCGGCGCTCGCCACGGCCGCGTACCTCGTCCTCTGCCTCCACGACCGAAGACGCCGCGGCGCCGCCGGGATGCCGTACCGGCCGGTGGTCGACATCTGGATCCGTACGGCCCTGCTCGCGGCGGTCACCTTCACGTCCGTCCATGTCCTGAACCGGTTCGAGGGCCTGCCGCTGGCGTTGCTGATCTTCCTCGCGGTGGTCGTCGTCTCGGACGTGTTCCTGCGCCGTACCCCGTACGGCCGCAAGATCCTCGCCCTCGGCGGCGGGGTGGAGGCGGCGCGGCGGGCCGGGGTCGACGTGACGCGCGTAAGGATCGCCGTGTTCATGGTGTCGGGGACGCTGGCGGCGGTGGGCGGTCTGTTCGTCGCCTCGCGGCTCACCTCGGCGAGCCAGGTCCCTGGCTCCGGGATGCTGCTGATCAACGCGATCGCCGCCGCCGTCATCGGCGGCACCAGCCTGTTCGGCGGACGGGGCTCGGCCTGGTCCGCGCTGCTGGGCGTGCTGATCATCCAGTCGATCGCCTCGGGCATGGCCCTGCTGGGGGTGGGCTCACCGGTGCAGTTCATGATCACCGGCGGGGTGCTGTACACGGCGGTGGTCCTCGACGCCCTGACCCGGCACTCGGCGGAGACGCATGGGCGGGCGTGAGCGCTACAGGGCGTCGCGGTGGGTGAGGGCCGCCTCCAGGCGGTCGTTGCAGCGGGCGGCGGAGGCGGCGAGGGTGTCCGGCTGCTCCTGGTGGGCCCGCAGGGCGGCGCTCATCAGGGTCATCACCAGGCTCACGTCCGCCTCGCACTCCACGCGGACGGTCACCCAGTGCGAACCGGGGACCAGCCGGATCGCGGTGGAGCGCCGCAGGTCAGGCCCGTAGCGGCGGATCGCGCCGGCCGTGAGGTGCAGGTCGACACCGTGGTCGGAGTGGAAGTGGGCGATCTCGCCGCCGGCCGAGCCGAGCGCCCGGCCGGTGCCGCAACTGGACCGGACCTCTGTGAGGTCCGGCCAACTCACCAGCTGTGCCAGGGCGTGCCAGGCCGTCGTCATGGGCCCATCATGGGGTGCTCACCGCACGGACACCAGGGTTTGAGGGAGACGTAACCGGGACGTAGCGTCCCGCCGCCGGCGCGAGGGCGGGGGCGAGGGCGGGGGCGAGGGCGGGGGCGAGGGCGAGCGAGGGTGTGTGAACACCCGGGCGCCGCCCCCCGTACCCCTGAGGGACCGATCTCCGCCCCGCAGGGAGTCCCGATGTACCGTCCCGTCCGTCGTCTGCTCGGTGTTCCGGTGTGCGCGCTCACCGCGGCGCTGCTGCTCGCCGGGTGCGGTGGCGGCTCCGGGGACGGGGGTGAGGAGCGGGCGGCCGCCTCGAAGAATGCGGTGCCGACCGCCCGTCCGATGACCCTGGAGGCGCTGGGCAAGGCCGTCGGCTGCACGACGGCGCCCGAGGAGGCGGGCAAGACGCTCGACTTCCGGCAGGGTGTGTGCGAGTCGGCGGACGCCGAGTTCGTGCTGCTGACCTTCGACGCGGCCGAGGGCCAGCGCGGCTGGCTCGACACGGCGATGATCTACGGTGGTGTCTATCTCGTCGGCAACCGCTGGGTGCTCTCGGCCGATCCGCGTTCGGAGATGGAGAGGCTGCGCGGGGAACTCGGCGGCGAGATCGAGGAGTCACCGTACGGCGCGAGTCCTTCGGCCTCCTGAAGCCACCGACTCGGTCAACTCTGTCATCGGCGTCCCCCGAGATGCCCGAATGAATCAGTTTGAGTGAATAACTGGCAAATGCCGTAGGTCGGTTGCGTCCGCCCCTACTGTCCATCCAGTCGCCGCCATCACCGAACAGAGGAGGCCGGCTGTGGTGCAAGTACGGGTCAACGAAGGTGTGCTGTGGGTGGAGGGAGAGGCCTACCCCCTGCGCAACATCTCCCATGTCGGCCAACGGGTGCTGGTGGTCGACCGACGCGCGGCCTGGAAGCGGTTCATCCAGCGCTCCGTCGTCTGCTTCTTCGTCGGCGGGCTCGTCGGGGCCGGGGCCGGCACCCCCGGCCTGATCATCTGGCTCGCCGTGCAGGGTCTCCTGATCTGGCAGCTCGTCAAGGTCCTCAGCAAGCCGACCCTGTACGGCCTCGTCCTCAACACCTCCGGCACCCAGCGCGACGCCGTGTGGTCCACGGAGAAGGACGAGATCACGTACCTGGTCGGCGAGATCACCAAGGCGATCGGCCACCCGGACGTCGCGCAGATCACCTACAACGTGCAGCACGCCGTGAACGGCGACGTCATCAACCAGTACGGCGACAACAACGTCGGCAAGAACCAGCACAGCGGTTCCGGGAACATCGTGGGGTCGCGATGAACGGCGACCACATCCAGCAGTACGGCTCCGGGAACTTCGGCAAGGTCGTCCACAGCGGTTCCGGCGACATCGTGGCCGGCGGGAAGTACACGGGCGGCGGCCCGGACGCACGGGCGGCGGCCCTCGACACCCTGCTCACGGAACTCCAGGCGTTGCGGCAGCACCTGGACGCCGGCCGCCGCGCGGAGGTCGACGCGGCGGTGAGGGAGATCGGCGCCCATCCGTCCGGCGAGGGGTTCCGCAGAGTCCTGGAGCGGATCGCCGGGATCGCCGCCGTCCTGGGCGCCGTGGGAACTCCGGTCGTCACCGCGGTCATGGCCCTGATGGGCACCTCGTGACCATGTGGCCTCGTGACCATGTGGCCTCGTGGCCTCGTGACGGGAAACCGGGTCAGTTGTTGTACGACTCGTCGTACGGGTCCCTGGGTTCGGGTGTCGGCTTCGCCGCCGTGACCTCGAGGTAGGGGATGGGGCCGTTGTTGACGGGGTCGCGGGCCTGGCGGGGGGTGTAGGTGCCGGTGACGGTCAGCCAGGCGTCGGGCTGCAGGACCGGCGGGATGGCGCCGGTCAGGGCGACCTTGACCGGCTGGGCGTCCGCCGCACAGCAGTTGAGGGCCATGCGGACGAGGTAGGGGGTGCCGTCGCGGTCCAGGGCGATGAATCCGGTGAGCCGGACGCGGCGGCCTTCGAGGGTGCGACCGTGGTCGTACACCGCGCGGCCCGCATAGTCGACGATGCCGAGGGGCAGCGGGTCGGTGGCCGGGAGGGCCGGGTAGGCGAGGGGTTCCTGCAGGGCCGTACCGGTACGGGTCGCGCTGTAGGAGCCCAGGGCCGGCGGGGCGACCAGGATCAGGGCGAGGAGGGGAAGGACGAGCAGCCAGGAGATACGGGGTTCGGGGTGGGTGTGCCCGTGGTCGTGCTCGCGTTCGGGCCCGCCATCGTGCCCGTGGTCGTGCTCCTCCTTCGCCCTCCGCCGCTCGTACCACGCCGTCGCCAGCGCCGTGACGATCAGGATCGCGCCGGACGCCAGCAGCAGGGGCCGTAGACCCGCCTTGACGTAGCGGAGGTAGAGGTCGGTGGTGCCGGCGTGCAGGAGGGCCGTGCCGAGGAGGAAGAGGACGGCCGCCTGGGACTGTCGGTTCACAGCAGGACCGCTCCTGTCAGTACGGCCGACGCGATGGCCAGGGCGAAGGTCATGGGGGCGAAGCGCAGGGCGAAGCCACGGCCGAAGGTGCCCGCCTGCATCGCGAACAGCTTGAGGTCGATCATCGGGCCGACGACCAGGAACGCGAGCCGGGCCGTCAGGGAGAACTGGGTCAGGGACGCGGCCACGAAGGCGTCCGCCTCCGAGCAGATCGACAGGATCACCGCGAGCAGGGCGAGGGCCAGGACCGCGACGAACGGGTTGCCCGCGGCCGTACGCAGCCAGCTCTCCGGCGCGACCGCCTTCAGCGTGGCCGCCGCCATCGCACCCACCACCAGGAAGCCGCCCGCGTGCGTCACGTCGTGCCGCACCGAGTCCCAGAACGCGGCGCCCCTGGTCTGCCCTTCGTGATGCGCGTGCGCCGGGGGCCGCATCCAGTCCGTGCGGCCCACCCGCTGCCACAGCCAGCCCATCGCACACGCCACGAGCAGGCTCGCCACGAACCGGGCCAGGACCATCTCCGGGTTCCGGGGGAAGGCCACGGCCGTCGCGGTCAGCACGATCGGGTTGATGGCGGGGGCGGAGAGGAGGAAGGCGAGGGCGGCGGCCGGGGTCACGCCCCGGCGCACCAGCGCCCCCGCGACCGGCACCGAGGCGCACTCGCAGCCCGGCAGGACCGCCCCCGCCATTCCGGCGACCGGCACGGCCAGCGCCGGGCGGGAGGGCAGGGCGCGGGCGAAGAACGAGGGCGGCACGTACACCGCGATCGCCGCCGACAGCAGCACGCCCAGCACCAGGAACGGCAGGGCCTGGATCACGACCGCCACGAACACCGTCGTCCAGCTCTGCATCACCGGCGCGGACAGGGCCCGGCGGATGGGGCTCTGCAGCAGCACCAGGAGGAGCAGGAGAAGGGTCAGGGCGAGGGGGGAGGTCAGCCGCCGGGGCTCCTCGGCCGGCGCGGGGGCGGCGGGGGCGGCTGCAGGCGCGGGCGCGGGGGCGTCCGGGCGGGTGTCCCCGTCCTGCGGGGCCGCCTTGGTGATGGCCACAGGTCTGGCACCTCCGCGTTCCGTGCTGCTGGCAGGGTGCCGCTGCGCCCATCCTCCCCCACTCTCGGCTTCGCTCGAGCGGGGGGACCCCCATCGCCCCAGCGGCACGACTGCCCGCAGCTACGCCTCGCATTCCCTCCTTTCTACGGCGCCGGGGTGCCCGGTGTTCACAGCAGGGGCCCGCCCCGTGGAACCTCCCGTCCCGGTGAGGCAGTCTTCTCCCTCGTGGGGAGCGTTCCGAATCAGGGCAGGGCGCCGGGTGTCACCGGCGCGCACATGGTGGTGTGCGGCGACGACGGGCTCGCGCACCGGCTCGCGGCCGAACTGCGGGGTGTCTACGACGAGCAGGTCACGCTCGTCGTACCGCCCGCCGAGCGCTCGGTGCGGCCGCCGGTCGTCGGGCGCGCCCGCGCGGTGTCGGCGGCGCTGCTCGACCGGTGGGTGAGCGCGGCGGTCAGCCGGGCGGCCGGCAACGGCACCGCCCCCACTCCCGGTGAACCCGCCGACGGACAGCGCACGTTGGAGGCCGTCGAGCCCACCGAGGCCGTGCTCGCCGAGGCGGGCGTGGAGCGGGCCGCCGCGCTGGCGCTCGTGTACGAGGACGACGAGACCAACATCCGCGCGGCCCTGACCGCCCGTCGGCTCAACCCGCACCTGCGGCTCGTCCTGCGCCTGTACAACCGCCGGTTGGGCCTGCACATCGAGGAACTCCTCGACCAGGCCGCCGCGTTGGCCTCCGGCGGCGGTACGGCGGCCGGGGGCGACGCCTCGACCACCGTGCTGTCCGACGCCGACACCGCCGCGCCCGCGCTGGCCGCGTCCGCCGTCGCCGGCACCACCAAGGTCGTCCAGACGGACGGGCTGATGCTGCGCGCGGTCGAACGCCCACCGGGTGAGCCCGCCGGTGGCCGCCCCACCCTCGCGCTGCTGTCCGCGAACGCGGGCGACCCGGCCTTCGCGGACGGTTCGGAGAACAGCGGGGATCAGGGGCCGCTGCTGCTGCCGGACGCGGACGCGGTGCGGGAGGCGGCCGGGCGGCGCGGGTCGGTGGAGCTGGAGCAGGTGTCGTACGCGGCCCGCCCCGCCCCGCAGACGGGCCGGGGCGTCGGGGTCGTGGCGCCGGTCGCCGCCCTCTTCTCCCGGCGGCTGCGGTGGTCGCTGGTCGGCCTGGTGGGGTGTGTGTTCGCGCTGGCGGTGGCGTTGTGGGTGGTGACGCGGATCCATCCGCTGGGCGCGCTGTATCTGACCCTGCTGGACCTGTTCGCGATCAACGATCCGGCGATCGGGGCGAGTACGTCCCGTCAGGTGCTGCAACTGCTGTCCGGGCTGATGGGGTTGCTGCTGCTGCCGGTGCTGTTGGCGGCGGTGTTGGAGGCGCTCGGCACGTTCCGGGGGGCGGGGGCGCTGCGGCGGCCGCCGCGTGGGCTGGGCGGGCATGTCGTGCTGCTCGGGCTGGGGAAGATCGGCACCCGGGTGCTGACCCGGCTGCGGGAGCTGAACATCCCCGTGGTGTGCGTGGAGGCGGGGCCCGAGGCGCGCGGGCTCGCGGTGGCGCGGCGGCTGCGGGTGCCGGTGGTGCTGGGGGACGTCACCCAGGAGGGGGTGCTGGAGGCGGCGAAGATCCACCGGGCGCACGCGCTGCTCGCGGTGACCAGCTCCGACACGACGAACCTGGAGGCCGCGCTGTACGCCCGTACGCTCCGGCCCGATCTGCGGGTGGTGCTGCGGCTGTACGACGACGACTTCGCGACCGCCGTGTACCGGACCCTGCGGGCCGCGCATCCGCAGGCGCTGACCCGGAGCCGGAGTGTGTCGCATCTGTCGGCGCCGTCGTTCGCGGGGGCGATGATGGGGCGGCAGATCCTGGGGGCGATTCCTGTGGAGCGGCGGGTGTTGCTGTTCGCCGCGCTGGAGGTCGGGGGGTGTGCGCGGTTGGCGGGGCGGACGGTGGGGGAGGCGTTTCGGGCGGGGAGGTGGCGGGTGTTGGCGCTGGACACGGGTGAGGGTGGGGACGGGTTGGTGTGGGACCTGCCTGACACGTATGTGCTGCGGGACGAGGATCGGGTGGTGCTGGCGGCGACTCGGAGGGGGCTGGCGGAGCTGCTGGGGCGGCGGAGGCGGGGCGCGTAGCCGCCGGAGTCGATGCGGGCCGGGGGTGGGTCCCGCTCCCCCGCGCCGGCGGGGTGCCGCCGCGCCCACCCGTGCCGCCTGGGGGCACCTCCCAGGCCCTTAAGGCACTGGGGGAGGCACGACTGCCCGCGGCTGCGCGGCTGCGCGGGAACACCAACCGCTGCTGGGGTGGGCGCCTCCCCAGCGGCACGACTGCCCGCGGCTGCGCAAGCTGAAAGGGGCGCGGGGAACTGCGCGACCAGCCCCCACGCACCCGCACCCGGCCGCCCGCACCCGGCCGCCCGCACCCGGCCCCCGGCCCCCGGCCCCCTACTTCAAATGCCTCTCGGCGAACTCCAGTTCCAGTCTTACCTGTTTGATGCGTTCGTCTACGACCAGTGAGCCGTGGCCCGCGTCGTAGCGGTACACCTCGTGCACCGCCCCCCGGGCCTCAAGCCGCTTCACGTAGTTGTCGATCTGGCGGATCGGGCAGCGTGGGTCGTTGACGCCCGCCGAGATGTACACCGGGGCCTTGACGTCGTCGACGTACGTCAAGGGCGACGAGGCGTCGAAGCGGTCGGGGACCTCCTCCGGGGTGCCGCCGAGGAGCGTGCGGTCCATCGCCTTCAGCGCCTCCATCTCGTCGTGGTACGCCGTGACGTAGTCCGCGACCGGCACCGCGGCGATCCCCAGCGTCCACGCGTCCGGCTGGGTGCCGAGGCCGAGGAGGGTGAGGTAGCCGCCCCAGGAGCCGCCGGTGAGGATCAGCCGGGCGGGGTCGGCGAGTCCCGAGCCCACCGCCCACTGCCGTACCGCCTCGATGTCCTCCAGCTCGATCAGCCCGACCCGCACCTTCAGCGCGTCCGTCCAGGCACGCCCGTACCCCGTCGAGCCCCGGTAGTTGACGCGGATCACCGCGTACCCGTGGTCGACCCAGGCCGCCGGGGCCGCCGCGAAGGCGTCGCTGTCGTGCCAGGTGGGGCCGCCGTGGATGTCGAAGACGGTCGGCAGGGGCCCGCTCGCACCCGCGGGCTTCTGGACCAGGGCGTGGATCCGGCCGCCGGGGCCCTCCACCCACACGTCCTGCACGGCGACCGAGCCCGGGGACTTCATGCCGGGCGGGTCGAGGACGACCTGTCCGGTCGTCGAGCGGACCACAGGCGGCTCGGCGGCGGAGGACCACAGGTACTCCACGCTGCCGTCCGGCCGGGCCGTGGCCCCGGAGACCGTGCCGCGCGGGGTCGGCACCCGCTCGAGACCGCCGCCGGCGAGGTCGTACCGGAACAGCTCGCTGCGCGCCTCGAAGCTGTGTGCGATGAGCAGCCCGGAGCCGTCCGGGTACCACTCGGCGCTGACGTCGCCCGGCAGGTCCAGCGCCAGGTCGGTCTCCTCGCCCGTGGCCACGTCCCACACCAGCGGCTCCCAGCGGCCGCGCCGCTGGTGCCCGATCAGCAGCCGGGTGTCCCCGTCCACCGGGGCGAAGCCCAGGACCTCCAGGCCCAGTTCCTCCTTGCCGCCGTCGGTGTCGTCCAGCTCGGCGACGGTCGTGCCGTCCGGGCGGACCACCCGCAGCGCGGAGTGCATCGCGTCGCCGTGCTCGGTGTGCTCGATCGCGATCAGCGTGCCGTCGTGGGAGAGGTCCCCGACGCCCGCCGACTCACGGTGGCGGTACAGCGCGAAGGGGGGCTCCCCGAGCCGCGCCACATGGATCGTCGTCCCCTCCTCGTCGGTCGAACGGCCCACCACCGCCGTCCGCCCGTCGCGGCCGAGTGCGAGGCCCGCCGGGTACGACGGGTCGAGGCCCGGCGTCGCCAGCTCGTCCTCGCCGCCCTCGAAGGGCTGTCGGCGCCAGACGCCGAACTCGTCGCCGTCCTTGTCGTCGAACCACCAGATCCACGCGCCGTCCGGGGAGAGCACGCCGTCCGTCGTGCCGTTCGCCCGTTTCGTCACCTGCCGCTGCTCGCCGGTGGCCCGGTCCCAGGCGTACAGCTCATACGTACCCGTCGCATTGGAGACGAACAGGGAACGGTCAGGCGTGTCCTCCGCCCAGTCCGGCAACGACACCCTGGGCGCCCTGAAGCGCTTCTCCCAGTCCGGCATCTCCTCGTACCGCCCCGGCGCGGCGGACCCGTAGCTCTCAGTCATGGACCCATACTGCCCGCCCTCGGCGACAAACGACCGCCGAGGAGCCCGCCCTGTGGATAACCTTTACATCCGCGCAGGTCAGACGATTTTCGATGGCGACTGCAACGACTGCGGCCCGACCGGTCGCCGAAGGCTCGCGACCCCGCGCCCGGGCGCCGGAACCGTGCCACGTACCGTGGTGGCGTGTACCGGTTCCTGCTGACGCCCCGCTGGTGGGGGATCAATGTCTTCGTGCTGCTGGCCATCCCCTTCTGTGTGTTCATGGGGTCCTGGCAGCTGAGCCGGTTCGAGGCGCGGGTCGACGACCACCGGGCGGCGAAGGCGCAGGCCGAGACCAACCGCACGGAGGCCGCGCGCCCGCTCGGCGAGATGCTGCCCGTGGACAAGGCGACCTCCGGCAAGCAGGTCACCGCCACCGGCCGGTACGGCAGACAGCTGCTGGTGCCGGGCCGCGAGCTCGACGGGAAGAACGGCTACTACGTCCTGACCCTGCTGCGCACGGACGACGGCAGGGCGCTGCCCGTCGTACGCGGCTGGCTGGCCGGCACGGCGGACGCCGCGAAGGCCCCCGCGCCGCCCTCCGGCGAGGTCACGGTGACCGGCGCGCTGCAGGCCTCCGAGCAGCCCGGGAACAACGGCGTGAGCGCCCAGGGCGGACTGCCGTCCGGGCAGACCGCGGCGATCAGCGCCGCCTCCCTGATCAACCTCGTGCCGTACGACGTCTACGACGCCTGGATCACCCTCGACACCGCCGACGGCGGGATGACGACGGTGCCGGTGAGCGCGACGCCCGGCACGGGGCTGGATCTGAAGGCGTTCCAGAACCTGGGCTACACCGGCGAGTGGTTCGTCTTCGCCGGGTTCGTGGTGTTCATGTGGTTCCGGCTGCTGCGCCGCGAGGTGGAGTTCGCACGGGACGCGGCCCTCGGGATCGCCCCCGAGGGCGCCGAAGCGGCGGTGGCTCAGGAGGGCGCCAGCACGCCCGTCCGGTAGATCGTGCCCGCGCAGGCGTTCGGCACGGTCGCCGATACCGCCGTGGAACCGTCGTCCGCGGTGTAGGTCACGACCACACTGCCGTCGGCGGTGCCGTCCTCGGTGAACAGCTGGGTGGTGACGCCCGAGGAGGTGTCACCGGTGGCGCCGGTCTGCTCGGTCGGTGTCGGGGAGGGCGAGGACTCGCCTCCGGTGTTGCCGCCGCTGCCGTTCGTGGTGGGACAGGCCTCGGTCGGCTGCCAGGCGAACTTCACCTCGTAGGCGGACCCCGGCGCGAGGACGTACTGGGTGACGTAGAGGGAGGGGTCGGGCAGGGCGGCCGCCGCGTCGCCGGAGGCGTGCTGCACCACGGTGATCTTCGTGGCGTCGGCCGCGCCCTGGGCGCCCGGGGTGAGGGTGACGGCGCCGGCGACGGTACAGGCCGTACCGGAGACGTTGGCGACGCGGAAGGTGCCGTAGACGATCCCGGCGGAGTCGGCGACGGCGACGTTCGCGGAGGTGGAGCCGAGCTGGGACGCGGTGCAGGCGGGGGCGGCCTCGCTCGCGGTGGAGGAGGAGGCGTCGCCGCTGGAGGAACCGGCGGCGCCCGTGCCCTTGCTCTCACCGGAGTCGGTGCTGCCGCCGGTGCCCTGCTCGTCGGTCTTGCCGGAGGAGTCGCCGGCCTTGCCGGTGGAGGCGCTGTCGGGGCCCTTGCCCTGGCTGCCGCCACCCTCGGTCTGGGAGGCCTGGCCCGCCATGGCGGCGGGGTTGGTGTCGGAGCCGCCCGAGGCGGAGACGTGCAGGACGGCGGGGACGGCGGTGCCGACGAAGAGCGCCGCGGCGGCCATGCCGACGGCGGCCTGCCGCTTGCGGGCCCGGCGGGCGGGGACGGCCCGGCGCAGGTGGTCCAGCGTCCCGTCGCGCGGTTCCATCTCCTGGACGGCCTGGTGGAGCATCCGGCGCAGTGCCAGCTCGTCCGAGTCGAGCCCGTCCTGGCCCTGGTCGTCGAGGTGGTGGTTCACGGTTGAGTTCCCAGCGTGCGATTGCTTCGGATCGTCTGTGCCCGGCCGCATCGGCTCGTGCCACGCGTACGGCTCGTGGCGCTCGTGCGAGTCGCGGCCCTCGGCTCCGTCGTTCACGCCGCGGCCTCCATCGCGATGCGCAGGGCGGCGATACCGCGCGAGCCGTACGCCTTGACCGAGCCGAGGGAGATGCCGAGGGTCTCGGCGACCTGCGCCTCGGTCATGTCGGCGAAGTAGCGCAGGACGAGGACCTCGCGCTGGCGGCGCTGCAGGCCCTTCATCGCCTTGATGAGCGAGTCGCGCTCCAGCTGGTCGTAGGCGCCCTCCTCCGCGCTGGCCATGTCCGGCATCGGCTTGGACAGCAGCTTGAGTCCGAGGATGCGGCGGCGCAGGGCGGAGCGGGACAGGTTGACGACGGTCTGGCGCAGATAGGCGAGGGTCTTCTCCGGGTCGCGGACGCGTTTGCGCGCCGAGTGGACGCGGATGAAGGCCTCCTGGACGACGTCCTCGCAGGAGGCGGTGTCGTCGAGGAGGAGGGCCGCGAGACCGAGCAGCGAGCGGTAGTGGGCCCGGTAGGTCTCGGTGAGGTGGTCGA
The DNA here is from genome assembly GCF_048159505.1 of Streptomyces sp. T028. NCBI lineage: Bacteria > Bacillati > Actinomycetota > Actinomycetes > Kitasatosporales > Streptomycetaceae > Streptomyces > Streptomyces sp. T028. The sequence goes on from NZ_JBLRVZ010000049.1 coordinate 18,964, forward strand.
CGGTGGTACCGGCGGCCACGGCGTTCTCGGCGGAGGCGGGCTGACCGGCGCCGTCACGCTGGCTGGGGACGCGGGTGGGCCGCGTTGCGGGCATGGGCGCGATCACCGGCATGCCGCCGGGCGCCCCGGCGACCCGGGGTCGGAGGACGGCACGTGTCCTGGGGAGTTCGAGTACCTCTGCCACGCCAGTTGGACACACGTCCCCCCGTGGAGGTTGTACGTGCCGGGCGTCACTTTTCCGTCGGACGAGGCCACGCCTACCCGTCTCATGTGTCCCGCTCTTCCCTTGTATCCCATATGAACGGGCGTCCCCACGCCCGGATCACGGCGTCCCCACGCCGGGACCGCAAAGACGCTCCCCGCCCTGTGCGCGGTTGCACAGAACGGGGAGGAAGTCTGGAAGCAATCTTCAGACGACAACGGTGTCCGAAACAAGTGGTCCGAACCATCTACCGGCTCACACTTTGCCCACGGCCCTGGCCAGGGCTTTTGCCGACCGCTCCTGACCCGTGGGTCAGTTGCGCTCGGCCGCCACCAGCTCCGCGATCTGCGCGGCGTTCAGGGCCGCCCCTTTGCGTAGATTGTCCCCGCACACGAAGAGTTCCAGGGCCGTCGGGTCGTCCAGGGCCCGCCGGACCCGGCCCACCCAGGTCGGGTCGGTGCCGACGACGTCGGCCGGTGTGGGGAACTCCCCCGCCTCCGGGTTGTCGAACAGGACGACCCCGGGCGCGGTGGCGATGATCTCGCGGGCGCCGTCCACGGTGACCGTGTCCTGGAAGCGGGCGTGGACGGTGAGGGAGTGCGTGGTGACGACCGGCACCCGGACACAGGTCACGGCCACCGGCAGCTTCGGCAGTCCGAGGATCTTGCGGGACTCGTCCCGCACCTTCATCTCCTCCGACGACCAGCCGTCCTCGCGCGGCGTTCCGGCCCACGGTACGACGTTCAGCGCGACCGGCTCCGGGAACGGCCCCGTGTTCTCCCCGACGGCCCGGCGTACGTCACCGGGACAGGTCCCGAGCTCGGTGCCGGCGACCAGCGACATCTGTTGCCGGAGCGTCTCCACGCCGGCCCGCCCGGCCCCGCTGACCGCCTGGTACGAGGACACCACCAGCTCGCGCAGCCCGTACGCGGCGTGCAGCGCGCCGAGGGCGACGATCATCGACAGGGTGGTGCAGTTGGGGTTGGCGACGATCCCGCGCGGCCGGATGTGCACGGCGTGCGGATTGACCTCGGGCACGACCAGCGGCACGTCCGGGTCCATCCGGAAGGCGGCGGAGTTGTCCACGACGACCACGCCCTTGGCGGCGGCGACCGGCGCCCACTGCGCGGCGACCTCGTCCGGTACGTCGAACAGGGCGATGTCGACCCCGTCGAAGGCCTCCTCCGACAGGGCCACGACCGCGACCTGCTCGCCGCGCACGGCCAGCTTGCGGCCGGCCGAGCGCGGTGAGGCGACAAGACGGATCTCGCCCCAGATGTCCGCCCGCTGGGACAGGATCTGGAGCATGACGGTGCCGACGGCCCCGGTCGCCCCCACGACCGCGAGCGTCGGCCGGCGGGCCCCCGTGATCGGCGGGGTCATCAGCGCCCGGTGCCTCCGTAGACGACGGCCTCGTCACTGTCGGAGTCGAGCCCGAAGGCGGTGTGCACGGCGCGCACGGCCTCGTTCACGTCGTCCTGGCGGGTGACGACCGAGATGCGGATCTCGGAGGTCGAGATGAGTTCGATGTTCACGCCCGCGTCGGACAGTGCGGTGAAGAAGTCGGCGGTGACCCCGGGGTTGGTCTTCATACCCGCGCCGACCAGCGAGATCTTGCCGATCTGGTCGTCGTAGCGCAGCGAGTCGAAGCCGATGCCCTCCTTGTTCTTCTCCAGCGCGTCGATGGCCTTGCGGCCCTCGGCCTTGGGAAGCGTGAAGGAGATGTCGGTCAGCCCGGTCGACGCGGCCGACACGTTCTGCACGATCATGTCGATGTTGATCTCGGCGTTCGAGATCGTCCGGAAGATCGCGGCGGCCTCGCCCGGCTTGTCCGGCACACCGACGACCGTGATCTTGGCCTCGGAGGTGTCGTGCGCGACACCGGAGATGATGGCCTGCTCCACCTTCTGGTCCCCTTGCTCGATCGGCTCACTGCTGACCCAGGTGCCCTGAAGTCCGCTGAAGCTGGACCGGACGTGGATCGGGATGTTGTAGCGGCGGGCGTACTCCACACAGCGGTGGAGCAGCACCTTGGAGCCGGAGGCCGCGAGCTCCAGCATGTCCTCGAAGGCGATCCAGTCGATCTTCCGGGCCTTCTTCACCACGCGCGGGTCGGCGGTGAACACACCGTCGACGTCGGTGTAGATCTCGCAGACCTCGGCGTCGAGCGCGGCGGCGAGGGCGACGGCGGTCGTGTCGGAGCCGCCACGGCCCAGGGTCGTGATGTCCTTCTTGTCCTGGCTGACACCCTGGAACCCGGCGACGATGGCGATGTTGCCCTTGTCGAGGGATTCCCGGATGCGGCCCGGCGTGACATCGATGATCCGGGCTTTGTTGTGGACCGAGTCGGTGATGACGCCTGCCTGGCTGCCGGTGAAGCTCTGGGCCTCGTGGCCCAGGTTTTTGATCGCCATCGCCAGCAGGGCCATGGAGATCCGCTCTCCGGCGGTCAGCAGCATGTCGAACTCACGTCCGGCAGGCATCGGTGACACCTGCTCGGCGAGATCGATCAGCTCGTCCGTCGTGTCGCCCATCGCGGAAACGACGACGACCACCTGGTGGCCGTTCTTCTTCGCTTCCACGATCCGCTTGGCGACGCGCTTGATGCCCTCGGCATCGGCTACGGAGGAGCCTCCGTACTTCTGCACGACAAGGCCCACGTGCGCTCCTCGCTCAGTTTGTCTTCTTTCCGCACATACGCCCTTGTACTGCGGTCGGCTCAGTCTAACGAGCGCCCGAAATTCACCCCCCGAGTACCGCATCGTGAGATGTGCCGGACGCCCGTCCGCACACTTCCCTTCCCCCCTGAAACGGAAGTGATAGCTGTTGATTAAGTTTCAAGCAGTTCAACGCACTATCGTGCGGCTGTGCACGTACTCCTGGTGGAAGACGACGAGCCGGTCGCCGAGTCGCTCGGGCGCGGACTGAGGCGCTACGGCTTCGAGGTCGACTGGGTCACCACGGGCGCCGCCGCCCTCGCCCACGCCGGCCCCTACGACGTCGTCCTTCTGGACCTGGGCCTGCCGGACACCGACGGCCTCGACGTCTGCAAGGCGCTGCGCGAGCGCGGGGACGTGCCGATCATCGTGATCAGCGCGCGCAGCGACGAGACGGACCGGGTGGTCGGCCTGGAGCTGGGCGCCGACGACTACGTCTCCAAGCCCTTCGGGGTCCGGGAGGTCATCGCGCGGATACGGGCCGTGATGCGGCGCGTGCAGCCCCGTACGACCGGGGAGGCCGCAGCCGGTCCGGACCGGTACGGCTCCCGGCTGACCGTCGACCGCAAGGCGGCCCGGGTGCACGTGGACGGCGCGGAGGTCGCCCTCGCGCCGAAGGAGTACGACCTGCTGGCCTTCCTCACCGAGGAGCCGGGGGCGCTGATGTCCCGCGAGCAGATCATGGAAGCGGTCTGGGACGCGAACTGGTTCGGCCCGACCAAGACGCTCGACGTGCATGTGGCGGCGCTGCGGCGCAAGCTCGCGGGGATCGTCACCATCGAGGCGGTCCGCGGGGTCGGTTTCCGGCTTGAGATCGCGACATGAACCGCCAGCTCATCCGCAGCTACATCCTGCTCGTCGCGGTCGCCATCCTGCTGTTCACGGTGCCGGTCGCCTTCACGCTCACCAAGCAGCTGCGCGACGACACCGAACTGTCCGTCCTGCGCGAGGCCAACACCATGGCGCTGCTGCTGGGCAACGGCGACAGCATCTCGTGCGAGGCCCTGACCAAGGTGGCCGCGGCGTACAGCCGCAAGACCCCCGGCGAGGTCCAGGTCACACCCACCGGCACCTGTACCCCGGGCCTGCCGAAGCCGGCGGCGGACGCGGCGCTGACCCGGGCCGTGGAGCGGAACGGGCAGACCACCGACTGGGGTTCGGACTTCATCTGGGGCAGTCGGCTGACGGTCACCGTCCCCGCCGAGGGCGACGCGGCCGTACGGATCGTCTACTCGACCTCGGACATGACCGGGCGCCTGTGGTCGATCTGGGGCTTCCGGGCCGGGCTCGCCGTGTTCGTCCTGGCGGCGGCCGCCGCGATCGGCGCGTACGCGGCCCGCCGGATCACCCGCCCTCTGCGTGAACTCAACTCCATGGCGAGCAAGTTCAGCGACGGCGACCTGACCGCGCGCTCCCCCGTGACGGGCCCGGCCGAGACCCAGACCCTCGCCCGCACCCTGAACCAGGGCGCCGAACGCCTGGACACCCTGGTCGCGTCGCAGCGCATCTTCGTCGCCGACGCCTCCCACCAACTCCGCACCCCGCTCACCGCGTTGCGGCTGTCGCTGGACAACATCGCGGACGGGGTGGACGACGAATTCGTACGGGAGGACGTGGAGCAGGCGACGGCGGAAGTCGTCCGGATGAGCCGGCTGGTGAACGGGCTGCTGGTGCTGGCGCGGGCCGAGGCGAAGGTGACGGCGGCGGAGCCGCTGCCGCTCATGGACATCGTGGACGAACGCCTGACGGTGTGGCGACCGGCCGCCGACGAGCGCGGAGTCACCATCGCGCTCATGGGGGGTGGTGTCGACGGCCGGCCGTCTGTGCTGGCCAGCCCCGGTCATCTGGACCAGGTGCTGGACAACGTGCTCTCCAATGCCCTTGAGGTCTCACCGGACGGCGCGACGATCACCGTCCGGATGGAATCCGTTGGGCAGGAATTGGTCCTGTCCGTCGCGGACGAGGGACCCGGCATGTCCGACGCGGAGAAGTCCCGCGCCTTCGACCGCTTCTGGCGCGGTCAGGGCCTGACCGGACGCTCCGGTTCGGGGCTCGGCCTGGCCGTCGTCAAGCAGCTGGTGACGGACGACGGCGGGACGGTGAGCCTGATGGACGCTCCAGGAGGCGGCCTGTGCGTACGCATCACCCTGCGGGCGGCGCTGCGGACCGGCTGATCAGCCTTCGGGCATCGCGGAGGAGTGGTGGTTCACGATGAGCCACTTGCCGCCGCGCTTCTCGTACTCGTAGGTGTAACGGGCCTCCACGACACGCTTCTTGCCGGTGGCGTGGTCGGTGAGCGTGAACTGGTACACGCCGGAGTCGAGGGCGGAGTTGCCGTCGAGGACGTTGACGTGCGTCTCGATCTTCTTGCCGACCGGCTTGTTCTCGAGGAAGTGCTCCATGTAGTCGACGATGCCGGCGCGGTCCGTGCGGACCTTGTTGGAGAGGGTGGGCAGCAGGACCGCGTCCTTGGCGTAGCGGTCCGCGACCTTCTCCGGGTCGCCCGTCCGCAACGCGGCGTTCCAGCCGTCGAAGAGGGCGGCGATCTGCTTCTTGCTCGGCTTGTGGGCCTTCTCGGACCCGGCCGCACTGACTCCCGCCGTCACCGTGGCGGCGGTGACGAGGGCGGTGGCGGTGACGAGGGCGGCGCGTATGCGGGTCTTTCGGGTCATCGCAACTCCTGTGCGGGGTGTGCCTGTTGGGATGACCCAAGCCTCGCGTCCGGCCGGTTAGGGCCCGTGCAGCGGTCGTACAGCGGACGTCCAGGACGCCGCCAATTTCTCCGGCTTTCTCAGGCGTTCCCAGCCTTCTCAGGCAACGGCCCGCTTGCCGCGCAGAAGGCTGACCCCGGCCCCGAGCGACACGACCCCCATGCCCACGGCGGTCATCACACCCTGCGATCCGTCCACGACGAAGGGTGCGGCGACGGCGACGACGAGGTTGAACAGGAAGAGGAACCACAGGACGGGACGGGAGGAGAGGAGCGACTTCATGGCGGGAGTCCTTGGAGATTCGGTGATCGGTGGCTTCTGCTGACGAGAACCACGATCCCGTCTCCGACCTGCGCGAAGGAGAGAGCGCACCCCCGAACCGATGGTGTAGCCAGGTACACCACGCCCCGCCGTACAGGTCCCAGGACAGGTGCTAGTGGGCCGGGCGGCCGCCCAGGCCCAGTTGTTCGGCGATCTCCTCCTCCATCACCTTGCCCGCCTCGAACTCCAGGGTGTCGTCGCCCACGCCCTGGTCGGTGTCCAGGCCGTCGAGTTCGTCGAGGGGCTGGTCGAGACGGATGTGGGCGAGGACGGAGTGGAGGGCGCGCAGGGTGGCGGAGGCGGTGGAGCCCCAGTTGGAGAAGTAGGAGAACTGCCACCACCACAGGGCCTCCGTGGTGCGGCCGGCACGGTAGTGGGCCATGCCGTGGCGGAGGTCGGTGATGACGTCGGCGAGGTCGTCGGAGATACGGGCCGGGACGGGCGCCTTGCGCGGCTCGTAGGGGTCGAAGACCTCGGAGTAGATGTCGACCGGGTCCAGGAGCCGGGCGAGGTTCTCGCGGAGTCCGTCCACGTCGACGTCCGGGCCCGTGTCGGGCTCGTAGCGCTCGTCGGGGACGATGTCCTCGTGCGCGCCGAGACGGCCGCCCGCGAGGAGCAGCTGCGAGACCTCCAGGAGGAGGAAGGGGACGGCTGAGCCCGGCTCGTCGCCCTTGGCCACCTCCGTGACGGCCACCAGGAAGCTCTCCACCTGGTCCGCGATCTGGACCGCGAAGTCGTCCGGGTTCTGGTCGGTCGCGTGCAGCGTGGCGTCAGACATCTAGGAGTCGTCTCCCCTCGAAGGCGCGGCCGAGGGTGACCTCGTCCGCGTATTCCAGGTCGCCACCCACCGGGAGGCCGCTGGCCAGGCGGGTGACCTTCAGGCCCATGGGCTTGATCATGCGGGCGAGGTACGTGGCCGTCGCCTCGCCCTCCAGGTTGGGGTCCGTGGCGAGGATCAGTTCCGTGACCGTGCCGTCCGCGAGGCGGGCCAGCAGTTCCCTGATGCGCAGGTCGTCGGGGCCGACGCCCTCGATCGGACTGATCGCTCCGCCCAGGACGTGGTAGCGGCCCCGGAACTCACGGGTCCGCTCGATCGCCACCACGTCCTTCGGCTCCTCCACGACACAGATGACGGTCGGGTCGCGGCGGGCGTCGCGGCAGATGCCGCACAGCTCCTCCTGCGCCACGTTCCCGCAGGTCGCGCAGAAGCGGACCTTCGCCTTGACCTCCATCAGGGCCTGGGCGAGCCGCCGTACGTCCGTCGGTTCCGCCTGGAGGATGTGGAAGGCGATCCGCTGCGCGCTCTTGGGACCGACGCCGGGCAGCCGCCCCAGCTCGTCGATGAGGTCCTGGACCACGCCTTCGTACAACGGACTGCCGTCCTTCCTGGGGTTCCTTGCAGTACGTACGGTAGTTGGCCGGGGCCCGTCTTAGAAAGGCAGGCCGGGAATACCGCTGCCGCCGCCGAGACCCTGGGCCAGCGGGCCGAGCTTCTGCTGCTGGAGCGTCTGCGCGTTCTGGTTGGCCGCCTGGACGGCCGCGACGATCAGGTCGGCGAGGGTCTCGGTGTCCTCGGGGTCCACGGCCTTCGGGTCGATCCTCAACGCGCGAAGTTCACCGGAGCCCGTTACCGTCGCCCTCACCAGACCGCCGCCCGCCTGCCCGTCGACCTCCGTGTTCGCGAGCTCCTCCTGGGCACGGGCCAGGTCCTGCTGCATCTTCTGGGCCTGCTGGAGCAGCTGCTGCATATTGGGCTGGCCACCACCGGGAATCACGATCAGCTCCTGTCTGCGTTTTCCTGTCTGGCACGAGCCTACGTGCTCGATGGGCCCATCGCCCCGCCACTCTTTCGAGTGAGTTTGCCCAGCGGCGTATACCTGATCAAGGCCCACTTCCGGGCGGAAAAGCGACCAAAGCGTCCCCTTCGCCACCCATTGGGAGGTAGGAAGGGTCCGGCACATCAGCATCAGACGTTACGCGGAGTCACTGAGTCATAAGGGAGTGCCGTGGGTCAGCCGGAGATGCAGCCCGAGGGTCCGCCTCAGGACGGGCGGGGCGAGGGTGCGGCCGGGCTGCGGCCGGGCGATCTGACCGGGCGGGCGTTTCCGCTCGGCGACTGGGGCGAACCGGCGGAGCGGCTGGAGGAGCTGTACCGGTGGGTGGAGCGGGGGGCGCTGCAGACGGCGGCCTGGTATCTCGCGGACCGGGTGTGGAAGCGGCGGGGGGCGCGGGTGCTGCGGGGCGGGGCGGCGACGGGGGCGGTCGCCGGGGCGGGGCTGCCGCTGCTCGATCTCACCGGGGTGATCGGCGGGGTGGCGCCGTGGGGGTATCTGGCGCTGCTGCTCGCGGTGGCGTGTGTGGTGGTGGACCGGTTCTTCGGGGTGACGTCCGGGTGGATAAGGGACGTGGCCACGGCGCAGGCGGTGCAGCGGCGGCTTCAGGTGCTGCAGTTCGACTGGGCGAGCGAGAGTGTGCGGGAGGTGTTGGGGCCGGCGGAGGGGACGGCGAGTGAGGCCGCGGAGCGGTGTCTGGCTGTGCTGCGGCGGTTCTCGGAGGATGTGATGGAGTTGGTGCGGGCGGAGACCGCGGACTGGATGGTGGAGTTTCGGACCGGGTCGGCGCCGTTGGGGATTCAGTCGGCGGTGGCTTCTGGGGGGCGGGTCGATACGGGGGTGCAGGGGCGGTTTCCGATGCCGCCGGGGGCGAACTCGCGGCCGAACATGCCTCGGCAGCGGCCCCCTGAGCCTCGGTGAGGGTTCGTTTGTGCTGGGCGGGGGTGGGGCCGGGCGCTGCCCGCTGGGGGGGGGTGCCGCTGCGCCCACCCGTGCCGCCCCAGCGGCACGATTGCCCGCAGCTGCAGCGGCGATGGCGGCTGCCCGCAGCTACGTCTGACACAATCGCAAGCCCTCTGGGGACCAGCAGGGGAGGTGGCCGTGGGTGCGGGTGACGTCCTGGCCGTTTCCTCTGGTCAGGTAGGTGAGGAAGCTGGAGGCGAGGGAGTCGGCCGGGGGGCGGCCGTAGGTGTAGGCGTATTCGATCTCGCGGTACGGGTAGTCGCTGGTGCCGTGTTCGATGGCGTCGACGGAGGGCGGCTCGCCGTCGAGGTCGAGAGGGTGGAGCCCCTTCGCGCGGTCGGCGAGGTTGAGCTCGCTGTAGCCGATGGCGCCCGGGGTGGCGGCCACGGTGTTCAGCACCTGCTGGGTGGAGTCGAGTTCGCAGCGCACCACGGGGGATGACGGGTAGTCCTTGTGCGCGCAGTCGGCGGAGGAGTTCTCGATCTCGCCCCGGCCGAGCACGCGCCGCTGGAACACCTGCCGGGTCCCGGAGTTGGCGTCACGGCTGACGAGGATGACCGGGAGGTCGGGGCCGCCGAGCTGCGTCCAGTTGGTGATCTCACCCCGGTAGAGGCGGCGTACGGCGGTCGTGGAGAGGTTCTTGAGGTGGATGTCGTCGTTGACGACGACGGCGAACACCGACACCGCGACCCGGTTCTCGCGCAGTTCCTCCAGTCCGGCCGGTTTGGGACCGTCGGAGAGGGCGATCAGCGGCGGGGAGCCTTTCTTGGCGTCGGCGCCCTCCGCCGTCAGCTCGCGGATGCCCGCCGTGGAGCCGTGGGCATCGACGGTGATGGCGGCGCCCTCGCAGTCCTCCGCGTAGGCGCGGGCCACCTCGCGGACGACGGGGGCGAACGCGGTCGAGCCGGTCACGGTGAGCGTGCCGCGCTCGCAGCCGATCGGGGGCGGGGTGTCGTCGCGGACGACGACGATCGTCGCGAGGGTCACCACGGAGATCGTGAGCATGATGGAGATCAGCCGGGCGGCCCGGCTGAACAGCGGCGGGGTGTCGTCGGGGGTCGCGCTGCGGTTGGGGTGGACCTCGCCGTCGCGCAGCCCGCCGTAGAGCCGGATGCCGTGGCCGACGTCGCCGCCGGAGAGCAGGACGAGCAGCTTGAAGTGGTCGCCGCGGTTGAGGGGGACACGCGGGATGCGCAGGGTGTTGCCGTCGTAGCCGAAGCCCCGGTCCGCGGTGAAGTGGTCCATGAGGTGGTCGGTGTCGGTCGGCTGGGTGACCGACACCCCACGGATGACGCGGTCGGTGAAGACGGCGGTCAGGCCGTGGCGTTCGGGCCCGGTGTAGTCGTCGCGGGCGATGCCCTGCGAGCCGTCGTTCTCGATGCGGAGCAGGACCAGGGTGGCGTCGACCATGTTCGGGGTCTCTTCGAACAGCCCGAGGCGGCGGTTGGCACGGCCGGATCTGACGTCGTCGCCGATCGGGTTGTCCATCTGCACCCGGTAGCCGATGCGTTTGCGGCGCGGCACCCGGCGCTCGTACCAGACCATGACACCGGACGCGACGATGCCGATCACCGCCGTTCCGACGGCGACGACGTTCTCCGCGTTCAGCCAGTCCACTGTGGGTGCCCCCGCAACTCCCGACAGCCGCTTGTGAGTTCACCGTACGGCCGTGCGGGGGCGCATTCCGGACACGTCGATGGACGTTCGCCGGACGTTCACCGGCGGCTGTACGTCAGCTTCTCCCCGGTGTCGGAGTTGACGCGTCGCAGCCTGCCGTCGGACAGGAGCGTGACCTCGGTGGCCTCGCCCGGGGTGCAGGACGAACGCGGCCGCCCCGAGGTGACGGTGGACGGTCCTATCGCCAACGGTCCGTCGCTGTCGGGGCGTTCGGCAAGCTCTGCGGTGAACTCGCAGTGGTACCCGTCGCCGTCGGCGACGAGCGAGAGCACCACGTCCCCGACCTTGCCCTGCTTGATGGTCAGCCGGCGCGTGTTCTCGCCGGTCTCGTTGTCGATCGTGGTGGTCCAGGTGCCGAGGTAGTCGGCGGGGATCGCGCCGGCGCCCGTCGCGGAGGCGGACGGCGACGGGGAGGACGACGACTCGTCCCCGGAGGGAGCGGGGTCGGACGACCCGGAGTCCGCCGTACGGCTCGGCGACGGGCCCGCCTTCGCGTCGGAGGAGGAGCCGTCACCGTTCATGAACGCGTACACCGACCCCCCGGCCGCGAGCGCGACGACCAGCGCGATCACCACCAGCAGCGCGGTCGTACGGCCACTGCGGCGGGACGGCTCCGGCTCGTCGTCGTAGGAGGGATCGTGGGTGGGGGCGGAGGAAGGGGCGTACGAGGGGTCGTACGGCGGGGTCGGGCCCCCGGACGGCGGTCCCCCGTACGGCGAGGTGCCGTAACCGGTGGTGCCGTAGCCGGAGGCGTCCCCCGCGTACGGGTTCTGCGGCGCCTGCTGGGGATAGCCGTAGCCGGCTGCCTGCGGGTGCTGCTGGGTGTGGCCGTACGCCGGGTGCGGTACGGCGGCCGGGGCGATCGGCGTCCGCAGTACGGCGGCCCCCGGCGTCGACGCTCCCCGTCCGTCGCCGTAGCCCTGCCGCCCGCTGTGTTCCGGGGCGCCCTCCGGGTCCTCCGTCTCCAGCAGCCGTACGGCGTGCTGCCCGAGCTGGGCGACCAGCGCGCTCGGCAGCCAGGGCTCGCGGGAGTGGCCGTCGACGAGGGTGCCGCCGGTGCCGGTTCGCTCCAGGATCCAGGGCAGGGAGGGACGGGCGGCGGGGTCCTTGCGCAGACAGGCGCGGACCAGGTCGGCGATGCCCTCGGGGACGCCCGAGAGGTCGGGTTCCTCCTCGGCGATGCGGAACATCAGGGCGTGCTCCCCGCCCTCGGCACCTCCGAAGGGGAGGGTGCCGGTGGCCGCGTAGGCGAGGACGGAGCCGAGGCAGAAGACATCGCTGGCCGGGGTGATCGGCTCGCCGCGCACCTGCTCGGGGGCCATGAAACCGGGCGAGCCGACGACCGCGCCGGTCCGGGTGAGGCCGCTGTCGCTCACCGACTCCAGGGCTCGCGCGACCCCGAAGTCGATCACGCGGGGGCCTTCGATGGTGACCATCACGTTGGACGGCTTGAGGTCGCGGTGGACGATCCCGGCGGCGTGGATGTTGGTGAGCGCGTGCGCGAGACCGGCGGCGAGGATGCGGACCGAGCGTTCGGGCAGGGGGCCGTGGTCGTGGCCGACGACCCGCTGGAGGCTGGGGCCCGCGACATAGCCGGTGGCGACCCAGGGCACGGCGGCCTCGGTGTCGGCGTCGAGGACGGGCGCGGTCCAGAAGCCGCCGACCCGCTGCGCGTTGCGCACCTCCTGCCGGAAGCGGGCGCGGAACTCCTCGCGCGCGGCCAGTTCCGGCTTGACCAGCTTGACCGCGACGGTCCGCCCGCGGTCGGAACGGGCCAGGTAGACCTGCCCCATACCCCCTGCTCCCAGCCGCGCGAGCAGCCGGTAGCCGCCGATGCGCTGCGGGTCCTTCGGGCCCAGTTTCTCCATGGCAGCGCCGCCTTTCCTCCCCATGTGTGATCGAGCCGAGAATAGACCGGCCGTTCAGGGAGTCGCGTGGCGCGATGTCTACGGTTCCGTAACGGGCTGTTCCGCATCGTCCGGTACACGCGACAACCTGTCGCGGAATCCCCCCGCCCACGGAACAAACCGCCGATACCGCCGCCCCGCACCCCGCTCCTACGCTCCCCGCCATGACCCCTCAGACCGACTCCCGGGCCGGCGCCGCCGTGAAGGCCGCGGACCGTGCGCATGTCTTCCACTCCTGGTCAGCGCAGGAGCTCATCGACCCGCTCGCCGTGGCAGGCGCGGAGGGGTCGTACTTCTGGGACCACGACGGCAGGCGGTACCTCGACCTCACCAGCGGGCTCGTCTACGCCAACATCGGCTACCAGCATCCGAAGGTCGTCGCCGCGATCCAGGAGCAGGCCGCGCGGATGACCACCTTCGCGCCCGCCTTCGCCGTCGAGGCACGCTCGGAGGCGGCCCGGCTGATCGCCGAGCGCACCCCGGGCGACCTGGACAAGATCTTCTTCACCAACGGCGGCGCGGACGCCGTCGAACACGCCGTGCGCATGGCGCGGCTGCACACCGGCCGGGCGAAGGTCCTCTCCGCCTACCGCTCCTACCACGGCGGCACCCAGCAGGCGATCAACGTCACCGGCGACCCGCGCCGCTGGGCCTCCGACACCGCCTCCGCCGGGGTCGTGCACTTCTGGGCACCCTTCCTGTACCGCTCCCGCTTCTACTCCGAGACCGAGGAGCAGGAGTGCGCGCGGGCGCTGGAGCACCTGGAGACGACGATCGCCTTCGAGGGGCCCGCGACCATCGCCGCGATCGTCCTGGAGACCGTCCCCGGCACGGCCGGGATCATGGTGCCGCCGCCCGGCTATCTCGCCGGGGTCCGTGAGATCTGCGACAAGTACGGGATCGTGTTCGTCCTGGACGAGGTGATGGCCGGGTTCGGCCGCACCGGTGAGTGGTTCGCCGCCGACCTGTTCGGGGTCGTACCCGATCTGATGACCTTCGCCAAGGGCGTGAACAGCGGCTATGTGCCGCTCGGCGGGGTGGCGATCTCCGGCGCGATCGCGGAGACGTTCGGCAAGCGGGCGTACCCGGGCGGGCTGACGTACTCCGGGCATCCGCTGGCCTGCGCCGCCGCCGTCGCCACGATCAACGCGATGGCGGAGGAGGGGATCGTCGAGAACGCGCGGAACCTGGGCGCGTCCGTCGTCGAGCCGGGGCTGCGGGCGCTGGCCGAGCGGCACCCGAGCGTCGGCGACGTTCGCGGGGTCGGCATGTTCTGGGCGATCGAGCTGGTGAAGGACCGCGAGACGCGGGAACCGCTCGTCCCCTACAACGCGGCCGGTGAGGCGAACGCGGCGATGGCGGCCTTCGGCGTGGCCGCGAAGAAGGCCGGGGTGTGGCCTTTCGTCCACATGAACCGGACGCATTTCGTGCCCCCGCTGAATGTCTCGGAGTCCGAGGTGAAGGAGGGCCTCGCGGCCCTTGACCAGGCCCTTTCGGTCGCCGACGAGTACACCGGGTAGGCACAGAACGGGGACAGCGGACGCACGCTACGCGTGTAGGGGCTTGAAATCTCCGAACGCGTAAGGTGGCGTGCTCGTACATAACGACGAGCACGCCACTTTCCGTCCGTACGGCCCCGAGGGAGACGCCCCGAAGATGCACGGCAGCAGCGGCACCGGCGCCGTGACGCGCAGCACCCTGCGGCAGCAGATCGCCGACGCGCTCCGCGACGAGGTGCTGGGAGGCCGTCTGCAGCCCGGGCAGGAGTTCACGGTCAAGGAGATCGCCGAGCAGTACGGCGTCTCGGCGACCCCGGTCCGCGAGGCGCTGGTGGATCTCTCGGCGCAGGGGCTGCTGGAGGCCGACCAGCACCGGGGGTTCCGGGTCCACGAGTACTCCGTGGAGGACTACCGGGGCATGATCGAGGCGCGCTCGCTGATCATCGAGGGGATGTTCCTGCGGTTGGAGGGGGGACGGGGGTCCCGCCGCGATTCGGACGACCCGGTGGAGGTCGCCGCCGCCATCAACGGGGTGCGGCGGCGCGGCGAGGAGGCCCAGCGGGCCGCCGCCGCCGGTGACCTCACCGTCCTCATCGGCTACGACCTGCGTTTCTGGCGTGAGCTCAGCGACTTCTTCGGCAACCCGTATCTCGTCGACTTCCTGCACCGGCTGCGGGTGCAGACCTGGGTGTGCACGGTCCAGCATGTGCGCCGGCTGACCGATCTGCGCGGGCAGCTGTGGTCCGGCCACAGCGAACTCGTCGACGCCCTGTACGAGCGCGACACCGTCACGGCCCGCAGGATGCTCGCCGAGTACAACGCCGACTCCATCGCGCTGATCGAGCGGCTGGCGGCGGAGTGACGGCGACGGCCACCGACCGGAAGACCGACCGGGAGACCGGGGAGACCGTCGAGCTGTCCGTGGTCGTTCCGGCCCGGGACGAGGAGCTGCGGCTGAGCCCCACGCTCGACGCCCTGGTGGACCATCTCGAACAGACCGGGGCGGGCTGGGAGATCGTCGTCGTCGACGACGGTTCCACGGACGCCACCGGTGACCTCGTCGCCGCCCGCCGGGACCCGCGTATCCGGGCCGTCACCGGTGAGGGCAGGGGCAAGGGCCACGCCCTCAGGCTGGGCGTCGCCGCCACACGGGGCCGCCGGATCCTCGTCACCGACGCCGATCTCGCGACCCCCGTGACCGAACTGGACCGGCTGGAGCACGCGCTCACCGAGGGCCACGCGGCGGCCGTCGGCTCGCGCGCCGTGCCCGGCGCCACCCTGGGCGACCGCCAGCACCGCGCCCGCGAACTCCTCGGCAAGGCCGGGAACCTCGTCATACGCGCGACCGCCGTACGCGGGATCCGCGACACCCAGTGCGGGTTCAAGCTGTTCGACGGCGACAAGGCGCGCGCCGCGTTCGCCGCCTCCCGGGTCGACGGCTGGGCCATCGACGTGGAGGTGCTGCGGCACTTCCAGCGGGCGGACTGGCCGGTGGCCGAGGTGCCGGTGCACTGGTCGCACCGGCCCGGCTCGAAGGTGCGCCCGCCGGACTACCTCCGCTTCCTGCGCGATCTGGCCCGCCTGCGCCGCACCGACCTCCTGGCCGTGCTCCTCTTCCTGGCCTTCTCCGTCGCCCTCTACTCCGGCCGCGTCCTCGACCCGGCGCACCGCTATCTCACCGACTCGCTCCAGGACCAGAACCAGTGGGAGTGGTTCTTCGCGGTGACGGCGGACAACGTCGCCCATCTTCGAAACCCCCTCTTCAGCGACCTCCAGGGCTTCCCCGACGGGGTGAACCTGATGGCCAACACGGCCATGCCGGGCCTCTCCGTGCCGCTGACCCCGGTGACGCTGCTGTTCGGGCCGGCGGTCACGCTCAGCCTGGTGATGACACTGGGCCTGGCCGCGACCGCCGCCGCCTGGTACTGGCTGATCGCGAAACGCCTCACCCCGCACCGGGGCGCGGCCTTCGCCGGAGCCACCCTGGCCGCCTTCGCCCCGCCGTTCGTCAGCCACGCCAACGCCCACCCCAACTTCGTCGTCCTCTTCATGATCCCGCTGATCGTCGACCGGGCCCTGCGCCTGTGTGCGGGCACCCGGGTCACGCGGGACGCGGTGATCCTGGGCCTGATGGCGGCGTACCAGGTCTTCCTCGGCGAGGAAGCGCTGCTGCTGGCGGCGATCGGCATGCTCCTGTTCGCGCTCGCCCACACAGCCGTACGCCCGAAGGAGGCGGCGGCAGCCGTACGCCCCCTGCTGCGCGGTCTGGCGATCGGGGCGGCCGTCTGCCTCCCGCTCGCCCTCTACCCCCTGGCCTGGCAGTTCTCCGGCCCGCAGTCCTACGACGGCATCGACCACGGCACGGCCCCCGGCACCGCCAACTCCCTGCGCGCGCTGCTCACCTTCGCCGAACGCTCACTGCTCGCGGGCGACGCCGAGGCCACCCGGGCCCTCACCCTCAACCCCACCGAGCAGAACGCCTTCTACGGCTGGCCCCTCGCCCTGCTGGCCCTGGCGATCACCGTGCTGCTGTGGCGCCGGCGCCCGGTCGTACGGGCACTGTCGGCGACGGTCCTCGTGGCGGCCCTGCTCTCCATGGGCCCCCGCGTCGGCGGTGTCCCGGGCCCCTGGGCGCTCCTCGACGAACTCCCCCTCTTCGAGTCGGTGATCGAGAGCCGGGTGGCGATGATCTGCGGGCCGGTGCTGGGGATGCTGGTGGCGCTTGCAGTGGCGGAACGGACGGCGGCCGGGGTGACACGAACGGTCCGCCACGCCGGACTGGCAGCCGTGGGCCTCGCCCTGCTTCCCCTCGTCCCCGCCCCGCTGCGGTCGGAGCCGCGCGCCGAGGTGCCCGCGTTCTACACGGACGGGACCTGGAAGTCGTACGTCCAGGACGGCGAGACGCTCGTCCCCGTGCCGCTCGCCGAGCCCGGCGCCGCCGAGGCCCTGCACTGGCAGACGGCCGCCGGACTGGGCTTCCGGATGCCCGGCGGCTACTTCAACGGGCCGTACGGCGACGGCGACCGCACCGGCGTGTACGGGGTGCCGCTCCGCTTCACGGCGAGCCTGCTGCAGGACGCCCAGGTCACGGGCGTCGTACCCGTGATCGACACGGCGGCGCGGGAGGCGACCGCGGCGGACCTCGCGTACTGGCGGGCGGGGGTGCTGGTGCTGACCCCGCAGCCCCATGCGGACGTCCTGCGTGAGACTGTGGACAAACTGGTGGGCCGACCCGGTAGGCGGGTGGACGGTGTGTGGGTATGGGACCTGCACGACTAACGACCGGAGGAGCTCTCTTTGGCCTGTGACCTGTGGCTGGTACCGCTCGTCGACGTGTTGTGCCACACCCCCGACAACCCGTTCGCCGACGAACTCGCGCAGTACAACAAGGTGCTGGCGGAGGCGGGGCTGCCGCCGGTGCCGGTGTACCAGTACATGCCGGGGCTGTCCGGAGAGGTCGCCCCGGTCGCCGGTTTCGACTATGACGCGCTGCATTTCCTGCGCCGGGCGTATCTGCTGCAGGTGTGCGGGCTGCCGGTGACCCCGGTCGACGAACTGGGCGGCGACTACGAGCAGCTGTTGGAGATGTTCGAGTCCACCGCCCAGCAGTCGCACCTGGTCTGGCACTACGACCACGCGGGCGCGTACGTCCCCGTCGACTTCCCGCACCCGCTGTCGAACGACGATCTCCTCGCCGGAGGCGGCCCCCTGGGCTCCTCCCAGTCCCTGCTCCGGGAGCTGGAGTTCGTCGCCCCGTCGATCGGCATCGACCCGTCGAACCCGCCGGGTCCGCCCCAGGCCCCCACCGCACCCACGGAGTTGGAGGAGCCGGCCGTGGCCGCGCCGTACGATCCCAGCCCCTTCGCCCGCGAACGGCACGTCTGGCTGGGGCTGCACGCGGCGGCGACGCGGAGTCTGGCGCAGGGGTCGATGATCGTGTTCAGCTGAAGCCCGGGAGCCGGCTCAGCGTCAACGTCAACGGCCGAGCCTGGAGAGTCCCTTCTGGACGTCTTCCCTGTTCATCACGGGTGTGTAGCTGATGTCCGCACCCAGTTCGAGGAAGAACGGCTCGCTGATCACCGGCATGTCGGACGGGTCCGCCATGTCGAAGAATATGTAGGCGGTCCGCCGGCCGGCGTCCGCCGTGAAGTAGGCCGCCTCGGGCTTGATCTGCTCCAGCGACTCCTGGATCAGCTTCCCGAGAGTCCCGTTCCGGATGAGGTCGTTGGCCTTCTCCGTGTTCATGGACGCCTTCAGCATCATGCGCATCGCGGTCACCTTCTTCTGGGTCTTGGGTGGGCGCGCGCGGATGGCGATTTCAGGATATGCCCGGACAGATGGGGGCGCCCCCGGTCGAGGGCGCCCCTGGTTCACGACTGTTCGACGATGCGGATGGTCCGGATACCGGTTCCCCGGTAGCGCGTCGGCGTCCTGGTCAGAACGGGACGGCCGTGCGGCCACTCGACGGTCGGCAGCGCGAGGTGCAGCACGTGGGCGCCACTCCAGTCGTCCTCGGCCTTGCCGTCCAGGTCCTCGCCCTCGGCCGCCGCCGTCCGCAGCCGTTTGCCGACGGAGGTGGCCGCCGCGAAGTCGAGGGCCTCGATGTTCACGGACGGCAACGCGCCCACGTGTTCGGCGACTCCGGCACGCTCACGCTCGGCTGCGGCGAGGCTCAGCGCGGGGATGTACACGCGCAGCGCCGGATCCTTCTCGGCTCCGACGACCAGCCGCGAAGCCATGCTGTTTCCCGCCCCCAGGGCGAGCGCGGCGGTGTCGTCGAAGATGACCGCACGCGGCAGCGGGTATCGCTTCTCCCCCGTCACTGGACCTCCCCGATTCGCCCGGCCTCGAGGTCGGCCCACAGCTTCTCACCGGCCTTCTCGTCCTCCTCGGTGTAGGGCCTGCCGAGGAAGTGCTCCTCCACGTACGCCTTGGTCTCCTCGTACTGCTTCCGCAGCTCTTCCTTGGTCGGAGTGGCCCCGGCCAGCTGAGCGACGAGGTCACGCATGCTCATCCCGCGCTCCCGGGCGAGCTCCTGGAGGCGGTCACGGACAGCGGGGTCGACCTTGATCGTGGTGTCAGCCATGAGCACAGTATACCGACGGTATACCACCTCAGGGCGTTCGAGTGCGATGGTCATCGACACTCCGTTTCTTTCGAAGGGCCCGACAGGCCATTACCGGCCGGGAGTCTGTGTGCGCCTACGCGGGCGCGGGCCCACCTCGCAGCAGCGCGCGGGCCAGCGCACCGCCCCGCTGCGCGGCCTCCCGGAAGACTGCGGCACCGGGCTTGCGGAGTTCGACCTCAACGGTCCTGACCGGCCCGGCCGTTGGCGCGCTGGGGCGTTTGCGCTGCAGGCGGTTCTCCACGATCGCGCCCGCCGAGTACACGCGAGCGGGCAAGCCGCTCGCCAGAGCCGCGCGCACCTGGGCGCTGGAAGCGCCCGCCTCCCACCACTCCTCCACCAGCGGCGCGACCGGCGGCGGGGAGGGAGGTTCTTTCCCTCCGGTGTTTTCCCCCGAAGGGGACGGGCCCGAGGGCTCGCCGTCCGACTCACCGGAGTCCCGGTTCTGAACTTTTTCAGGTTCACCCGTGGGGGGCTCGTCCTCGTACGGAGTATCGAACACCTCGTAGACGGTGGAGAACTGACGCGTCTCGGGATCCTGCCGCACCACCCGCCGCAGATACCGGGAATCCTCCAGCTCACGCAGGGCGGAGGCGATCCGCGACCGCCCCTCCTTGCGCTGCTCGGAGAGGGTTCGGATCGTCGCCCGAGCGCCGTCCGGGAGGCTCAGGAGGTACGTCAGTACGCCTACCGCGCACCAGGAAAGGCTCCGGTCGCGGAGGAGAGTGTTGGAGAAGACTGAAAAGGCGCGCGTGGGCGTCGTACGATGAATCCGCATCGGGAGTGTGGCTCCTGGTGTCGAGCCCCCGGGTGTTGTCGCACCGCGGGGGCGTTTCCGTTGCCGTGACTCTACGACCACGCAAAGCGACGAACGCAAGCCAGAACTGGGTTTTCCCAGGCGGAAGTTCCCGCTTTTCACTCGCCGGAGTGAAGCGCGCCGCGGAGCAGCAGCGTGTGGATCCGCGACTCCAAGAACAACCCCGGCGGCCCCGTCCTCAGCGTCTCCGCCGAGTCCTGGGCCGCCTTCGTACAGCAGGTACGCGCTCAGTAGGTGAGGTAGCAGCTCTTGAGGACGCCGTAGAGCGGGTCGACGCCGAACACGGCCGCCTTGCAGGTGGTGCCGCCGGAGAGGGTCTTGTAGACGAAGCGGCCCTTCGCGCCGTAGGCGACGGTCCGCTTCCCGGTGAACGCGCAGGTGCCGCCCTGGGAGGCGCAGGCGGTCGCCTTGTAGCCGGCCGGGGCGGCGGGGCCGGTGTAGCAGGACTTGGTCTCGTTGCCGATCGGGTCACCCCCGAAGGACGCGCTGGTGCAGGCGGTGTTGCCCGCGGCGACGGCGGTGTTGAACGAGCCGTACGCGCCGTACATCACGGGCTGTCCGGCGACGGCCGCGCAGGTGCCGCCCTCGGCGGAGCACTTGGTCCAGCCGGCCGGGGCGCCGCTCGGCGCGATGTAGCAGGACTTGACGACGTTCGCCGCCGGGTCGCCGCCGAACTTGGCGCTGGTGCAGGCGATGCTGCCGCTGGTGACCAGGTGCTTGAAGTTGCCGTTGGTGCCGAAGACGACGTCACGGTTGTAGCCGGGGACCTTGCAGGTGCCGCCCTCGGCCGCGCACTTGGTGTACCCGTAGGGGCCGCCCGCGATGGCGATGTAGCAGGTCTTGATGGTGTCGGCCGCCGGGTCGCCGCCGAAGGAGGCGCTGGTGCAGGGGATGCTGCCGGTCGCCGTCTTGTAGGCGTATGTCCCGGAGCCGAAGGCCACCGCGCGGGTGCCGCTGAAGGTGCAGGTGCCGCCCTCGCTCGCGCACCGGGTGTAGCCGGCGGGCAGCGGGCTGCTGGTGGCCATCGCGAACTTCACCAACGAGGCCACGGCCTTCATACCGGCCTCGTTGGGGTGGTACGTGGCCCGGCCCGACGCCGGCTTGTACTTCTCCACCCACGGGCTGGACGAGCACGCGTTGTGGCCCTTGCTCGCGGCGGCGACGTTGACCAGGGTCGCCCCGGTGACGGTGGCGGCGGCGGAGGTCGCGTCGGCGAGACGGGAGGCGACGGTGCGCTCGTACGCCAGCTGGCTCGCGGTGAGCGGAACACCGGTGCAGGCGGCGCCGTCGGGCACGACGGACATGTAGTTGACGAGGAACACCCGCGCCCGCGGGGAGATCTTGTGAACGGCCTTCACGACGTTCTGGATCCGCCCCCTCACCGCGCCGAGGGCCGTGTCGATCGCGGACGTGCTGACGGTCCCGCAGTTGGTCCCGCCGCTGTTCTGGCAGGAGTACGAGACGACGCTGCCCAGGTAGTTGACGTCGTTGCCGCCGATGGTGACCGTGACCAGGCGGGTCGTGCTCTTCACGGCATTGATCTGCGCCCCCTGCCCGGCCTGGCTCGCGGTGAGGATGTTCGCCGTGGTGGCACCACTGCACGTGACGTCCGTCAGCTTCGCCCCGGTGTCACGGGCCACGATGCTGGCGTAGTTGTTGTTCGACCGCATGCACGCGGCCGCCACGCTGCCCTCCTTCACCGGCGGAATGCTCGGCCCCGCGGCGAACGAGCTGCCCATCGCGACGTACTCCATGCCGGCCGCCGAGGCGGCGGTGACGGAGGAGGACGCGGCGGCGGACGAGGCGGCGGAGAGCGACTCCTTGGCCCCCGCGTCCACGGGCGCGGGGTCCGCGGCGGGGCTCCCGCCGAGGCCCGCGCACCCGGTCGCGAACCCCAGGGACAGGACAAGACCGAGCATGCCCGTCCGCCAGCGGTGCCGCCGTTTCATGTTCGCCATGCGTGGTTCCTCCATGGTGCAGTGTCGACACTCGGCCCCGTCAACGCGAGGGGATGCCTTATAGAACGGAGGAGTTGGCCGCGCGGTTGCAGCAATGATCGACAATGTGTCGACAACAATGGGACAACGCATGGGTACGCGCGAAGCTTGAAATAAGTAGCGCTACTCAGGCGGCCGTTGATCGGTGAACGGCATCGTGGAGATCACACGGAGGAACCCGATCCGATCTCCCCGGAGGCACCCCATGAACCGCTCCTCGCTCGTCTCGGCCCTGCGCACCCCCGTCGCCCTCGGCTACCTGCTGATCGTCGCCGCCCTCGGCGTGTGGGTCGCGGTGGACACGCTGTTCCTGACGCACGCGGACACCAGCTTCGCCGGGGTGTGGCTCTTCCTCGCGACCGCGCCGGTGTCGCTGCTGTTCGCCTGGGCGCCCGACCAGCTCGCGTTGATCGGCATCCCGGTCGCGGCGGTGGTCCAGGCGGCCCTGCTCGGCACCGCGTACCGGGGACTCACCCGGACCCGCCGCCTGGGCACCAGCGGCTGACAGCGATGCGCCACCGCGAACAGGCCATGGGCCGGTCATGGATGTCTGTCCATGACCGGCCCAAGTCAGTCTGCTGTCACATGACTTGCATGACTTGCTCCAGCAGCGCCCGCTCCGCCTCGACCCGCTCGGTCGACCCCCTGACCACTCCGGCAGCCATGCGCCCGCGCCCTCCCCCTGCGTCACGGTGAACGTGTGGCGTCCATCGTGGTCCACGGGTGAGTACTCTTGGGGCAAGCTTCGTACACCACGTCCGTGGACGTGGCCCCCGAATGCCGGTGCGGCCCGCGCGTAGTGCCCCTCTCCTCGGCCGCGGCAAGGATGCGGCTGGGCTCGGCCGTGGCGGCGCGGTCCTCGGAGGTGGCGACGGTCCGTTCGCACTCGGCCATACGGGCCGCCACAAGGGAGAGTTGCCCGGATTCGCGCGGCCACGAGGCCGTGAGTCAAACGGCCACGGCCGAGACGTTGCCGCCGGACAGTGTGGCGGCGTACGCGTCGATGTCGTCGCGGTCGGAGGTGAGAACGCTGCCTCCGCCGTGACTGGCCGCGATGAAGACGGCCAGGGCGTCCACCGGATCGGGGCGCTTCTTCGGCGGTAGCGCGGCAGAACCGATCATGTCGCCGAGTGTCTTCCAGCCCTCGATGTTCACTCCTCCCGCACAGGGGAGACAGCGCGGCGGAAGACCGTCGGCGTACGGGGCCCTGTCAACGGGGTACACGAAGACATCGGCAAGGAGACGCTTCCAGGCGTAGGCCGTTTTGGGGCTTGTCCGCCATGCCTGCGACAGGGCGGGACCAGGGACGATCGGCTTGTGTCCGCCGACCGTGACGAACCCCTTGTGCAGGATGTGCGCCCGACGGTCCTGACCGACCAGCGCCATCAGCATGCCCGTGTCGTACACGACCACGTTCACGCGGCGGCCTCACCGCGCGGTGTACGGCCGAGAATCGCGTCGACCTCCGCCTGTTCCCCCTCTGTCGGCTCGATGTCGTCGCCTGCCCAGACACCCGAACCAGCCTGCTCCTCGGCCTCCGTGCGCGCCTTCTGGAAGGGCTCGAAGATCTCCCTGACCCGATCCTGCTGGTCCATCTGCGCCTGGGCGGCGATCGTCAGGAACGTGGAAACATCGAGTCCGGCGTCCGCGGCGTGCTCCCTTATCCGGTCACGCACCTCAGCCGGCATGCTGATCGAGAAACGTACAATCGCCATACCGATACCGTAACACCAAGTGTTACGCGGCTAGGAGCCCACTCCTCCGCCCTCAACGGCGACCTCCTCACCGTCACCAGTGGTCCGGCAATCACGGCACTGGCGCTGCGGCGCGAGGGACTGGAGCTGCTGAGCGCTGGTGGTCGCGTCGACAAGATCGCGGACGAACATGGTTGTTCGGGGGTCGTCTCTGGTCCCTCCGGTGACCCAACGAAGGAACTGCTGCCCCCATCCCGGCAGGCGCGCGCCGTCTCCAGAGGGAGTGACGGACGATCCCGGGACGGGGGCCCTCAGTGTTGCAGTGTCCTGCGATGCCGTGTCAGGGCAGTTGGCTGATCAGCACTGCGAGGGGCGGCTGGCGAGGATCCCCTTACGGCAGTCGGGGAGTTTCGACACCGGCGTGATCACCGAGGCGGTCGAGTCGTCCAGCGCATAGCAGAGCTGGGCGTGCAGGACCTCCGCCTCGGCACCGGTCAGGCGCAGCGGGATGTCCGACTCGAACCCGCCGTCCTTGGTCAGCCAGAGGTCGATGGTGAGCGTGCCGTCCTCGTCCCTCCGCACGGGCTTGCTGGGCACGCGGCTGATCTGCATCCGGGATGCGCTCATCAGGCCGCCACCCCCACGGGCGTGCCGACACGGTGCCCGTGGATCACCCAGGGCCCGATGTCGATCCCGTCGAGCGCGAGGACCAACGCCCGCCGCCGCATGCGCTGTTCGTGCGCGACGAGGTAGGGACGGATACGGGAGGCGGGCCGGGCCGCTGCCGCACCGGCCGGCCCGCCGGACCGCCGTCGCCTCAGGAGGTACGGCGGCAGTACGGGGATCTCGGCACCGGCGACGAGAATCCGGAACCCGGGCGGACGCCGGACGGCATCCGACACGGGCACGGGTGCGGGGAGGAGTGCGCGCACCAGGCACACGAGGACGAGGGCGGCCGCCTGCACGAGTGTTCGCGCGAGGCCGGGCCGGATACGGTGGAACATGCTGACGCTCCTACAGGGCGTTGGCCACGCCCCGGGGTGCCCTAACACCGCCGGGGCGCTTGGCGTCCAGACAGTGACCGCCTGATCACTGCCTGACACCAAGGTAGCCACAACTCTGCTTGCTCATCAACATTGATACGGAAGCGGGGTGACTTGGCATATGCCTGTACGGAGAGGGCGGGCGGCCCTCACACGAGGTCGTCGAACTCTCCGGCCTTGGCTCCAGCCAGGAACGCCGCAAGCTTGGCCCGGCTCGTGCTGACGATCACGCTGGGCTCATCGCTCTCCCTGACCAGCACTCCCCCGTCGACCACCGCCAGTTCCAGGCAGTTGCCCGACTGGTCGGAGTACGACGACTTACGCCACTGAATCCCCAACGCCCTCATGTCCCTACAGCTCGTGCAGCACCTTGCGGATGAAGTCACGCGAGCCTCCCGATTCCAGGGACCGCTGCTCCATACGGTCGAATACAACATGGTAGTTAGCAAGGTGGGTCTCGGAATCCAGGAAGGTGATCGCGTTCGGGGCATCGATCTGTACGGTGTCCAGCTGACGGACCGGCCCGCTCGCGTACATCGTCGAACTGCCCGCATTCGGGAACCCACCCGCAGCGAACGGGATCACCCGAAGGTTTACCGACTGCCGCTCGGACTGCTTCAGCAGCTCCTCCAACTGCCGCCGCACAACGGCACGGTCGCCGAACAGCATCCGCAGCGCCGCCTCGTGAACGAGGAACGAACAGTGCGGCGGATCGGCGCGGTCGAGCAGCGCCCTGCGCCGCAGCCGGAACTCGACTTGAAGATCGAAGGCTCGCGGCGCGAGAGGCGGGATAGCCTCCCTGAAAACGGCTCTGGCGTAGTCCTCGTGCTGTAACAGCCCTGGAAGATGAGTGATCTGCACATGCCGGAGCCTGACGGCGTGATACTCCAGCTCGGCCAAGTCCAGCATGAACGAGGCCATGGAGTCCCGGTACGGGTCCCACCAGTTGTCACGGGCACCGGCCCGCTCCCTGGCCATGTCCGCGAGCGCATCGATATAAGCCTGGTCAGGGCACGAGTAGTTGGCGGCCCACACACGCACCCGGTCGGCGCTCACCCCGAACCGCGCCGACTCGGTGTTGCTGATCGCGGTCTTGTCCACCCGATGCAACGCGGCGGCCTCGGTCACGGACAGCCCCACCTGCTCACGCATCCGTCGCAGTTCAGCCCCGAGCCGCCGCTGCCGCCCGGTGGGTGGCTTTCGGACAGGCATGATGCACCTTTCCGCTAGAACACAGACGGCCGATCGTGGCCGGTGCGCGACAACCGCGCACGCCCGGCGACGCGGTGCGCCGCCGGGCTCAGCCATACCCCTACAGGAACGAGTTGATCTCGATCGTCTCGTCGCGGCCCGGGCCCACGCCGATCGCGGAGATCGGGGCGCCGGACATCTCCTCCAGGGCCTTGACGTAGTTCTGCGCGTTCTTCGGGAGGTCGGAGAACGACTTGGCCTTGGTGATGTCCTCGGACCAGCCCGGGAGGGTCTCGTAGACCGGCTTCGCGTGGTGGAAGTCCGACTGGGAGTACGGGAGTTCCTCGACGCGCTTGCCGTCGATCTCGTACGCCACGCAGACCGGGATCTGCTCCCAGCCGGTCAGCACGTCGAGCTTCGTCAGGAAGAAGTCCGTCAGGCCGTTGACCCTCGTCGCGTAGCGCGCGATCACCGCGTCGAACCAGCCGCAGCGGCGGTCACGGCCGGTGGTGACGCCCCGCTCGCCGCCGATGCGGCGCAGCGCCTCGCCGTCCTCGTCGAACAGCTCGGTCGGGAACGGGCCGGCGCCGACGCGGGTCGTGTACGCCTTGAGGATGCCGATCACGCGGCTGATCTTCGTCGGACCCACGCCCGCTCCCGTGCAGGCGCCGCCCGCGGTCGGGTTGGAGGAGGTGACGAAGGGGTACGTGCCGTGGTCGATGTCGAGGAGCGTGCCCTGGCCGCCCTCGAAGAGGACGACCTTGTCTTCCTCCAGGGCCTGGTTGAGGACCAGGACCGTGTCGGCGACGTACGGCTTCAGCTTCTCCGCGTACTCCAGCAGCTCGGCCACGACCTGGTCGACGGCGATCGCGCGGCGGTTGTACAGCTTGGTCAGCAGCTGGTTCTTGACGTCGAGGGCCGCCTCGACCTTCTGCGTGAGGATCGACTCGTCGTAGAGGTCCTGGACCCGGATGCCCACCCGGTTGATCTTGTCCGCATATGTCGGACCGATCCCGCGCCCGGTGGTGCCGATCTTGCGCTTTCCGAGGAAGCGTTCCGTCACCTTGTCGACAGTGACGTTGTACGGGGTGATGATGTGCGCGTTGCCGCTGATCAGGAGCTTCGACGTGTCGACGCCGCGCTCGTTCAGACCGCTCAGCTCGGAGAGCAGGACCGACGGGTCGACGACGACGCCGTTTCCGATGACCGGCGTACAACCGGGCGACAGGATTCCGGAAGGAAGGAGGTGGAGTGCGTACTTCTGGTCACCCACGACGACCGTGTGGCCGGCGTTGTTGCCGCCCTGGTAGCGCACTACGTAGTCCACCGAGCCACCGAGTAGGTCGGTGGCCTTTCCCTTGCCTTCGTCACCCCACTGAGCACCGAGCAGCACAAGTGCGGGCACGCGCGTACACCCCTTCCGGGTGGGGCATGTCCAAGGTCAGGGGCGTGCGCGGAGGCTCAGTTCACCACCGCGTGCACCGCGACCGTCGTTGGCCGCAGTTCCGCGACCGTCGTCGGTCGCACACCGTCGGACCCGGATGCCCCGGAATAGACGAAGCCCCTGGCGCAATAGCGCAAGGGGCTCTTGCACAAAGATGCTACCCGAGGAAGCGAGGCAGGACCGAGGTGGCGACTTTCGCGACGCCGGACCAGCTGCTGGTGATCATCGATCCGATTGCCCGGAGGGCCGACGGGGAGTCCGTACGGATCGCGAAAGACGTGCTCAGCGCGGGTGCGGCGAGTACGAAGGTGTGTCTTCCCGAGGGCCCGGAGGAATTCGCCCGGGTGCTGGCCCGGCGGGGTTCGCGGCGGCCGGTTGTGATCGGTGACGACCGTGCGCTGACCCGGACGGTGTCGCTGCTGCACCGGCAGCGGGAGCTGGCCGGATGTGTGCTGTCGATGGTGCCGGTGGGGACCGTACTGGGCGTGGCGCACGCCCTGGGGATCCCCACGGGGGCCGTGGCGGCGGCACGGGCCGTCCTCGACGGCTCGGAGCGGCGGCTGGACCTGCTGGTGGACGACAGCGACGGGGTGGTGGTGGGGGCGCTGAGGATTCCGCCGGTGCACGTGCCGGTGATCGGAGAGGCGTCCGACGCGGAGACGCCGGGGCGGCCCTGGCTGCAGTCCCTCGTCCGCACGCTCGTCCCCCCGCGTCCGCCGCGCCCCACCGCCGTCCCTCCCCCGCCGGGCCCGGCCCGGCTGCGGGTCGAGGTCGACGGGGTGACCCTGGTCGATCTGGACCAGCCGGTGGAGGCGGTGTCGGTGACCCCGGGAGCGTCCGGGGAGGCGATGGTGGTCGTACGGCCCGTGTCGGTGGGCGCGGAGGCGGCGCCGCTTCAGGCCCGGGGGCGGGTCGTGACGGTGTCGGGCGCGGACTTCCGCTACCGGGCGGACGCGGCGGTGGCGGGGCCGGTGCGCAGGCGGACGTGGACGGTGCGGGAGGGGGCGTTGGGGTTGGTGTTGCCGACGGCGGGGTGAGTCACCACAACTCAGGGTAGCGACCCGACTGCGCTCCCCGGGCCGGTCTCGTCCTTCAGCCCCACCCCCGTGGCCCCCAGCGCACGGGCCCTCCCCATCAACCCCGCCAGCTTCCCCGCCGCCACCTCGTAGTCGAGGCCCAGCGGCGGCCGGATGTTGGACAGGCAGTTGCGGTCGGCGTCGGTCGTCACGCCGGGCACGGGGCGGTACGTGAGGTACGCGCCCAGGGAGTCCGCCGCCGACATGCCCGGGCGCTCGCCGACCAGGACCACGACCGTCTCCGCCCCCATCGCCGCCGCCACGTCGTCGCCGAGGGCCACGCGGGCCTGTTCGGCGAGGACGACGGGAGCCACGTTCCAGCCGGGCAGGCGTTCCGTCGTCGCCCGCACCATCGCCGCCGCGTGCTCGTGCACCGCCCGGCTGGAGAGCCCGTCGGCGACGACGAAGACGACGTCCCACTCGCCGGCCGGGAGATGCGCGCGGTCCACGGCGTCCAGTCGGCGGCCCAGGTCGGGGCGCTGGAGGTAGGTGAGCCGGTCGGGGGCGGCGCTGCGGACCCGTACCGTCGGCATGCCGGGCAGCGCCGCCGCGATCCGGTCCGGGGCGAACGGCGAGTGCACCGCGTCCCGGGCGGCGGCGTGCGCGGCCTGGAGCTCCAGCCGGTGGCGGGTGGGCAGCGCGCTGCCGGCCCGGCCGAGACCGATGCGGGCCTGGGTGCGGCGGCGCAGGGCCGGCCACAGATCGTCGTTCAGCAGAGATACGTCCGTCATGCCGCGAGCTCCCGTCCGATCGCCGTGAGGGGGTGAGCCGTACCTGAGATCTCGCGGAGGCCGCCGCGTTCGTCCAGGAGCCCGACCGAGCCCAGCCACGCCTCGAACTCGGGCGCCGGGCGCAGGCCGAGCACCTCGCGCAGGTAGAGCGCGTC
Source organism: Streptomyces sp. T028 (assembly GCF_048159505.1). Classification (NCBI taxonomy): domain Bacteria; kingdom Bacillati; phylum Actinomycetota; class Actinomycetes; order Kitasatosporales; family Streptomycetaceae; genus Streptomyces; species Streptomyces sp. T028. Next base: position 48,066 of record NZ_JBLRVZ010000049.1, read on the forward strand.
GTGGTACGAGGCCGACTGGTAGTTGAGCATGATGTCGTCGCCGCCCGGGGTGCAGATCACGAAGGACGCCCCGGCCACGCCGAGCATGGTCAGCATGGTGGCGATGTCGTCGTCATCGGCGTCGGCGTGGTTGGTGTAGCAGATGTCCAGGCCCATGGGCAGGCCGAGCAGCTTGCCGCAGAAGTGGTCCTCCAGGGCGGCGCGCAGGATCTGCCGGCCGTCGTAGAGGTACTCCGGGCCGATGAAGCCGACGACCGTGTTGACCAGCAGCGGCTCGTAGCGGCGGGCGACCGCGTACGCCCGTGCCTCCACCGTCTGCTGGTCCACCCCGTGGTGCGCGTCGGCGGACAGGGCGCTGCCCTGGCCGGTCTCGAAGTACATGACGTTGCGACCGACCGTGCCCCGGCCCAGGGCGAGGGCGGCCTCGTAGGCCTCGTCGAGCAGGCCGAGGGTCACCCCGAAGGAGGCGTTCGCGGCCTGGGTGCCCGCGATGGACTGGAAGACGAGGTCGACGGGGGCGTCCTTCGCCATCAGGTCGACGGCCGTCGTGACATGGCACAGGACGCAGGACTGGGTGGGGATGGAGTAGCGGCCGATCACGCCGTCGAGCAGTTCCAGCAGGTCCCGTACGGCCTTCGGGCTGTCGGTGGCCGGGTTGATGCCGATCACCGCGTCGCCGGAGCCCAGCAGCAGCCCGTCCAGCAGGGCGGCCGCCACGCCGGCCGGGTCGTCGGTGGGGTGGTTGGGCTGGAGCCGGGTGGCGAGGCGGCCGGGCAGGCCGATCGTCGAGCGGAACGCCGTGACCACGGAGACCTTGCGGGCCACGGCCACCAGGTCCGCGTTGCCCATCAGCTTCGACACCGCCGCGACCATCTCCGGGGTGAGGCCCGGCGCCAGCGCGGTCAGCGCGGCCGTGTCCGCCGCCTCGGACAGCAGCCACTCCCGCAGTTCCCCGACCGTCATCGACGCGACCGGCGCGAAGGCGGCCCGCTGGTGGGTGTCGAGGATGAGCCGGGTGACGTCGTCGTCCTCGTACGGGATGAGGGGCCGGGTGAGGAAGTCGGTCAGGGGGACGTCCGCGAGCGCCCAGCGCGCCGCGACCCGCTCCCGGGCCGTGCGGGCCGCGAGGCCGGCCAGGCGGTCGCCGGAGCGTTCGGGGCTCGCGGCGGCGAGGAGGCGGGCGAGGGAGCCGAAACGGTGCCGTTCGCCGCCGAGGGTGGACGTGTAGACGCTCATGGCGGCGACCGTACGAGCCCGGTGTTTCCCTGACATTTCTAAAGGTCTGGTTGACAAACATTTAACGCCCCGAGACCCTTGCTCGACTCATTCGGGATAGAGAGTTCCGGTCCAGCACGGAAGTGGACGGACAAGGAGAGGGGCCACCCGATGGCAGTGGACGAGGGCGTCGCCCCGGCGGCGCGGACAACCGACGTAGGCACAGTTCACCGGCTCAAGCCCAACGCCGTGGGCCTGCTGGGCGTGGTCTTCATGGCCGTCGCGACGGCCGCGCCGATCACCGCGATGACGGGCAACGTGCCCTTCATGGTGTCGGCCGGAAACGGCATCGGCGCCCCGGCGAGCTATCTCGTCGCAATGGTCGTCCTGGCGATCTTTTCCGTCGGCTTCACGTCGATGGCGAAGCACATCACCTCCACTGGCGCCTTCTACGGCTTCATCTCCTACGGCCTCGGCCGCTCGGTCGGGCTCGCCTCGGGACTGCTCGCGACCTTCGCGTACGTCGTGTTCGAGCCGGCGCTGATCGGCATCTTCTCGACCTTCGCCACCACGACGCTGAAGGACCAGACGGGGCTGGACGTCCCGTGGTGGGCGTTCGCGGTGCTGATGCTGGCGATCAACGCGACCGGCACCTGGTTCGGTGTCTCGGTCGCCGAGAAGCTGCTGGTCGTACTGCTGGCCACCGAGGTGACGATCCTCGCCGCGATGGCGGTCTCGGTCGCCTTCCACGGCGGCGGCCCCGACGGCTTCAGCATCGACCCGGTCAACCCGGTGAACGCCTTCAAGGGCACCTCGGCCGGCCTCGGGCTGTTCTTCGCCTTCTGGTCGTGGGTCGGCTTCGAGTCGACGGCGATGTACGGCGAGGAGTCCCGCAACCCCAAAAAGATCATCCCCAAGGCGACGATGATCTCCGTGCTCGGCGTGGGCGTCTTCTACGTCTTCGTCTCCTGGATGGCGATCACCGGCACGGGCACGTCCGACGCCGTGAAGGTCGCCGCCGAGGACCCGCTGGGCCTCTTCTTCAACCCCACCGAGCAGTACGTCGGCCACTGGGCGGTCGTCGTGATGCAGTGGCTGATGATCACCGGCTCGCTGGCCTGCGGCATGGCCTTCCACAACTGCGCCGCCCGCTACATGTACGCCCTGGGCCGCGAGGGCGTCCTGCCGTCACTCCAGCGCACGGTGGGCCGCACGCACGCCCGGCACGGCTCCCCGCACGTCGCGGGTCTCGTCCAGACGCTCGTCTCGGCCGTGCTGATCGGCGCGTTCTGGGCCGCGGGCAAGGACCCGTACACCGGTACGTACGTGCTGCTCGCGATCCTCGGCACCATGGCGATCCTGGTCGTGCAGGCGGTGTGCTCGTTCGCGGTGCTGGTGTACTTCCGCTCCCACCACCCCGAGAGCCGGCACTGGTTCAGGACCTTCGCCGCGCCGCTGACCGGCGGGATCGCGATGCTCGCGGTGGTGGCGCTGCTGGTGTCCAACATGGGCGTCGCGGCCGGACCGGAGTCGGGCTCGCTGGTCCTGAAGGCGACCCCGTGGCTCGTCGCCCTGATCGCGGCGGCGGGCATCGGCTACGCCCAGTACCTCAAGCGGCGGTCGCCCGAGCGGTATCAGCTGCTGGGGCGGACGGTCCTGGAGGAGACCCGGGAGCGCTGAGCGCTCCGCTGGAAGTCCAGTGCGTTGTCTGCGGGTCCGTCGTGGCTGGTCGCGCCCACGCGGCGGAGCCGCATGTCGCTGCAGCCCCGCGCCCCTTTGGGGCGCGGGCGCACCGGAGCGGACTTCGCCCGACCTGCTGAGGACTTCAGGACTCCCCGAAGAGTCTCTCGCGGTGGACCCGCCAGCGCTCCATCATGGCCGCGACCTCGCCTTCGACGAACTCGAAGAAGGCGAGCGTCTCGGCCATCCGGCGTCCCGCGGGCGTGTCCGCGCCGAGGCTGGAGACGCCTTCCCGCAGCGCGGCCTCCCACCGCTTCATGACGGCGTCCCGGTTGGCCAGCGCCTCGTACCACTGGTCGCCGTGCACCCGGTAGCGCTCCCGGCGCGAGCCGGGCTCCCGCTCGCGCGAGACCATGTGCACCTGGGCCAGATAGCGCACCGCCCCGGAGACGGCGGCCGGGCTGATCCGCAGCTGCTCCCCCAGCTCGGTGGAGGTCATCACCCCCTCGTCGGAGGAGAGGAGCGCGGCGAACACCCGGGCCGCCATGCGCTGCATCCCGGCCTCCACGAGCTGCGCCGCGAAGGACTCGACGAACCGCGACACGGCCTCCGGATCCCGGGCTGTTTCGCTCATGCGCTCCATCGCTCCATCGTAGCGTCGCTTCACACCCTTCCTTAACTTCACAAATTTCTGAATGAAGCGTACGTTCGGAGCATGACGAAGGCCATCACGGTGTCCGGACTCCACAAGTCCTTCGGCCGTACCCACGCCCTGGACGGTCTCGACCTGGAGGTCGAGCAGGGCGAGGTGCACGGCTTCCTCGGCCCCAACGGCGCCGGCAAGTCCACCGCCATCCGTGTTCTGCTCGGCCTGCTGCGCGCCGACTCCGGCACCGCGCGGATCCTCGGCCGCGACCCGTGGTCGGACGCCGTCGAGGTGCACCGCCGGATCGCGTACGTCCCCGGCGACGTCACCCTCTGGCGCAACCTCTCCGGCGGCGAGGTCATCGACCTCTACGGCAGGCTGCGCGGGGGCCTGGACGCCGGGCGCCGCGCCGACCTGATCGACCGCTTCGAACTGGACCCGACCAAAAAGGGCCGGACGTACTCCAAGGGCAACCGGCAGAAGGTCGCCCTGGTCGCCGCGTTCGCCTCGGACGTCGACCTGCTCATCCTGGACGAACCGACCTCCGGCCTGGACCCGCTCATGGAGGAGGTCTTCCAGCGCTGCGTGGAGGAGGAACGGGACCGGGGGCGCACGATCCTGCTGTCCTCCCACATCCTCAGCGAGGTCGAGGAGCTGTGCGACCGGGTCAGCATCATCCGCAAGGGCCGCACGGTCGAGACCGGTTCGCTCGCCGACCTGCGCCATCTGACCCGGACCAGCGTCACGGCCGAACTCGCCGGGCCGCCCAACGGCCTCGCCCACCTCCCCGGCGTCCACGACCTCGACGTACAGGGACAGCGGGTACGCCTTCAGGTCGACACGGACAAACTCGACGCCGTCCTGCGGTCGTTGACCGACTCGGGCGTACGGTCGCTGACGTCGACGCCGCCGACCCTGGAGGAACTCTTCCTGCGCCACTACCAGGAGAACACCACAGGTGAGGTGGCGGCCCGATGACCACGCTCACCGGCACCGGCGTCCTGGTCCGCTTCGCCCTTCGCCGCGACCGGGTGCTGATCCCCGTCTGGGTGGCCGTGAACACCCTGATGGTCCTGTCCATGCCGAACACGCTGAAGGGCCTGTACAGCACCCCCGCCGAACGCGCCGACCTGCTCCGCCAGATGGACACCAACGCCTCCTTCCGCGCGCTCATCGGCCCGGTCTTCGACGACTCGCTCGGCGCCCTCACCGCCTGGCGCGTCGGCGTCTTCGCGGCCGGGCTCGCCGCCGTCACCGGCCTGCTGATCGTCGTACGGCACACCCGGGACGAGGAGGAGAGCGGCCGGCACGAGCTGATCGCGTCCGGTGCGGTGGGCCGGCGCGCCTCGCTGACGGCGGCGCTGCTCACGGCGGGGGTCGCGAACGCCGTACTCGCCCTGCTGGTGACGGCGGGCCTGGCCGGGCAGGGCGCGGCGGGGGCCGTCGCGTTCGGCCTCGGGCTGGCCGGGGTCGGGATGGTGTTCGCCACCATGGCGGCGATCGTCGCGCAGCTCACCGAGAGCGCGCGGCTGGCCCGGGGGCTGACGGCGGCGGCGCTGGGCGCGGCGTTCGTCCTGCGGGCGGCGGGCGACTCGGCCACTGACGACGGCTCCTCCGTACTGACCTGGCTGTCCCCGCTGGGCTGGCTGGAGAACCTTCGGCCGTTCGCGGACGAACGGTGGTGGGTGCTGGGCCTGCTCGCGGCGGCGGTCGCGATCCAGGCCGCCGTGGCCTACCGGCTGGCTGGCCGCCGGGACGTCGGGATGAGCTTCCTGCCGACCCGGCCGGGACCCCCCACCGGACGGCTGGCCTCGGCGGGCGCGCTGGCCCGGCGGTTGCAGCGGGGCGGGGTGCTGGGCTGGAGCATCGGCTTCTTCCTCGCCGGGGTCGTCTACGGCGGCCTCACGGAGGGCGCGGCCGACCTCGTCGCCGACAACGACAAGGCACGCGAGATCTTCGAACGCATGGGCGGCCAGTCGGGACTGACCGACGCCTTCCTGGCGGCCATGGTCGGCATGCTGGGCCTGATCGCCTCCCTGTACGTGGTCGCCTCGGTACTGCGGCTGCACGGCGAGGAGACCTCGGGCCGGGCGGAGCCGGTCCTGGCGAACGCGGTGGGCCGGCTGCGCTGGGCCGGCGGCCATCTGCTGATCGCCTTCGGCGGCTCGGCCCTGATCATGCTGCTCGCCGGCCTCGGTTTCATCGCCGGTCACGGCAGGGAGGCGGGCCCCATCCTGGCCGCCTGCCTGGTGCAGCTCCCGGCGGTGTGGGTGGTCGGCGGCCTTGCGGTCCTGCTGTACGGCATGGCACCCCGGCTGGCGCCCGCCGCATGGGGTGTGGCGGTCGCGGTCCTGCTCATCGGCTGGATCGGCCCGGCCCTGGACGCCCCGCAGCTCGTCCTCGACCTCTCCCCCTTCGGCCACCTGCCCAAGCTGCCCGGCGGGGACATGAGCTGGGGGCCGGTGGGGGTGCTGGTGCTCCTGGCGGGGGTGCTGGTGGCCGGGGGGCTGGCGGGGCTGCGGCAGCGGGACATGATCACCTGAGGGCGGCCGGGGAACCCGGCGGCGGTCCGGGAACCCGGCGGCCGTCCGCGGACGTCCCTTGCGGTCATGGGACAACGTACGCAGGCGGCCGCCGGATGTCTGACCGCGGCCCTCGGGGCGGGGGCGGGCCTCGCGGTGTGGTCGATCGACGTCCGCTCCCGCCTCTGGCGCTTCGAGCAGGCCCCCGACCTGAGCGTCCTCTACGTGGAACTGCCGCTCGCGCTGCTGGCCGGAACGACGGCGGGGCTGGTCCTGTGGGCGGTGACCAGCCGCCTCACAGGGCGCCTCAGGGGCAGGTCGGAGAAGGTCAGAGGGTGACGTCCAGGCCCTCCAGCCCCCGGATCACGAAGTTCGGCTTCCGCTTCGGCTCCTCGGCGAGGGCCAGGGTCGGGGCCTTCTCCAGGAGGGCCGTCATCGAGGCCGCCAGTTCGATACGGGCCAGGGGTGCGCCGATGCAGTAGTGGATGCCGGCGGAGAACGAGATGTGCGGGTTCTCCGTGCGGGTGAGGTCCAGGCGCTCGGGGTGCTCGAACACCTCGGGGTCGTGGTTGGCGGACCCGAAGAGCATGGCGATCTCGGCACCCCGGGGGATCGTCGTGCCGTCGATCTCGATCTCGTCCAGCACCCACCGCTCGAAGAGCTGGAGCGGGGTGTCGTACCGCATGAGCTCCTCGACGGCGGTGGGGACGAGCGAGTGGTCGGCGCGCAGGGCGGCGAGCTGCTCCGGGTTGTGGAAGAGGGCGTTCCAGCCGTTGACGGTGGCGTTGACGGTCGCCTCGTGCCCGGCGTTGAGCAGCAGCACGGCGGTCGAGATCATCTCCTGCTCGGTGAGCCGGTCGCCCTCGTCGTGCGCGGCGATGAGCCCGGAGATGAGGTCGTCGCCGGGTTCCTTGCGGCGGGCGGCGATGAGTTCACGCAGGTAGGCGGAGAACTCGACGGAGGCCCGCACCGCCTTCGCGGCGGTGTCCTCGGACGGGTTGAGCTCGTACATCCCGCAGATGTCCGCCGACCAGGGCCGCAGCGGCGCGCGGTCGGCCTCCGGTATCCCGAGCATCTCGGCGATCACGGCGACGGGCAGCGGTTCGGCGACCTCGCTCAGCAGATCGCCCCCGCCGGCCTCCACCAGCCGGCCCACCAGCTCGCCCGCGAGCTGCCGTACGTACGGCGTCAGCCGCTCGACCGTGCGCGGGGTGAACGCCTTCGACACCAGGCGCCGGATCCGGGTGTGGTCCGGCGCCTCCAGGTCCAGCAACCCGTGGTCGTTGAGGGTGTGGAACGGCTCGTGCTCGGCCGGGGGAGCCGTCCGCCCGAAGTCCTCGTGCGTGAACCGGTGTTGATACGTCCGCCCCAGCCGCCGGTCCCGCAGCAGCGCCGACACGTCCGCGTGGTGCGGCACCAGCCACTGGTCGGTCGGCGCGTAGTGGATCACCCGGCCCCGCTCCCGCAACTCGGCGTAGGCGGGGTAGGGGTCGGCGAGGAACGCCGGGTCCCAGGGGTCGAAACGAAGGTCGTCAGCTGCTGCCATGAACGGACGCTAGCCGGTGATCGGGCTGCTGACCAGGGGGGTCTCGCTCCGGTGTGGGGTCAGCGGGCGGGTGGCTGCTCCACGGAGGGGCCACCCCGGTGGACCGTGGGGACGTGGCGGTCGGCCGGGGCGGGAAGCGTGTCGACGCAGGTCCGGGAGCAGGCGTTGACGAGGAGAGGCAGTACGTCCGTGGCGACGCCGAGGGAGATCCAGACCTGCTCGGGTCCCGTCGGGGGCAGCGGGCCGGCGCAGACGCTGCACTCCTGGCCGGGGAGGACGGGTACGTGGAGCGCGGGGAACGGCATCCGGTTCTTGACGCGGAAGCCGGGCCGGGAAATGACGGGGGCCCCGGCCCGGTCGGTCACGCGTGGGAGGTCACCGGTGGTGCGGTGACGTCAGGTAGTGCTGCCTGAGGAGCTCCCTTCCGTAGTCGTTGCCGTTGGGGGTGCGGATGACGGAGTGGACGTGCTTCTGGGTGGCGCCGCTGCCCTGGGTCGCGCCGTACGCCCCGGCGAGCGGGCCGGGGGCCTGGCAGTCGACCTCGATCCAGACGACGGGGCTGTGGACGCGGACGTAGAAGGCGTCGTCGTCGCCGGTGCCGCCGGCCCAGGTGACATAGGTGTCGTCGAGGTGCTTGCGGATCTCCGCCATGCGCACCTTCGCGGCGTCGGCCTTGGCGCGGCCCACGAACGCCTGGGCGATACCGAGCAGTTTCTTCTTCTGGGCGGCGGTGAGGGCGTTGCCCCGGATGCCGACGTACTCCTGGACGGTGTTGTCCGAGAACGCCCCCGATTTCATCGACTCGTTGGACTTGGTCGTCGACTCGATGGCGACGGCCTGCTGGGCGGTGGTGAGGGTGTTGATGAAGGCCAGGCTCGCCACGACCTCCTCGTGGCAGACGGTCACCGTCTCGCCGTCGATCTCCATCGAGGTCGGCTCCGAGCCCCAGAAGCAGGGGCTCATGACGACCTGGTCGCCGAGCACGAAGTAGTTGATCACCAGGTGGTGGCCGTCGAACTGGAAGCCCCAGGGCTCGCTGTCCGAGGGCGTGCCCATCACGGTCCAGTAGTAGGCGTCCTCGTTGAAGGAGTTCGTGTTGCCGATCGCCTCGCCGGCCGCCTGGTTGATCTTCCGGATCTTCTCCGTCGTCTCCAGGCCGTCGGCGCTCAGGGCGGCCTTCAGCAGGGCCGTGCCCAGGGCCTTCTGGTCGTCGCTGAGGTCGGCGAGGGAGACGCCCTGGCGCTCGTAGGAGTCGATGTTGCTCCACAGCCGCCACTCGGTGGAGTGGACCGTGAACTGCGTCGAGGTCTTCTGGGTGTCGGTGAGGCCGGCCAGGAAGGCGTTCGCCGCCGAGATCACCGGGGCGGTGGCCACACCGGTGGAGTGGATCGTGAACAGGTCGTCGATCCGGTTGCCGTCGGTGGTGAGACCGAAGAACTCCTCGGTGATCGACATGTTGCCGGGGCCGCCGGTGCCGCCGCCCGGGCCGCCGCTGGGCGCGCCGCTCGGCGCGCCGGAGGCGTCGGCGGTGGGGGTGGCGGTGGCGTCGTCGGCCATCGCGGCCCAGGCTCCGGCGCCGCCCATGGTCGCGACGGCCGTGGCGCCGGACGCGAAGAACACCTTGCGCATGAAGTTGCGGCGGCTCGCGTGAGCACGGCCGCCGGTTTCGGACTGCGGCTCGGGGGCCGTCGGCTCACCGGTGTCGAGCTCGGTCATCGTCCCTGATCCTCTTCGTCATGAGCCCGTCCCCACTGGACCGGCGGCCTGCCGATCACTGTGGTGCAGCGAACTTAGGCAGGCCTTAAGCAGCGGGGACAAGCCCGTCGAAAGGGACTCGCGGGGAGTGGGCAGAGGGGGTCTGACCTGGGGTTCTGTGAGAGTCCTTAGACTCCGGGCGGGGGTGTCAGACTCCCAGCGGCAGCGTCACCGAGAACTCGGTGCACCCCGGCTCGCTCGCCACCTCGATCCGGCCCCCGTGCGCCTCCGTGATGGCCGCGGCGATGGCCAGCCCGAGCCCCGAGCCGCCCTCCTTGCCGGACGCACGGGAGCGCGAGGCGTCGGCCCGGGTGAAGCGCTCGAAGACGGTGGGGAGGAGCTCGGGCGGGATACCGGGGCCGTTGTCCCGCACGCGGATCACGCAGTGCCGGGCGGTCGCCGGATCGGCGTCCGCTCCGGTGGCGGCCTCCACGATCACCGTGATCTTCGTGCCGGCCGGTGTGTGTATTCGCGCGTTGGCCAGCAGGTTGGCCACCACCTGATGCAGCCGGGACGGGTCGGCGACGACCGTCACCGGCGTGTCCAGGCGCAGCGCGAGCTGCCAGTCGTGCTCGCTCCCCGCGGCCTGCGCGTCCCACACGGCCTCGGCCACCAGCGTCGCGATGTTCACCTCGGCCCGCCGGAGCGGCCGCCCCTCGTCGAGCCGCGCGAGCAGCAGCAGGTCCTCGACGAGGTCGGTCATCCGCGCCGACTGGGCGGAGACCCGGTGCCAGGCCAGCTCCGGCTCGATGGTGGTGCTGCCGCCGTTCATGAACTCGGCGTACCCGGCGATCGAGGCGAGCGGGGTGCGCAGTTCATGGCTGGCGTCGGTGAGGAACCGGCGCATGCGCTGCTCGGTGCGCTGGCGTTCGGCCAGCGAGGCCTCGACATGGTCGATCAGCCGGTTGAGCACGGCGCCCACCTGGCCGGCCTCGGTGCCGGGGTCGGTGTCCCCCTCGGCGACCCGGGCGAGGCCCGCGACCTCCCCGCGGTTCAGCGGCACGCGGGCCACCTCGGCGGCGGTGGCCGCGACCCGGCCGAGCGGACGCAGCTGGCGCCGGATGACCACCGCGCAGGCACAGGCCGCGGCCGACAGACCGACCCCCGCGATCACCGCTTCGAGGACCACCAGCCGGTCGATCACCTGCTGGATGTCGTCCATCGGCAGCCCGGCGAGTACGGGGACCCCGTCGCCGCCGATCGCGGTCACCCGGTAGGTGCCCAGGCCGGGAACGGTGCGGGTGTGCAGCGAGCCGTCCGGGCTGATCCCCTTCAGCGCGGCCCGCTGGGCGGCGCCGAGCACCTGCTGCCGGCCGTCCTCGGTCACCACCTCGGCGGCGATGACCTCCCCGTCGGCGAACCGCGCCGCCAGGGTGCCGGTGGGCTGCCCGCGTTCGTTGAGGAACCCCAGGTCCGTCGCCCCGCCCGTCCGGCGCTGCAGCCCGCCCTGGCCGCGCTCCGCCGCGTTCGTGACCCGCTGGTCCAGGTCCCCCAGCAGATACACGCGCTGCACGTACACCGTGGTGAGCGCCATCGCCGCGCACACCACCGCGAGCGTCACGGACACGAACAGCACCAGCCGGACCCGCAGCGAGCGCCAGCCCGGACGGGCGCCCGAGTCCGCCCCGCGCCTGAGGAACCTCATGTCCCCTCGTCCGCGGCCCGGATCGAGTACCCCACTCCGCGGACCGTGCGGATCATCGGGACCCGCCCCTTGTCGATCTTCGCCCGCAGTCCGTGGATGTAGACCTCGACGAGGTTCCCCTCGCCGTCGAACGAGGCATTCCACACATGGTCCAGGATCTGTGCCTTGCTCAGCACCTGGTGCGGATGGCTCATCAGGAACCGCAGCAGGTCGAACTCCTTCGTCGTCAGCGCGATCGGCGTCCCCCCGCGCTGCACCTCCCTCGTCCGCTCGGCCAGCACGAGGTCCCCCAGCGTCCGCACCGACCCGTCGGCCGTCTCGTCGGGCAGCCCGGCCCGGCGCAGCAGCCCGCGCACCCGCAGCATGACCTCCTCCAGCGAGAACGGCTTGGTGATGTAGTCGTCCGCCCCGGACGACAGTCCGTCCAGCCGGTGCTCCAGCGCGTCGCGGGCGGTGAGCATCAGCACCGGCAGGCGCGGGTTCTCGTTCCTGAGCCGGCGCAGCACCTGGATCCCGTCCACGTCCGGCAGCATGCCGTCGAGGACCACGACATGCGGGGCGCAGTCGCGCGCCAGACGCAGGGCGCCGCGTCCGTCCCCCGCCGCGAAGGGACGCCAGCCCGCCTCGGTCACGGCCGCCGACAGCAGCTCCGTGAGCTCGGGCTCGTCGTCGACGATCAGTACGCGCACCGTGCCGCCACGCGTTTCGGCATCGCCGGACATGCGTTGCCCTCCTCTCGGCCGGTCGAGCACCGGAAACCGGGGCCATGGTAGCCAGCGGACCCGGGTCAGCCCGGCGTCACCAGTCTCGCCTCGTACGCGAACACCGCGGCCTGGGTCCGGTCCCTCAGGCCCAGCTTGACCAGGATCCTGCTCACATGGGTCTTGATGGTGGACTCCGCGACCACCAGCCGGCCGGCTATCTCGACGTTCGACAGGCCCTGCGCGATCAGGACCAGGACCTCCGTCTCGCGCTCGGTCAGGTCGCCGTAGGCGGCCTGGGCGGCGCGGGGCAGAGCGGGGGTGTTGGAGAGTTTGGAGAACTCGGTGATCAGACGCTTGGTGATGGAGGGGGCGAGCAGGGCCTCGCCGGCCGCCACCACGCGCACACCGTCCGCGAGCTGGCGGGCCGAGGCGTCCTTGAGGAGGAAGCCGGAGGCTCCCGCGCGCAGGGCCTGGTACACGTACTCGTCGAGGTCGAAGGTGGTCAGCACCAGGACCTTCGCCGTGCCGTCGGCCGCCACGATCTCCCGGGTCGCCTCGATGCCGTTCAGCTCGGGCATCCGGATGTCCATCAGGACCACGTCGGGGGACAGCTCACGGACCCGGTCCACCGCCTCACGGCCGTTGACCGCCTCACCGACGACCTCGATGTCCGGCATCGCGTTCAGCAGGACCGAGAAGCCCTCGCGCACCATCATCTGGTCGTCGGCTATCAGGACACGGATCGTCATGCTCCACTCTCACTCGCGGCCGGTACGGGCAGGAACACCGTCACCTCGTAGCCCCCGGCGGGCGTCGGTTCCGCCGTCATCTCGCCGTTCAGCATGGTCACCCGCTCGCGCATCCCCGTGATGCCGTGCCCGGCGCCGGGCGAGGGCTTGACCAGGGAGGGGTTCGGTGGCGGGTCGTTGACTATGCGCAGCCCCAGACCGCCCAGCACATAGCCGACCTCCACCCGGGCGGTCGCCCCGGGGGCGTGCCGCAGGGTGTTGCTCAGCGCCTCCTGGACGATGCGGTACGCCGACAGCTCTACGCCCTGCGGGAGTTCGTGGGCCGCGCCCGTGATCACCTTCTCGACGTCCAGGCCGGTCTCCCGCACATTGGCGAGGAGCGCCTCCAGGTCGGCGAGGGTGGGCTGGGGGGCGTCCGGCGCCTCGTAGTCCTCGGCGCGGACCACGCCCAGGACGCGGCGCAGTTCGGTGAGGGCCGCCACCGCGTTCTCCCGGATCGTGGCGAAGGCCTTCTCCAGTTCCTCCGGCGGGTTCTCCACCCGGTAGGGGGCGGCCTCCGCCTGGATGGCGACCACCGACATGTGGTGGGCGACCACGTCGTGCAGCTCGCGGGCGATCGTGGTGCGCTCCTCCAGGAGGGTGCGCCGGGAGCGCTCGTGGGCGGTCACGGTCTGCTGGGCCGTCACCTCCTGCTCGGCCTGCCGGCGTATGTGCCAGACGGTGACGGCGAGCAGGGAGAGCGCGGAGCAGACCAGCATGGGCCCCACGTTGGTGGGGTAGTAGGTCCGGCTGAAGACCGTCTCCGCGAGGAAGCCGTAGGCGGCCGTGAACATCCACATCCAGGCCGCCGTGCGCGGGCGGGTGCGGATCGCGACGACCGTCAGCACCGCCAGGTGGGAGATGAAACTGGGCGGCAGCCACGGCCAGTTGCCGTACGTCTCGCTGATCAGAGCGACCGCCGTGGTCGAGACGAGCGACGCCCAGAACGCGGCGGCCGGCCGGACCAGCGTCAGCAGCACCGGCGCCAGGACCAGCACGCCGCTCAGTACGGACGTCGAGTCGGCTCCGGCGGGCATCACGGAGGACAGCACCGCCACCATGCCGGCCGCCCCGACCAGGATGTGCCGCGAGTAGGTCGCGTACTCCCGCTTGCGGCCCCGCAGCCCCCGTGTGAAGCGGCCCGTGGGCTCCCTCGGCGGCAGCGGGCGGTAGGCCAGCATGTCGTCGAACAGGTCTTTCCTCATCCCGCGCAGGGCGTCCATGGCCGCCCGGACCTCCGGGCTCTTCGGCTGGTAGGCGCCGTGCGGGTCGTCATGGGGCGGCATGTGCGTCTGCGTCGTCTCTGTCACGTTCAAAACGGTAGGCGGGAAGGGGGGTCGAGGTCGTCACCAGTGAGAGGGGTTCCGGCGGATCCGTCTCAAGTACTACGGGTCTGCCCGGGACTCCCCCAGGGGCACGAAAGACTCCCACAGGTGCGCGGGCCTCAGTACCCGGACGGTCGCACCAGCCCCGACTCGTAGGCGAACACCGCCGCCTGGGTGCGGTCGCGCAGGCCCAGCTTCACCAGGATGCGGCCCACGTGTGTCTTCACGGTCTGCTCGGCGACGACGAGATGGCGGGCGATCTCCGCGTTGGACAGGCCCTGCGCGATCAGGGTGAGCACCTCCGTCTCACGCTCGGTGAGATCGCCGACGCGCTCCTTCAGCGGGGGCCTCGGTGTGCCGTTCAGCCGGGAGAACTCGGCGATCAGCTTGCGGGTGATGCCGGGCGCGAGCAGGGCGTCGCCGGCGGCCACGACCCGGACCGCCTCGGCGAGCTGGTCCGCCGAGGCGTCCTTCAGCAGGAAGCCGGACGCCCCGGCGCGCAGCGCCTCGTACACGTACTCGTCGAGGTCGAACGTGGTCAGCACCAGCACCTTGATGGAAGGGTGCGCGAGAGTGATGCGACGGGTGGCCTCGATGCCGCCGAGCTCGGGCATACGGATGTCCATCAGGACTACGTCCGGGGCGAGTTCGGCGACCTGACCGACGGCGTCCAGGCCGTCCACCGCCTGCCCGATCACCTCGATGCCGGGGTGGGTGTTGAGCAGTACGGTGAAGCCCTGCCGGACCATCTGCTGGTCGTCGGCGATCAGTACGCGGATGGTGCCGCCGCTCGTCATCGTTTCTCTTCCCCTGTCTCTTCTCTTGTCGCGTCCCTGGTCGCGTCCCTGGTCGCGTCTCCTGTCGGGGACGGATCATCCGGGAAGACGAGTTCCAGGCCCTCCAGGGTCCCGAGGTCCCGCTCCGGGGGTGCGACGCCGTCCCTCGGGAGGAACGCGATGACGGAGAACCCGCCGTGCAGCGTCGGGTGGGCCGCGATCTGGCCGCCGAGCATCGCCGCCCGCTCCCGCATGCCGAGCAGGCCGTGCCCCGCGCCGGGCGAGGGTCGCACGGGGCCGCTCGGGCGGCCGTTGGTGACCTCCAGCGTCAACCCCCGGGACTGGTGGACGACGTCCACCCGGACATGGGAACCCGGCGCGTGCCGCAGGGCGTTGCTCAGCGCCTCCTGGACTATCCGGTACGCCGACAGCTGCACACCCGGCGAGTAGGCGGGCGGCTCGCCCCTGACCGTGGCAGTGACATGCAGCCCGGCCGCCCGGGTGTTCTCCACGAGGGCGTCGAGGCGGTCCAGCGTGGGCTGCGGGGTGTCGGGGGCGCTGCCGGTGCCGGCCGCGCCGAGGCCGTAGGGGTCCTCGGGGTTCTCCGAACGCAGTACGCCGAGCACCCTGCGCAGTTCGGTGAGCGCCTCCAGCGCGTTCTGCCGGATGCCGGCGAGGTTCTCCTTGAGCTCCTCGGACGGGTTCTCCACCAGATGCGGGGCCACCTGGGCCTGGATGGAGATCACCGACATGTGATGGGCGACCACGTCGTGCAGCTCGCGCGCGATGCGGTTGCGCTCCTCCAGGAGGGTGCGGCGGGCCCGCTCCTCGGCGGTGATGCCGGCCTGCTCCACAAGCTGGCTGCGGGCCACACGGCGGCCACGCAGGGCGGTGCCGACGAGGACGACGGCGGCGAACAGGGTCACCGCCAGCGCGCCGGTCGGCGTGTAGCTCGCGCCGCCCAGCACCCCTTGGACCAGGTACGTGGCGAGCGCCGTCAGGGCCAGCACCTCGACGGCGACTCTCGTGGCCACCCTGAGCGCGAGCAGCGACAGCACCACGCAGTGCGCGACCAGACCGGGCCCGCCCCACGGCCAGCCGGGGAAGTCCGGTTCCGTCTCCGGGTGGGGCGTGCCCAACGGCCATTGCGGGGCGTCGAAGTTGAGGTCGGCGAGCATCGCGCCCCGGGCGCCCAGCGCGACCACCACCGTGACCGTCAGGGACAGCCACCACGCCGGCACCGGCCGCCACAGCGCCAGCACCACCGCCGCTCCCTGCAGCAGCGCGCACACCGCGCCGTACTGCACGCCGAGTTGGTAGCCGTCGATCATCTGGTCGAAGTTGGCGATCGTGGTGCCCAGCGCGACCAGGCAGACCAGGCCGTGCGGCAGCCAGCGCAGCCATACGGAGGGCGGAAGCGGGTCCGCCCGGGCCGTCCACAGGTCGTCGCGCAGCGTCCGCAGACCGCGGATCACCCACTTCTGCACCCTCGTCAGCAACCTCTCCACCCCACCACCCCGTTCGTCCGCACCACCCTAGACACGGCGGGCTTCGCGCAGGCCCGAAGGCTCCGGCAGCCCTCCGACCCGCACCACGCGCGTCCGTCCCCTCCCCCGTTCACGCCCCCGCCCGCGGCGGCCGGTGGCGGCCTCGAAGCCGTGGAACGCCGCCCAGCACACCCCCAGGACCAGGGCGAACACCGGCAGCCACAGCAGCCGGGCCGCGACCCAGTCCAGGCCGTCCGGCCGGGTGTGCAGACCGGGCAGGCGGCCGGCCAGGAGGCCCGTCGCGGTGGTGGCCGTCATCGCCGTCTGGTGCCACAGGAACACCGTCATCGCGGAGAGGTTCACCAGCGCCACCGCCGCCCACGCCACCGGACGCGCCATGGCGCGGCGCAGTCGGTCGCGCAGCAGCAGGCCCAGTCCGCACTGGGCGAGACCGAAGGTGACGGCGGCCAGCGTCGGCGGGTTGAGGTTCGAGACCGCCGCGCCGGGCACGCCCACCATCGACGCCGGGTAGCCGGCGAAGCCCACCAGGACCGCCGTCGCCACCGCACCGCCGACGAGCAGCGTCCAGCCCGCGCGCGGGCGCTCCAGCTCGCCCCGGGTCCAGGCCGCGCCCAGGGTGTACGGCACGAGCCAGCCCGCCGCCAGATTCACCCAGCCGAGCCAGGACGGACCGCCCAGACCGAAGCACACCAGGTCCACGTGGAGGACGACCGCGAGCGGCCACAGCGGATTCAGCCGGGCCAGCAGCGGGGTCGCGGCCGTCAGCGCGGCGAACACCAGCAGGAACCACATCGGGGACAGCGCCAGCTTCACCACGGTGTGCACGGTGACGAACGAGGCGCCGCCCAGCAGCAGACCGGCCGCGGCCACCGCCCACACCGCCAGGACCGCCGACACCGGTCTGAACAGCCGGACCAGGCGCGCCCGCAGCCACGCCCCGTAGGTCGTGCCCCGCGCGCGGGCCGAGGCGAGACCGCGGGTCGCCACATGGCCGCCCACCATGAAGAACACGGCGAGTGTCTGGAACACCCAGGACACCGGTGCCAGCCAGGGCATGGGACCGAGGGGGCTCGCCGCGCGCAGGGTGTCGCCGTCGGCGACGAGGGCGGTCACCAGCCAGTGGCCGAGGACCACACCGAGGATCGCGAAGGCGCGCAGCGCGTCCACGGCACGGTCCCGATGCGGGGGTGTGCCTTCATGGATGCGGGCAGCAGCACGCCGTATGCCCGAGGTCTCGCGGATGTCAGGCACGGGTCACCTCCGTCGTCTCGCCGAGCACGATCCGGGCGAGGTTGGCCAGGGAGGCCGAGCCCGGGGAGAAGTAGTCGCTGTGGCCGCCCTGGCCGGCGGTGAAGACACGGGCGCCGAAGGCCGGGGAGACCGGGTCGGTGCCGAAGCCGACCGTCGTACCGAACAGGTCGGCGCTGACATGCGGGACGTTCGCCACCCAGTCGTCGCCGCCCCGGGCCGCCCAGACCCGCGCGCGGGTGCGCAGTCCGGCCACCGTGTCCACGCCGGTGCCGGGGCTGCCGAGCAGGACGATGTCGCCCACGTCCAGGTGGCCGGCGGCACGGCCGCACACGACCGAGCCGTACGAGTGGCACAGGAGCGAGACGTGGGTGCTTCGGCCGGTGACGGCGCGCAGCTCGCGCAGGAACTCCCGCAGCCGCGGGGCCGCTTCCTCGGCACGAGCCGGGGTCAGCACCGTCGTGCTCACCGTGCCGGGGGTGGTGTAGCCGAGCCAGGCCACCACCGCCGTACGGCTGCCCGCGCCGCTCACGTGAGCGAGCCGCTCCTGCAGTGCCGACGCGCCCGCGCGGAAGCGGCCGTAGGTGTCCAGTGTGGTGTCGGAGCCCGGTATCAGGACCGCGACCCGGTCGGCGTGGGCGAGATCCCCGAACACCTCCGTGGCCCGGCCCTCGCCCCGGCCGTCGAAGGCGAGCAGCTTGCGCGACGGGTCGGCCATCTCCCTGTCGGCCGCCGCGCGGTGGCTGTCGCCGTGGGCCTCGGCCATCCGGGACGCCAGCGCGGCGTTGGCCCTGTTCGCCGCGTACGCCTCGTCGAGCGTCGCCGCCGTCAGCGGGGCGAGGTGCGCCGGAGCGGGGGCGGGGATACCGGGCCGGGCCGCCGCGGTGAGGGGGACGACCACGGCGGCGGTGACCAGAACGGCCGGCAGCAGCCGCAGCCGACGGCGACGCCGGCCCCGCGTCGCCCCCGCGGTCGACCGCCCCGCTCCCCCTTCAGGAGAACGGCCCCCGCCGGTCGCGGCCGCCCAGACCTCTCGCACCCTCCCACGCATGCCCGATGCCCCCGCCCCTCCGCGCCAGTTCGCCCGCCATCGGGCCTGTCAGGCTTGGAAGTTACGGATCACGGCTTGTCGTTCGCGTCCCACTGAGGAGCTGTCCTCCGACGTAGCTCTCAGGTACTACGGGTACGACAGGTGTGCCCCCGGCCAGTGACCCGGGCCGCCAGTGACCCGGGCCGCCGGTGACCCGGCCGTCGGCGATCACTCCGGTTCGTACTGCGCCAGAACGCGCCCGAGCAGACCGGTCAGCGTCTCCCGCTCCTCCGCCGACAGCGGCTTGAGCAGGTCGTCCTGCACCTGGTCGAGCAGCCCGTCCATGCGCAGCAACTGCCGGAGGCCGTCCCCCGTGAGGGTCACCTTGTTGCGCCGTCCGTGGTCCGGATCCGGCGTCCGGTCGACGAAGCCCTGCTCGACCAGCTCGTTGACGGCCGCCACCATGTCGCTGCGGTCGACCCGGCACCGCCGGCCGAGCTCCGCCTGGCTCGCCGGTCCGAACTCGTGCAGTGCCGCCAGGATCCGGTAGTGGTACCCGCGCGCCCCCGCGGCGGTGAAACCGTCGGACACCAGTCGGCGGGCGTGCACGGCCAGCTGCGTGATCAGCCAACTCGGCTTCACCGCAAGGCGCTCGGGGATCTGGTCCATGGTGGTCACTCTATCCGCAAAGGTGTTGGCAGGACCAACATTCCGTGCGTAGTGTTGGCTATCCCAACATTGGGGCAACCAACACAGGGAGCTCACCATGTCCACTGCCGACCGCCTGGAGATCGCCGACCTGTTCGCCCGCCTCGCCCACCTCCTGGACGAGCACCGCCACGACGACGCCCCCTCCGTCTACCACGACGACATCGTGGTGCGGTCACCTCGGGGCGAGCTGCACGGTCTCGACGAGGTGACCGCTTTCCTGAAGCAGAGCCGGGTCGAGGGAGAGCGCACCCAGCATGTGCACGGAGACGTGCTGGTGGAGGTCGACGGGGACAGCGCGCAGGCCACCGCGAACCAGCTCGTGTACGTCTGCCGCGGTGGCGAGGCGCCCTACCGGAGGAGCGGCCTGCGCGTGACCTGCGCCGCCGTACGCACCCCGGTCGGCTGGCGGTTCGGCGAGATGCGGATCACGCTCGTCTGGATGCGCGAGAACTGACGGCCCGCCTCACCAGGCCAGCTGCGCGATCTCCTCCGCCACCACCGCACAGGCGTCCGCCAGCGGATCGATCAGCGGGAAGTGGCCGACGTCCTCCAGCAGCGTCACCCCCACGACCTCCCCCGCCTTCGCCGCCGCGTCCGCGTACGCATCGGCGACCGCCTGGGGCACGACCAGGTCCGTACGTCCCTGGACCAGGGTCGTCGCGATGCCGGTCGGCAGCAGCAGGGCGGGGTCGGCGTACGGCTGCCGCTCGGCGAACAGCTCCTCGCCGCCCAGGAGTTGCCGCGAGGCACCCCCGCACACGTCCAGCTTCTCCGCGACCGTGAAGTCCGCGATCGGGGCGAGCGCGACGACCCCCCGCAGCGGGGCGGGCCCGGCGGTGCGCCAGGCGGCGTCGGCGGGCAGAACGTGCCGGGCCGCGGCCCACAGCGCGAGGTGGCCGCCCGCGGAGTGGCCGGTCAGCACGATCCGGCGGGCGTCGGCCTGCGGCACCGCCTGCCGTACGAGCGCGGGGAGCGCGTCGAGGGCCGCGGCGACGTCGTCGAAGGTGTCGGGCCAGCGCCCCGCGACCGGAGGCGTAAGCACGCCGGCCGCCCCCTCCGCCCCGCGCCGGTACTCCACATTGGCCACGGCGAACCCTCGTCGCGCCAGGTAGTCGGCGAACGGCGTGATGTGCGTCCGGTCGTACGGCGCCCGCCACGCACCCCCGTGCAGCACCACGACCAGCGGCGCGGAGCCACCCGGACCGGCGTCGCCCCTGGGGGCGTAGAAGTCGATCACCTGGTCGGGGTGGTCGCCGTACGCGGCGGTGGCGTCGGGGTCGACGGGCGGGTGCGAGAAGGCCGACTTCTCCTCGGCAACGGCCCGGGCAGCGACGGCGTCGTCCGGCATGCTCCAACCTCTCAGCGACGAAACGGTTTTGGACGGTACGGGGTGGCGGACCAGGTGAGAATTTCGGCCGTTGGCGGGGACGGTATCAGGCCCGTGACGTGCGCGGACACGCGGATGTCACGCAGGGTGAGGGGAAACGGTTCTGTACCCGCCGTTCCAGCACCTCCCATGCGCTCACCACCACGCGCTCCCCACCACGCGCTCCGCACACCGACACCCCGCGCTCCCCACACCCCCTCATACGCAGCCGACCACCGGCATCACTCAGAACACCGGTGGTCAGCACGTGAGTTCCGGGCCGGTCAGCCCAGGATCTCCCCCAGCACCCGGGCCGCCCGCTCCACGTCCGCGAAGCCGACGTACAACGGGGTGAACCCGAAGCGCAGCACGTCAGGGCGCCGGAAGTCCCCGACGACCCCACGCTCGATCAGCTGCCGCATGACCCCACCGGCATCCCGGCAGCGCAGGGCCACCTGGCTGCCCCGCTCCTCGTGGCGCACCGGAGTCAGCGACTCCACGCGCCCCTGAGGGACATACGTCGCGACGCACTCCAGGAAGAAGTCGGTCAGGGCGAGGGACTTGGCCCGTACGGCCTCGATCGAGACGCCCTCCCACACCTCAAGGGCCGCTTCCAGGGCGAGCATTGACAGAATGTCAGGTGTTCCGACCCGGCCCCGCGCCGCGCCCGCCGCCGGCTCGTAGTCCCCGCGCATCCCGAACGGCTCGGCGTGCGAGTTCCAGCCGGGCAGCGGGGAGTCGAAGCGGTCCTGGAGCCCCGTACGCACATATAGGTACGCCGGCGAACCGGGGCCGCCGTTCAGGTACTTGTAGGTGCAACCGACCGCGAGGTCCACGCCGTGCTCGTCGAGGCCGACGGGCAGGGCACCCGCGCTGTGGCACAGGTCCCAGACGGAGACCGCGCCCGCCTCCCGTACGGCGGCGGTGAGCGCGGGCAGGTCGTGCAGCCGGCCGGTGCGGTAGTCGACGTGGTTGAGCAGGACGGCCGCCGTACGGTCCGACAGCGCGTCCGGCACCTGAGCCGGGGTCACCGGCCGCAGCGCGCACCCGGTCATCCGGGCCGCCGACTCGGCGATGTACCCGTCCGTGGGGAAGGTGGTCGCGTCGACGAGGATCTCGTCCCGCGAGACCCGCGAGCCCTGCGAGTCCCGCGAGCCCTGCGAGTCCCGCGAGCCCCCCGACTCCCCCGCGATCCGCACCGCGCCCACAAGTGCCTTGAACACATTGACACTTGTCGAGTCACCTACGACAACTTGCCCGGCCGCCGCGCCCACCAGCGGAGCGATCCGGTCGCCGATCCGCTCGGGCGCGGTCCACCAGCCGCTCTCGTCCCAGGAGCGGATGCGCAGCTCGCCCCACTGCCGACGGACCACGTCCTCGACCCGTGCTGGCACCGAGGCGGGCAGGGCGCCGAGCGAGTTGCCGTCGAGATAGACCGCCTCGTCACCGGCGTCGAGGACGAACTCGGCGCGCTTGTCCGCGAGTTGGTCACCGGAGTCCAGCTCCCGTGCCTTGAAGACCAGGTCAGACATACGACCTCGCCGTCCACAGCTCGGGGAACACGTTCTTCTGCGCGCGCTTCTCCAGCCAGGCCACGCCGGCCGAGCCGCCGGTGCCCGCCTTGGCGCCCATCGCGCGCCGGGTGGCGACCAGATGGTCGTTGCGCCAGCGCCACACCAGCTCGGCGACATCCGTCAACGCCTCGCCGAGACGGGCGAGTTCGTCGGAACCGTCACCGGCGTACAGCGCGGTCCACACGGCCTCGACCTCCGCCGAGGGCTCGTAGCGCTGCGAGACGTCACGCGTCAGCACGGCCTCGGGGACCGGGTGCCCGCGCCGGGCCAGCAGCCGCAGCACCTCGTCGTAGAGGCTGGGCTCGTGCAGCGCCTTCTCCAGCTCGGCGTGGACGCGGGGCGCACCGCGGTGCGGTACCAGCATCGACGCGGACTTCTCGGCGAGCAGGAACTCCATCCGCCGGTACATCGCCGACTGGAACCCGGAGCCCTCGCCGAGGGCGCCCCGGTAGGAGTTGAACTGGGCGGGGGTGAGCTGGGCGAGGGGCCGCCAGGAGGCGTTCAGCGCCTCCAGCTCCCGTACGGAACGCTTCAGCGCGTCGATCGCGACCTGCACGTCGTCCGCGCGCAGCGCGCCCGCGGCCGTCTCCCACTCGTGGACGATGACGGTGAACCACAGCTCCATGACCTGGGTCGTGACCAGGAAGACCATCTCTCCGGGATCGTCGGAGAGGGTGTGCTGGAGGTGGGTGAGAACGTCTGCCTTGACGTAGTCCTCGTACGGCGTGGTGCCGTTGAAGTCGAGATGCGGGGTCTCGGGCTCCTGCGTTTCCTGAGCCTCATGGGACATCGCTGTCTCCTGCTGTACTCCGGGTAGCGGTCCGCCCCTGCCGATGCCGACACGGGGGCCCCGGTCCCCACTCGCATCTTCCGCATCGACCGCGGATCCCGCAAGGCCCGCCCGCATCACGGACGGGCCCGCGCAACAGGAAGCGACCGCTGGAACGGCCCCTGGAACGGCCCCTGGCCCAGGTTCAGCCCAGGGTCTGGGCCGCCGTCGGGGAGGAGTCCTTCAGGAACTGAGAGCAGCGCTCGTACTCCTCCTGCTCGCCGATCGACTGCGCGGCGCGGGCGAGGGCGTGCAGGGCGCGCAGGAAGCCACGATTCGGCTCGTGCTCCCAGGGCACCGGGCCATGCCCCTTCCAGCCGTTCCGGCGCAGGGCGTCCAGGCCGCGGTGGTACCCCGTACGGGCGTACGCGTACGACTCCACCACGCTGCCCCGCTCGAAGGCGTCGTCCGCCAGCTGGGCCCAGGCCAGCGAGGATGTCGGGTACTTCGCGGCGACGTCGGCGGGCGCGGTGCCGTTCGCGAGGAGGTCGCGGGGCTCCGGGTCGTCGGGGAGGTGGGTCGGGGGCGGGCCCCCGAGAAGGTTTTCGTGAAGGGACATGGGTCCAGTCTCGCTCACTCCGGCTCGCTCACTCCAGCTCGCGGGGTGCCCGCCTCTCCCCCTCCAGCGGCGGAGCCGTCACACAGCAATGGGTCTTGCACTCCGGGTGGTCGCAGTCCGGCGGTGGGCGGCGGACCGTCGTGAAGGCGAGGGCCGAGCCGACCACCAGGATGCCCGCGCACCACAGCATCGAGCGCCGGAACGGTCCCTCGAAGGCGTCCGCCGAGCGGTAGGACTCCGGGCCCATGCCGGTCAGCAGGGGCAGGGCCGCGACCGCGATGAGGCCCGCCGCCCTGGCCGCCGCGTTGTTGATGCCGCTGGCGAGCCCGGCCCGGGCCACGTCCACCGAGGCCAGCACCGTCGCGGTCAGCGGCGCGACGAGGGTGACCAGGCCGACGCCGAGCACCAGGACGGCGGGCAGCACGTCGGCGACGTACGAGGCGTTCTCGCCGACCCGCAGCATCAGCAGCATCCCCACCGCGCACAGCAGCGGCCCCACGGTGAGCGGGATGCGCGGCCCGATGCGCTCCCCCAGCTCACCGGAGCGGGAGGAGAACAGCAGCATCAGCACGGTCGTCGGCAACAGGGCCGTACCGGCGCCGAGCGCGGAGTACCCGGCGACCACCTGCAGCTGGACCACCGAGAGGAAGAAGAAGCCGCCGAGGGCCGCGTACACACACAGGGTGACCAGGTTGACGGCCGTGAACTGGCGGGACGCGAAGATGTCTGGCGGCATCATCGGGTCGGAGCGGCGCCGCTCCAGCACCACGAAGGCCACCCCGGCCGCGATCCCCGCGACGGCCGCCAGGGCCACCAGCGGCGATCCCTCGCCCGCCTCGATCAGCGCGTACGTCACCAGCCCCAGCGACAGCGCGCCCAGCGCCGCGCCCAGGACGTCGAACCGGCCGTGCGCCTGCTCGTCCTTCGACTCCGGTACGTGCCGCAGCGCCACCGGGACGCACACCACCGCCAGCGGCACGTTCAGCAGGAACACCCACCGCCAGCCCGGCCCGTCCACCAGCCAGCCGCCGACGAAGGGCCCCACCGCCGCCCCGATGCCCCCGAACCCGGACCACAGGCCGACGGCCCGGCCCCGGTCGTCGTGATGGAAGGACGCCTGGATCAGGGCCAGTGAGCCGGGGGTCAGCAGAGCGCCCCCGATCCCTTGCAGGGCACGGGCCGCGACCAGCACGCCCGCGCTCGGCGCGAGCCCGCACAGCAGGGAGGCGGCGGCGAACCACACCACCCCGATGACGAAGACCTTCCGGCGTCCGTAGCGGTCCCCCAGGGAGCCGCCCAGCAGGATCAGACCGGCCAGCGTCAGCATGTACGCGTTGACGGTCCACTGGAGCGCGGCGAGGTCGGCGTCCAGGTCCTCGCCGATACGTGGCAGGGCCACATTGACGACGGTGGAGTCCAGCAGGGCCATGCTGGAGCCGAGGACCGTGGTGAACACGGTCCACCTGCCCTGGGACGAGGACAGCCGGACATCGGGCATGCCCCCAGGTATACAGCGAGCCCGGCGCCGAAGCACCGGGCTCGCTGCGGAAGCGACCCGCAGACCTGCAAAGGCGCAGGCTTGAGCGGGGGCTTACTTGATCTTCTGCCCCGCCGACCGCAGGTTCTGCGTGGCCTCGACGACCCGCGCGGCCATGCTCGCCTCGGCCAGCTTGCCCCAGGTGCGCGGGTCGTAGGTGGACTTGGAGCCGACCTCGCCGTCGACCTTCAGGACGCCGTCGTAGTTCTTGAACATGTGGGCGGCCACCGGACGCGTGAAGGCGTACTGGGTGTCCGTGTCGATGTTCATCTTGACGACGCCGTTCTCCAGCGCGGTCGCGATCTCCTGCTCGGTGGAGCCGGAGCCGCCGTGGAAGACGAAGTCGAACGGGGACTGCTTGCCGAACTTGGCGGCGACGCCGTCGTTCAGCTCCTTCAGCAGCTCGGGGCGCAGGACGACGTTGCCCGGCTTGTACACGCCGTGGACGTTGCCGAAGGACGCGGCCAGCAGGTAGCGGCCCTTCTCGCCCAGGCCCAGCGCCTCGACCGTACGGATCGCGTCCTCGACCGTGGTGTACAGCGAGTCGTTGATCTCGTGGGAGACGCCGTCCTCCTCACCGCCGGTCGGGGTGATCTCCACCTCGAGGATGATCTTCGCGGCGGCGGCGCGGGCCAGCAGCTCCTGCGCGATCGCGAGGTTGTCGGCGAGGGTCTCGGCGGAGCCGTCCCACATGTGCGACTGGAACAGCGGGTTGCGGCCGGCCTTCACGCGCTCCTCGGAGACCGCGAGCAGCGGACGTACGTACCCGTCGAGCTTGTCCTTCGGGCAGTGGTCGGTGTGCAGGGCGACGGTGACCGGGTACTTCTCGGCGACGATGTGCGCGAACTCGGCGAGGGCCACGGAGCCCGTCACCATCTCCTTGCTGTACTGGCCGCCCAGGAACTCGGCGCCACCGGTCGAGATCTGGATGATGCCGTCGCTCTCCGCCTCCGCGAAGCCACGCAGGGCCGCGTGCAGGGTCTGAGTCGAGGTCACGTTGATGGCCGGGTAGGCGAACTTGCCCGCCTTGGCCCGGTCGAGCATTTCGTTGTAGACCTCGGGGGTTGCGATGGGCATCTGTCCGCTCCTTGGTATGTGCGGGTTGGCGATGTGCGTACACGCGTACGCGTGGTACTACGGCCCTGACCTAGACCTTGGATGTGACGTCATCGTCGTCCCCATCTTTCCAGAGATGCGCGGATGGTCCATGCCTGGTCCATGCCTGTTCCGAAGCCGACCCGCGCCCTGGTCAAGTCCAGACCAA
Organism: Streptomyces sp. T028; assembly: GCF_048159505.1. Classification (NCBI taxonomy): domain Bacteria; kingdom Bacillati; phylum Actinomycetota; class Actinomycetes; order Kitasatosporales; family Streptomycetaceae; genus Streptomyces; species Streptomyces sp. T028. Next base: position 74,294 of record NZ_JBLRVZ010000049.1, read on the forward strand.
AAGGGCTGGTCAGTCCAGTCCCAGTTCGTCCTTCGAGAAGGCGAACAGGTACGGCACACCCGCCCCCTCGCGGATCTTCGCGTCGGCGCCGGTCGCCCGGTCCACGATCGTCGCGACGGCGACGACCTCGGCGCCCGCCTCGCGCACGGCCTCCACGGCGGCCAGCGGAGAGCCGCCGGTGGTGGAGGTGTCCTCGACGACGAGCACCCGGCGCCCGGCGATGTCGGGGCCCTCGACGCGCCGCTGCAGACCGTGCGCCTTGGCGGCCTTACGCACCACGAACGCGTCGAGCCGCTGCCCCCGCGTCGCCGCCGCGTGCAGCATCGCGGCGGCGACCGGGTCGGCGCCCATGGTCAGCCCGCCCACCGCGTCGAACTCCAGGTCGGCCGTCAGGTCGAGCAGCACCTGCCCGACCAGCGGGGCGGCCTCGCCGTCCAGAGTGATACGGCGGAGGTCGACGTAGTAGTCCGCCTCCAGACCCGACGACAGGGTCACCTTGCCGTGCACCACGGCCTTGTCCTTGATCTGCTGCAGCAGCGCGCCGCGTACATCCACGTCCGTCATGCCGAACAGCTTAGAGGCGGGTCCAGGACCAGGTGGTCGTGGCCTCCAGCGGCTCCAGGGGCGTGACCAGGCGAGGGAGGGTGTTCAGGCCGTTGGGCGGGCCGGTCTGCGGCTCCACGCAGACGGCGGCCTCCTGCTCGTCGTAGACCACGACCCACGCCTCGGGGCTGGTCACCCGCACCGCCAGCTGCCCCGGCCAGGTGAGGGTGACGTCGACGCCGCCGGGCATGCCGAAGCAGTCGTCCCAGGGGCCGGGCTTCGGCTCGACACGGTTTCCGGTCGGCAGGTGGTCCTCCCCGCGTTCCTCCTGCCAGGCGGGGTCGAAGGCGACCTGGACGTCCTGGCCGGCGGGGCCGCCGAGGTTCCGGTTGAACCAGGGGTGCCAGCCGATCTGCGCCGGGAAGGACGAGTCGTGCGCCTCCACGCCCATGGTGAGCGTCACGGACTCCTCGGTCAGCTGGACGATCTGGGTGATCCGGCCGGGGTGCGGCCAGGGCTCCACCAGGTCGTACGTCAGCACGGCCTCGTCCGCCGTGAGCCGCGCGACCTTCCAGGCGCCGTCGCGGGCGGTGCCGTGGATGGCGTGGGGCGGGGCGTTCAGCGGCAGCTGGCGGACGGTCGCGCCGTCGAGGAACCGGCCGTCGCGGATCCGCCCGCACCAGGGGACCATCGGGAAGCAGCCGAACCGCTTCCCCTGCCGCAGCAGCTCCAGCCCGCCGACGCGCAGCCCACCGACCCGGCCGCCGTTGCCCGGCTGCACGGTCACCTCCGCGTCGCCCGCGGTCAGCGTGATGTCTTCGTCACTCACGTCGTCACTCAGGTCGTCACTCACGGGACGACCCTACTGGGGCCCCGCGCCCCTCGGGGGCGTTGCAGGCACCGCCTGCCACCTGGCTGCCGTAACTGCGGCATCGTCGTCGCGTGCGGACCGGTGGGGGCCGATCGCGCCCACGCGGCGGTAGCCGCATATCGACACAGCCCCGCGCCCCTAGGGGGTTGCCGTCGTCCTGGCTGCGGGCAGTCGTGCCGCTGAGGCGATGGGGGTCCCCCCGCTCGAGCGAAGCCGAGAGTGGGGGGAGGGTGGGCGCTGCGGCACCCCCGTCACCTGCGGCGGCGCAGTGCCCGTCCCACGACGATCGCCGACGCCACGACCAGCGCGGCGGCGGGGGCCGCCCAGCGCAGGGTGCTGTGCGGGGCGACGGTCTGCGGCGCGGGGACCGGCGCGTACCGCCCGCGCGGCGGGGCGTGGTCGACCTCCTCCGCACTGCGCCCGATCATCGTGCGGCGCGCGTGCGCGGCCTCGGCGGGGGGCTCGCCGGACTCGACCGGCTCCGTGGCCCCAGGGGACTCCGTGGACTCCGCCGGCTCCGGGGCCTCCGTGGGTTCGGCCGGCTCAGCGGGCTCGATCGGCTCGGCGAAGTCGTCGAGGCCCTCGTCCAGCCCCGGGGGCGGGATCTCGGCCTCGAACACGGTCATCGCGGGGTCCTCACCGGACTCGGAGGGCTCGCCGGGCTCGCCGGGCTCGCCGGGCTTCTCGGGCCCTTCCTCCGCTACGGCGTCCCCCTCCGGCCCCTCCGACAAGGCGCCCTCGGCCCCCTCGGCCGCCCCCGCCCCCAGCTTCTCCGCGAACCGGCCGAGCAGGCGCGTCACCGCCGCCCCCACCTGTTCCTCGGGCAGCTGGGTGACCCGGCCGTGCGCCGACGCCGTGCCCTCGAAGCGGAGGGTCGTGCCGGTGTCGGCCTCGCGCAGCCGCAGCAGCAGCGTGAGTTTCACGGTTCCGCCGCCGCGGGCCTCGGTGGCGTCGCCCTCCACGGCGTACGCCCCGTCCTCGCGCACGGAGACCCGTACGACCCCCCGGTAGGTGATGGTGTGGCCGCCGATCCGGACCTTCAGCCGCCCGGCGACGGGCTCGGCCCCGGCGTCCTGCTGGAGCCCGGGCACCGCGCGGGCCACCTGGGCGGGGTCGGCGAGGGCCGCCCTGAGCCGCTCGGCGGGAACGGGAACGAACACCTCTTGCTCCATAGGGCCGGAGCCTACCCAGCGGTCGCGGGAACGCACCCGGCGAAACAGTGATTCGCCCGCGCCGCCCCGCCCGCGCCGCCCCGCCCGCGCCCCCTCAGTAGCGCGGATGCACCAGCGTCGAGGGCGGCACCCCCGCCACCCGGGTGCGCTGGGCCGCCCGCGCGTCCGCCAGGAGGCCCGCCTGGGTGAGGGTGTGCGGGCGTTCGTCGGGATCGAGGCGCAGGGGCGGGCGGGTGCCGGGGGCGGCCAGGACGAAACCCCAGTCGTCGGGGGCGCGCTCGCGGCCGGCGGCGCGGACGTCGACGCGGTAGGGCACGGTGTGCAGTCCGGCCGCCCGCAGGGTCGCCTCGACCGTCCAGAAGGCCCGGTGCCGGCCGGTGACCGGCCCGGCGTGCACGGCGAGCCGCCCGCCGGGGGCCAGGGCGCGCCGGGCGAGGACGTAGAACTCCTGGGAGTACAGCTTGCTGCTCGCGGTGACATCGGGGTCGGGCAGGTCCGCGAGCACGACGTCGTACGCCGTCGGGGGCTCCCCGCGCAGCCAGTGGAAGGCGTCGGCCGTGACGACACGGACGCGGGGGTCGTCGTAGACGTGGCCGTTGAGGCGGGTCAGGGCGGGGTCGGTGCGGGCGAGGCGGACCAGGCCGGCGTCGAGTTCGACGACGTCGACGCGGTGCACGCCGGGGAGGGTGAGGGCCTCGCGGGCGGCGAGGCCGTCGCCGCCGCCGAGGACGAGCACGCGCGCGTGGGGCCCGTTCATCGCGGGGTGGACGAGCGCCTCGTGGTAGCGGCGTTCGCCGCCGCCGACCCGGAAGCGGCCGTCGAGGTAGAGGTCGAGGGGGCGGCCGTGGGTGCCGCCGGTGAGGACGACCTCCTGGACGCCGGTCCGCACCGCGACCCGTACGTCGGCGCCGTAGACCGCCTGGCGCGCGGCCCGCTCGAAGTCGTCGACGAGGACGGCGGCGGAGCCGAGGACGCCGATCACGGTGACACCGGCGACCGGCAGCAGCCAGCGGGCGCGGCGGCTGAGGTCGCGGCGGAACAGGCCGAGGACGAGGGCGCCCCCGGCGACGACGTTGACCGCGCCGGTCAGCAGGGAGCTGGTCAGCTGGCCGCAGAACGGCAGCAGCAGGAAGGGGAAGGCGAGGCCGCCGACGAGCCCGCCGACGTAGTCCGCGGCGAACAGGTCGGCGACGGCGCCGCCCGCGTCCTGGCGGCGGACGCGCTGGATGAGCTCCATGAGGAGGGGGACCTCGGCGCCGATGAGCAGACCGATGGCGAGGGAGAAGGCGACGAGGAGGACGCGCGGGCCGTCGGCCCACAGTCCGCCCCAGTCACCCGTCCAGGCGAACACCGCGTACAGCACCATCGCGCTGCAGCCGCCGACCAGGGCGAGGACCGCCTCCAGGGCGCCGAAGCCGGCCGCGGCGAACCGGCGGAGCCGTTTGGCCGCGAGGGAGCCGATGCCCATCGCGAAGACCATCACGGACAGCACCACGGAGGCCTGGGTGACCGAGTCGCCCATCAGATAGGAGGCGAGGGCGACGAGTTCGAGCTCGTAGACGAGACCGCAGGCCGCGCAGACGAACACGCACGCGAGGACCAGGAACCGCCCGACGTCCGGCCGGACGGGCAGCCGCGCGGGGCCGCGCCAGGGCGGTGGGGCACCGGGCGGGGCGGGCGCGTGCGGTTCGATCACGGTGCGACGTTACGTTACCGGGCTGTTCCGCCCGGCCGTCGTCCGGACACCGACCCTCGTTCTCGTCGCCACCAACTGCCCGTCCTGCGGATACGCGTGCCAGGTGCGCCAGTGGACCTGGCCCTCGTGGCGCTGGGCGAGGAGGGCGGTGAACGCGTGCGGGCTGCCCGGGAAGACGCCCGCCAGGCCGTTCGGATGGTCGGACACCAGGGCGAGGAGTTCCTGGGCGCGGGCGGCGAACTGGCCCGGCGTCAGCACCTCGACGCGCGCCGCGAACTCGTACTCCCAGTCGCCCACCCGTTTGGCCACCCCCAGCGGGAGCGGGGTGCTGCTGCCGGGGATGCAGGCCACCGTCTCCGAGCAACAGCCCTGCTCGTCCTCGAGCAGCACCTGGTGCGAGGCTCCCAGCAGTCTCAACTGGAGCTTCGTTCCGGACAGTTCGAGGTCGAGCGTGGCGAGGGCGGGCAGCGGCTCACGCCCCAGGGCCCAGGCGAGGTCGGCCGCGCGCGTGTCGGTGTAGGAGGTGTTCAGGGTCGTGAGCATGGATCGGCTCCGCGAAGACGCAAGGAGGGAGGGCAGGTGGCGCACCCCGGTAGACCTTGTAGACCCGGTAGACACCGGGAGATCGGCCCCGGCCGGCCCGGTCGTGAAGGGCGTCCGCGCGGGACGTCCGTCGGTGTCCGAGGGGCTGCGTTGGCGATTTAGAGGGAATCATGAACAGTGGCGACGCCACAGCGTTTTTACCCAACTTCGTGGGGTTTCCATCCCTCAGGGGGCTCCACAGCTCAATTGTTCAACCACGGCGCGCGCCGGACAGGCCGGGCGTACGCCCCCCGAAGCCCCCTCCCCGGCATGGTGCGACCGCGGGGCGCCCTGGTCAGGGGCGGGCCCCGCGGTCCGGATGCGGCTCCCCCCTGGGGGAGCTCAGCTGCCCCGTGTCAGCTGCCTCCACCGCATCCGCCGCCTCCGCCGCCTCCGCCGCACGACGAACCGCCGCCGCCGCAGGACGACCCACCGCCGCCCCCGCAGGACGAACCGCCACCGCAGGAGTGACCCGAGTGGCCGCCGGAGTCGCCCGAATGGCCGGAATGACCCGAGTGGTGGCCGGACGATCCGCTGTCGCCGCCGAACACCCACCAGCTCGCGGCGGCGGCGTCGGCGCCGCTGCTGGAACCACTGCTGGAACCACTGCTGGAACTACCGCTGGAACTGCTGCCGGTCCTGCTGACGGCCCTGCTGCCGGAGTGGCCGCGGCTCGCCGAGCCGCCGCTGTACGACCGCACCGGACGGCCGTAGGGGTGCCTGCGCCTGCCGCTCCTGCGGCGGGCGTTGACGACGAGCACCGCCACGAAGAGCACTGCGATCACCGCCAGGATGATGCCGACGACCATGGCGTCACCCTCCTTCCGAATCCCCCGAAGCGGCCCCCCGTGGGCGCCTCGCGCAGGGCCCGAGCGCCTGCGTGAACGGGGGATGCCCTCCCGTCCCACCCGCCAAAGCACACTTGAGGAACTCCAGAGCTTCGGCGCAGGATGAACGGCATGACCTCCAGCTCACGCCCCTTGCTCAACCGCCGCCTCGCCGAATTCGGGACGACGATCTTCGCCGAGATGTCCGCCCTGGCGGCGGCGACCGGATCCATCAACCTCGGGCAGGGCTTCCCGGACACCGACGGCCCGGAGGAGGTCCGTGAGGCGGCGGTGCGGGCGCTGCGGGACGGCCGCGGCAACCAGTACCCGCCGGGCCCGGGCGTCCCCGAGCTGCGCACGGCGATCGCCGCGCACCAGGCCCGCCGCTACGGTCTGTCCTACGACCCCGACACCGAGGTCCTGGTCACCGCGGGCGCCACGGAGGCCATCGCCGCCACCCTGCTGGCCCTGCTGGAGCCGGGCGACGAGGTGGTGGCCCTGGAGCCGTACTACGACTCCTACGCGGCCTGCATCGCCATGGCGGGCGCCACACGCGTGCCGGTCACCCTGCGCCCGGACCCGGAGCACGCCCGCTTCCGCCTCGACCTGGACGAGCTGCGCGACGCGCTCACCGACCGCACCCGCCTCCTCCTGATCAACACCCCGCACAACCCGACCGGCACGGTCCTCACCCGCGAGGAGCTGACCGCGATCGCCGCGCTGGCGGTGGAACGGGACCTGCTGGTCGTCACGGACGAGGTGTACGAGCACCTGGTGTTCGACGAGGCGGAACACATCCCGCTGGCCACCCTCCCCGGCATGCGCGAGCGCACGGTGACGATCGGCTCCGCCGGCAAGACGTTCTCCTTCACTGGCTGGAAGGTCGGCTGGGTGACCAGTACCCAGGAACTCGTAACCGCCGCCCGAACGGCCAAGCAGTACCTGACCTACGTCAGCGCGGGCCCCTTCCAGTACGCGATCGCCGAAGCGCTGCGCCTGCCGGACGCGTACTTCGACAACTTCCGCGCCGACCTCCGCCGCAAGCGCGACCTGCTCGGCGACGGCCTGCGCGCGGCCGGCTTCGAGGTCTACCAGCCTCAGGGCACGTACTTCATCACCACCGACATCACGCCCTTCGGCGAAAAGGACGCCTACGCCTTCTGCCGCGCCCTCCCCGAACGCTGCGGCGTCGTCGCCATCCCCAACTCCGTCTTCTACGACGACCCCGACGCCGGCCGCAGCCAGATCCGCTTCACCTTCTGCAAGAGCGACGACGTTCTCCACGAGGCGGCCAGTCGGCTACGACGCCTGGCTTTCTGAGCTCAGCGAAGACCCACACGGCCATGAGGGCACATCGCGTTGCTCCCCGGTCGCGATGAGGGAATAGCCGGTTGCGCATCGCCGGCAGCCAGCGCCACGGGCCGTGTCCCAGGGCCTGGACGCCACTCGGATGCCGGGCCCCAGGTTCGCATTATTTGCTGACAGCGAAGCGCATCAGAGCATGCTCGTCACCCTGCTTGATCTTCCCCGTCACATTGATCACTTCGAGTTGCCACGTCTCACCGACCCGCATCGCCTTGGCTACGGCGCAGCCGTTGTCCTGGGTGAGCAGGCTGGGCCAGATGTCGGCGACCTGCTGAGAGCTTCCCCCCGTCGCGTCGTAGACCTTGAAGCTGATGTTGCGCGCCTTCTGGAAGGAACTGCCCTTCTTGTACGCGGCGGCGACGAACACGATCGACGTGATGTTGGGCGGCACCCGGGCGAACTCAACGGTCACGGTCTCGTCGTCCCCGTCCCCGCGTCCCGTCTGGTTGTCGCCACTGTGGACCAGCGAGCCGTTGCCCATAGGGTCCAGCGAGTCGAGACCCGCGAGGCGCACCGGGTCCCCGCCCTGCATGGCGATGGCGATCAGGTCGAGGTCGGTGCCGGTCTTACGGCGCAGCTTGCCCAGCACCCCGCCACTGCTGCCAGCCGTGGGATCCCAGGAAACCCCGATGGACAGGTGGGTCACTCCGTCCAGGTCTGCCGGACCGTCTTCCTTGGTGAGCGTGATCATGCGTGGATCATCCTTTGGTCAAAGGGACTACACCACGGAGAGTCTGCCTGGCGCCTCAGTGGTTCCATGCGACGGGTCCCAAGTCGGCGCGCACGAGCGGATCGGGACGAGAACGGGTTCGGTCGCGCGGGTCGCCGAGACGCTTGCTGGAGGGCGAAAGCCCTTGCCCAACCGGGTGCGGCAAGCACCGGGAGCCCTTCGTCAGCGGGCGTCTGCCTCAGGCTCCGGGCCCGGGAGTTCGTCGAGGTCGAGGGTGAAGGGTCGAGACGACCTCGGAGGTCAGCAGGACGTCCTCGAAGCTGTAGCGCTTGCCCTCCCGGCGGGCGTCCTCGCGAAGGATCGCCAGATCAGGCGCGGAGTTCTCGTCGGCGGGAAAGTCGATGTACACGTCGGAGGTGACCTTCGCGTGACGGCCGGCCGAGGGTGAGAGCGGAGTCGATCTGCATCGATCGGATGGTGCTGGAGTGCTCTTCGCTCCGCGGAGTCATGATCACCTTTCCGTCGGCACCGAACAGGACCGTGTACCCCTTGGGGAACTCGGTGTGCACGATCGCGTCGACGCTCATGGATGGCTCCTTCCCCTGTGCGGTCAGGATACGGCGGACAGCGCCGTATCACCGAGCCCGGCGGTACGGCCGTGAATCGGTCCGGACAGGTTCTGCGGCGCCACGGCTCCGTCGTCCGGTGGCGACAAGGCCGCTTCAGGGGGACGGCCAGGGGTGTCGTTCGGGGCCGGAGCACAGGCGGCGGCCAGGAGAGCGCGAGGCGAGCGCTGATGCCATGGGACCGTGCACCACGGGACGCGAACAACGGCCCGCTCACCGGCGGTACTGGAGATGTCCCTCGTGGGCCTGTTACGCAACCCGTAAATAGGTGTACGAACGAGGAGTCGGCTGGGTCACGGCGGCGCCCGGCCTGGTCACGGCGGTGCGCTCGGCGAAGCAGTTCCTGACGTACGTGGCGTCGGGCCCGTTCCAGTACGCGGTCGCCGAGGCTCTCGCCCTCCCCGACACCTACTTCGACGCCTTCCGCGCGGACATGCTGGCCAAGCGCGACCTGCTGGCGGCGGGCCTGACGGACGCGGGCTTCTCGGTCTTCCGCCCGGCCGGCACCTACTTCGTCACCACCGACATCCGCCCCCTCGGCGAGAGTGACGGCTTCGCCTTCTGCCGCTCCCTGCCCGAGAGCGCGGGCGTGGTCGCCATCCCCAACGCGGTCTTCTACGACCACCGCGAGCAAGGCGCGCCTTTTGTTCGATTTGCTTTCTGCAAGCGGACAGGCGTGCTGGAGGAGGCCGTATCCCGGCTCAAGTCGCTGGCCGCGTAACAGCCGTATGGTCTGGGTTCGTCCGTGGACCTCAGCCCCCCCGCATCGGAAGAGTCACGTGTCAGCAGACACCATCGCGACGCATGGCCATGACGCCGGCAAGCGCTTCGGCGACACGAAACTGCACATCGCCCTCCTCCGGCACGGTCTCCCCTCTCACTCCGGTCGGCCTGGCACCTGCATCGTCTGCGGTGCAGGTGCCAGGTCCGCTCCGCCTTCTGGATCGGTGCTGGACATCATGACCGGATGCCAGGAGTGCTCAGGTGTCGTAGACGGTGGAGCGATGCCCGACGTGTACGACCCACACCACCAGCTCGCCGTTGTCGATTGTGTAGATCACGCGGTAGTCGCCCACCCGTAGGCGGCGCCGGTCGGGCTGGGAGACAAGGGCCGTGGTGCTGAACCCCATCGGGTCGCTCTCCAACTCAGTCAGCTTGGCCAGAATGCGGAGGGCCATGTCTCGCGGGACCTTGCGGAGTTCGGCCTGAGCCTCGGCTCGGAAGACGGTGCGGTACTCACTCACTGCGCGCCAGCGTCTCCCTCATGATGTCCTCGATCGGGATGCCGGGTGTCGGGTTGGTCATGCGCTCGTCGATGATCCGGTTGATCTCGCGCTCTTCCCACTCCTGGTATTTGCGCAGCACCTCGATGGACACCACGGCGGCGACCTGCTTGCCGCGCCGGGTGATCACGGTAGGCACGTCGTCCCGGTCGGCCCGCTCCACGACCTCGGCCAGGTGCGCCCGGACATCGCGGATGGACTCTATGGGCATGGGTTGCGTCATGCGCCCAAGGGTACCGAGTGCTCCATGTGTACACAACAGCTCACTGCTACTCGAGGGTGTAGACCTGTGGCCCGCACGCGAGTGAGTGCGAGAACGAGGAGTGGGCTGGGTTATGGCCACCCCGAATCCGGTGGCCGCGGTCCGCTCGGCGAAGCAGTTCCTGACGTACGTCGCCTCCGAGCCCTTCCAGTACGCCGTTGCCGAGGCCCTGCGCCTGCCCGACTCGCACTTCGCGGACTTCCGCGCGGACATGCCCGCCAAACGGGACCTGCTCGCGGGCGGCCTGGAGCAGGCAGGCTTCAAGGTCTTCCGCCCCGGCCGGCACATATTTCGTCACCACCGACATCCGCCCTCTCGGCGAAAGCGACGGCTTCGCCTTCTGCCGCTCCCTGCCCGAGCGCGCGGGTGTCGTCGCCATCCCCAACGCGGTCTTCTACGACCATCGCGAGGCGGGCGCCCCCTTCGTACGGTTCGCGTTCTGCAAGCAGGTGAGCGTGCTGGAGGAGGCGGTGACCCGCCTGAAGGCACTGACGGGCTGAGCGGGCGCCTACGCCACTCCCGTCCACAGGCTGTGGACGGCCCAAGGGCCTGCGCGAGTACTCGGACCAGGTCCGCAAGGACCAGACGCACGGCGCGGACATCGAGCGGGGCCATCACCGAGGTCAAGAACGAGCTGTCGACCATCAAGGGGCTGCCTTCCACGGCCAGGTGCGCTCAACACAGTCGTGCCGTACGGCGTATGCTGCTGGGCCGCCCTTCTCAATGGCACGGTGGATCGCGTCACCGTGAGTGATCCACTCCTCATCCGGAACGTCCTGCCCGTCGCCAGGAAAGACGTCCCCGATGCGGTGAACCGTCCACCCGCACGCCCTTGGCCCTTCCGCGACTCGACATCGTGCTCGCCCTGGTCGAACGGCACTACCCGCACGGTGATGTGAGGTTCCGTCCGGGTCCTGAGCAGTCGCGCCAACTGCTCCCGCATCACCGCCTGCCCGCCGACCAGGCGCCGGAGCACCGCCTCGTCGAGGACCACCCACAGCTCGGGACGGTCGGGTGTGCCGAGGCGCTCCTGTCGTCCCATGCGAGGGCGACCCGCTCCTCCAACTGCTCTTCGCTGCCGAGTGTCCGACCGACGCTCAGCACCGCCCGCGCATAGTCCTCCGTCTGCAACAAGCCGGGCACCACATGAGCCGCGTACTGCCTGATGGCCACCGCCCGCGCCGCGTACTCCATGAACCTCCGCGACCAGTCCGGAAACGCCTCCCGGTACACGTACGGCCACAACTCGACCAGTAGATCGTCCACGCCGAGGGCCGCATCCAGGGCCCTCGCCAGCTCCAACGTCGGCTTCGCCCCGGACGCCCGCTCGATCTGCGTGATCCGCGTGCTCACCACGTGTGTCCTGTCGCCGAGTTCGGCCTGCGTCAGCCCGGCCGCTGTACGGAGCCTGCGCACGCGCGAGCCAGCGTGACCGCGTCCACGCCGTTGGATGCCTCGCCGAGCACGGTGAAGCCGGGCGCGGATTCGAACATGCCGCGCAGACCGTCCCGTACCACGGGATGGTCGTCGACGATGAGGAGGGAGATCACGGCACCTTCGGTCACGGCGACACTCATGTCATCGGTCATGGCGCACCAACGGTACGCGGGCCGACACCGCCGTGCCGTACCCCGGTTCGGACTCGACGGTGAGCGAGCCCGCGATGCGTTCGGCGCGGGCGCGCATGCCGTCGAGGCCGAAGCCGGCGGTGCCGGTGCGTTCGGGCAGTGTCAGCGAGTCGAAGCCCCGGCCGTCGTCGCGCACGTCCACGGTGACCTCGCCGTCCATGAAGCTGAGCGTGACACCGACGCGGGAGGCGGAGGCGTGCTTTGACGCGTTGGCCAGGGCCTCCTGGGTGATCCGCAGGAGGGTCGCCGACACCTCTCCATGGAGGTGCTCCACCGTGCCCGTGAGCGTGAACTCGGCGCGTACGCCGTTCTGTTCGGCCCACTGGGCGACCGACTTCCGCAGGGCCTGCGGCAACCCGTCGTGCGCCAGGGCCACGGGTGCGAGATTCCGCACTGAGCGGCGGGCCTCGCCGAGACTGTGGCGGGCAAGGTCGGCGGCACAGTTCACGTGCTCGTGGGCAGCCGCCGGGTCGGGCGTGTTCGCGACGACCTGGAGCTGGGCGATGATGCCGGTAAGGCCCTGCGCGATGGTGTCGTGGATCTCCGCGGCCAGCCGCCTGCGCTCGTCGGCGATACCCGCTTCCCTCGCCTGAACAAGGAGTTGGGCGTGCAGAGCGGCGTTCTCGTCGAGAGCCTGCTCAAGGGCGGCGTTGGTGCGTTCGAGTTCGGCGATGGTGGCGGCCCGGGCGCGGGACCGTTCCTCCTCCTGCGCGGAGAGGTTGCTGACCACCGTCAGCAGCACGTTGTTGGCCACCAGCAGCCCGGCGAACACCGCCCATTGCGCTCCACTCCGAAACGGCATTCCACCGGCCTGCGAACCCGCCACGGCCACAGAGCAGGCGAACGGCCCGATCCGCCACCAGCGTTTCCCCCCGGGAAGCAGCTTGTCGGCGTCGAAGTAGCCGGTGACCGCGTAGAACGCGAAGAACGGGTTCAGCCACGTGAGCGCAAAACCGATCGCCCAGCGCACGGTGTAGTACGCCGCCCCGGCGGGCGTCGGGCCGGGGCGCGTCCGTCCGGCCCGGCCCCACCACAGCTGAAGCGCGAGCGCCGCGAGCACCAGCACCGCGGGCGCGTTCCGTTCGGCCGTGCTCGGCATCAGCTCGGCGGTAGCCATCGACAGGAGCGTGGCAATGGCGAGCAGCCCGTACGGCCCCCACCTGCGGAGCAGTTCCCAGCGCCGCTCGATGTCCGTGTCCGCCGCCGTCATTCCCCCAGTCTGCACGGACGGCTTCCTACTCCCACCGGAACCAGCGCGTGGCCGCAGCCGAGAGGACGATCGCCCACGCGGCGAGGATGCCCAGGTGGGACGAGGCGGGCCAGTCGCCCGCCGCTGCCTGGTCAAGGGCGCGGGCGGCGGCGCCGAAGGGGGTGAACCCGACTGCGCGGACGAGGACATCCGGCATCACCTGCACGGGCACCCAGACACCCGCGCAGAACATCATCGGGAAGAACACCGCGGAGCCGACCGCGGTCGCGATCTTCGCGGTGCGGGACAGCGCTGCCACAAGGGCTCCCATCGCCAGGGCGGCGGCAACAGCGAGTAGCAGTGCCAGGACGTATCCGCAGGGCTGATCCGGCAGCCGTACGTCGAAGGCGAGCCACCCCACCGCCAGCGACAGCAGCGCCGACACCAGGGCTGCGGCGCCGTGCAGGGCCATCTGCGCTGACAGCAGGGCGGGCGGGCGTACCGGGGTCGCCGACATACGGCGCAGGATGCCGCGCTCGCGGTAACCGGTGACGACGGGTGGCATCGCCTGGATTCCGGCCACGATCAGGGCGATCAGCACGGTCACGGGCACGTACGTGTCGATGAGCCGGATGCCGCCGAGGTCGTCGTTGGCCTTCCGGAACGGCGGGACGCAGCCAAGAACCGCCAGCAGCAGAGGCGGGAACCCCAGGATCCAGAAGAGGTTGCCGGGCTCGCGGAGAAAAAGCCGGACCTCGGCTCGCAGGACTGCGCTGTGGGGGGGGAGGCGGCACGGGTGGCGGTCATGGTGCGGCTCCGGTCCGGCTGTCCCGTGGTAGGTGCGTCGTACATCAGGTCGTCGTCAGGTCGAGGAAGGCGTCGTCCAGCGTGGCGCCGGTGACGCGGAGCTGGTGCGCGGTGATGCGGTGCCGGGCGAGGAGCGAGATGACCGCGTCGACGGTCTCGTCGGTTCCGCCGAGCGTGATCCGGCTGTCCTTGTGCTCGACGGACGCGAGCGCGGGCAGCGAGGCCAGTTCCTCGTCGTCGAGCGGCGCCGACGGCGTGAACGAAATGACGGTGGAGCCCGCCGCACGGCCGATCAACCCGCGGGGCGTGTCGAGCGCGGCGATCCGCCCCTTGTTGATCAGTAAGACCCGGTCGCACAGGTGCTGCGCCTCCTCCATGAAGTGCGTGACGAGCAGGACGGTGACGCCGCCTGCGCGAACGTCCTCGATGAGCTGCCAGGTGTCACGGCGAGCGCGCGGGTCCAGCCCGCTCGTGAGCTCGTCGAGCACAACGATCCTCGGGTTCCCGATCAGCGCGAGCGCGATGAACAGACGCTGCTTCTGGCCGCCGCTGAGCCTGGCGAACCGGGTGGTGAGCTGCCCTGTGAGGCCCAGGCGTTCGACAAGCAGACGCCAGTCCGCGGGGCTCGGGTACAGGGCGGCGTACAGCTCCAGTGCCTCACGCACGGTGAGTTTGGGCTGCAGTTCGCTCTCCTGGAGCTGGGCGCCGAGGACACGCGTCACCGCCTCGTGATCGTCGACCGGGTCGAGCCCCGCCACACGGATCCGGCCCGCGTCAGGGACGCGCAGTCCCTCGACGCACTCGACGGTGGTGGTCTTGCCGGCGCCGTTCGGACCGAGGATCCCGAAGATCTCGCCCTCGTCGACGACAAAGGAGACACCGTCGACGACGGCCCGTCCGCCGTAGGACTTCCGCAGGTCACTGACTTCGACGACAGGACCGCGGGCCGTCGTGCTCACGCTCGCCATGCTCATGCGTCGAGCGTCACCCGTGGGCCGGGGCTGAGGCATCACCCATCACGCTCGAAGCGGCATCAGCCGATCGGTTGATGCGGCAGCTGAAGGAGGCGGTGCCCGCCTGAAGCGCTCGCGGGCTGAAAACGGCAGGCGGCACCGTCCACAGGCTGTGGACGGTGCCGCGCCGTGACGGACGGGCCGGTCGCGACCTACTCGTCGCCCTCCTCGGGCCCGCCGTCCGTGTCGTCGACTTCCTTCTCCAGGCCCAGCTGCTCCACCAGCCACTTGTCGAACTCGATGGCCGCGCGCACCCAGCTCACCGTCGAGGAGACGAACAGCTCGATGTTCACGCCGGCGCCGATCAGCAGCTGCGCCTCGCCGATGAGGCGGACGGTGCCGTCGTCGTGGGTGTGCGTGTAGACCTTGGGCCACAGGGTGCGCCGGTTCCAGTCGTCGATCGCCTCCAGCAGCTGCTGCTTGTCGTCGATCTGGTGGGGCCGGTCGTAGAACGTCCGCACCGAGTAGACCGCCTGGTCACCCTCGCCGCGGAACATGAAGTACGTACGGAACTCCTCCCACGGCGCCGCGAGGTCACCCTCGTCGTCGACGACGTACTTCAGCTCCATCTGGTCGAGGAGCTGCTTCACGAGGTCCTGATCCGGGACTACGGGGCCCGCCGGTCCCTGGGGCTGCGGCTCGGGCTGCTGGCCCCCGAAGTTCGGAATCGAGGACGGGTCGATGGACATACTTGAAGACTCCTGCGGTCGTCTGGCTCGCCGGCCGTCACTGCGACCGCGCGTATACGTCCCACCCTCTCTCTCTTGGCCCCCGGGCGGCAACCTGCCTCGGCGGCGGGCCGACTCTGCGTGACGGATCAACGACGAGTGCGCCGGAATCCCGGCCCCTTGGGCCCCGTGTCGCGGCTGATGCGCTGAACGGCCAGAACTCGTTTCATACGACATCCCTCCCGGCCGGAGGAACGGGCTGACCCGCCGGGAGGTTACGTCAAACACCGCTTATCGACTCGATACTCACCCTGCGGCGGAAACGCTCGGGGTCACAGCGTCTTGCCGGTCGCCGGCCCCACGAGCAGGCCCTCGCCGAAGGCGTCCACGCGGACCGTGTCGCCGTCCTTGACCTCGCCGGAGAGGATCTCCTTGGCGAGGCGGTCGCCGATGGCCGTCTGGACCAGGCGGCGCAGGGGGCGGGCGCCGTAGGCGGGGTCGTTGCCCTCGTCGGCGAGCCAGGCGAGGGCCGCGTCGCTGACCTCCAGGGTGAGGCGGCGGTCGGCGAGGCGGCGGGCGAGGCGGTCGATCTGGAGGCGGGCGATCCGGCCCAGCTCGTCCTTGGACAGGGCCGAGAAGACGACCAGGTCGTCGAGGCGGTTCAGGAACTCCGGCTTGAAGGAGGCACGGACCACCTCCAGGACCTGTTCCTTCTTCTCCGCCTCCGTGGAGACCGGGTCGACCAGGTACTGGCTGCCCAGGTTGGAGGTCAGGACGAGGATCGCGTTGCGGAAGTCGACCGTGCGGCCCTGGCCGTCGGTGAGGCGGCCGTCGTCGAGGACCTGGAGGAGGACGTCGAAGACCTCGGGGTGGGCCTTCTCGACCTCGTCCAGGAGTACGACGCTGTACGGGCGCCTGCGGACCGCCTCGGTGAGCTGGCCGCCCTCCTCGTAGCCGACGTAGCCGGGGGGCGCGCCGACGAGGCGGGCGACGCTGTGCTTCTCGCCGTACTCCGACATGTCGATGCGGATCATGGCCCGCTCGTCGTCGAAGAGGAAGTCGGCGAGGGCCTTGGCGAGCTCGGTCTTACCCACGCCGGTCGGGCCGAGGAAGAGGAAGGAGCCGGTCGGGCGGTCGGGGTCGGAGATGCCCGCGCGGGAGCGGCGTACGGCGTCCGAGACGGCCTGGACGGCTTCCGACTGGCCGATCAGACGGCGGCCCAGTTCGGCCTCCATGCGGAGCAGCTTCTGCGTCTCGCCCTCCAGGAGGCGGCCGGCCGGGATGCCGGTCCAGGCGGCGACGACGTCGGCGATGTCGTCGGAGCCGACCTCGTCCTTGACCATGGTGTCCTTGGCGCCCCCGCCGGAGGCGGAAGATGTCAACGCCTCCTCGGCCTCGGTGGCGGCCTCCAGGTCGCGTTCGAGGGCCGGGATCTCGCCGTACAGCAGCTTGCCGGCGGTGTCGAAGTCGGCCTCGCGCTGGGCGCGCTCGGCCTGGCCGCGCAGTTCGTCGAGCTTCTCCTTCAGCTCGCCGACCCGGTTGAGGGACTGCTTCTCCTTCTCCCAGCGGGCGGTCAGGCCCCGCAGCTCCTCCTCCTTGTCGGCGAGGTCGCGGCGCAGCTTCTCCAGGCGGTCGCGGGAGGCGGCGTCGGTCTCCTTGCCGATGGCCAGCTCCTCCATCTTCAGCCGGTCCACGGACCGCTGGAGCTCGTCGATCTCGACGGGGGACGAGTCGATCTCCATACGGAGGCGGGAGGCGGCCTCGTCAACGAGGTCGATGGCCTTGTCGGGCAGGAAGCGGGAGGTGATGTACCGGTCGGAGAGGGTCGCGGCCGCGACCAGCGCGCTGTCGGCGATCTGGACCTTGTGGTGGGCCTCGTAGCGGCCCTTGAGCCCGCGCAGGATGGCGATGGTGTCCTCGACGCTCGGCTCGGCGACCAGGACCTGCTGGAAGCGGCGCTCCAGTGCGGGGTCCTTCTCGATGCGCTCGCGGTACTCGTCGAGCGTGGTCGCGCCGACCATGCGCAGCTCACCGCGGGCGAGCATCGGCTTCAGCATGTTGCCGGCGTCCATGGCGGAGTCGCCGCCGGCACCCGCGCCGACGACCGTGTGCAGCTCGTCGATGAAGGTGATGATCTGGCCGTCGCTCTCCTTGATCTCGGCGAGGACGGTCTTCAGGCGCTCCTCGAACTCGCCCCGGTACTTCGCCCCGGCGACCATCGCGCCGAGGTCGAGCGCGACGAGCCGCTTGTCCTTCAGGGACTCCGGCACGTCCCCCTTGACGATCCGCTGGGCGAGTCCCTCGACGACGGCGGTCTTGCCGACGCCGGGCTCGCCGATGAGGACGGGGTTGTTCTTCGTACGGCGGGAGAGGACCTGCACGACGCGGCGGATCTCCTGGTCCCTGCCGATGACCGGGTCGAGCTTGCCGTCGCGGGCGGCGGCGGTGAAGTCGGTGCCGAACTTCTCCAGGGCCTTGTACTGGCCCTCGGGGTCGGCGGTGGTGACCCGGCGGCCGCCGCGGGCCTTCTTGAAGGCGTCCTGCAGCTTCTCCGGGCCGGCGCCGTGCCGGCCGAGCACGTCGGCGGCCTGGCCGCCCTTCGCGGCGGTGCCGATCAGCAGGTGCTCGGTGGAGAGGAACTCGTCGCCCAGTTCCTTGGCCCGCGCCTGCGCGTCGGCGATGACGGCGAGCAGCTCACGGTTGGGCTGCGGGGGCGCCACGGTGGAGCCGGTCACGCTGGGCAGACCGGCAAGGACGTGTTCGGCCCCCGCGCGGACGGCCGCCTGGTCTGCGCCGACCGCGGCGAGGAGGTCGACGATGTTCTCGTTGTCCTGGCCCTGGAGCAGCGCGAGCAGCAGATGGGCGGGGGTGAGATCGGGGTGCCCTGCGGACAGGGCCCTGTTGCTGGCCGCGTTGATCGCGTCCCGGCTCCGGTTGGTCAGCTCGGCGTCCACGTTCGCTGTCTCCTCCTGGCGTCAGCCTTCTCCTTTGTCTGACTGTGCCAGCGTACACAAAGTTGAGTCCATTCCGCTCAAGTTCAGGCGTCCGATTCCGCACCGGGTTCGGTGGCGGGCCGGCGGCCGGTTCGGTGGCCGGTTCGGTGGCGGGTTCGGTGGCGGGTTCCGCAGCGGCTAGATTCCGGGCACATGACCACCAACCCCCAGCTTCTCGACGCCGCGTACCTCGCCTTCTGGCGGGAACGCCATCTGTGCACGCTGACGACACCCCGGCCGGACGGAAGCCCGCACGTGGTGCCCGTCGGAGTGACATACGACCCGGAGCGCGGCCTGGCTCGGGTGATCGCGGACAAGGCGAGCAGGAAGGTGCGCAACGTCCTCGCGGCGGAATCCCAGGGCGCCCGGGTCGCGGTCTGCCAGGTGGACGGCCGCCGCTGGGCCACGCTGGAGGGCCGGGCGTACGTCCGCACCGAGCCGATGCGGGTCGCGGAGGCGGAGCGGCGCTATGCCGAGCGGTACGGCAGGACACCGCGGGTGAACCCGAGCCGGGTGGTGATCGAGATCGAGGTGGGCCGGGCGATGGGCCGCGGCTGACCCGGCCCCGGCTCCCGCGGGCCACGGCGGGCCGAAACCCGGCACCCCCGCAATACGGCGTTTTCCAGCCACGGCGCAAGCACTCCGATACTCGCCGATACGGGGAAATGTCCCCGGAAAACTGCAGCGGCGTCACCGTGTTCAGGTCACGGTGACGCCGCTGCGGGGGGAAGCACCTGAGGCGATCTGTTACGACGGGGGAATCGCGTCAGGCACTGCGGGGGGTGGCTGAGATGGTGTGCGGAGCGGCCTGGGGCGCCGGTTCCGCCAGCTGGTGGTCGCGCTGGTCCAGGTTCACGAAGATCATTCCGTACCGGATCGCGCACCGTACGGGCTGCGGCGCCCCCCGAGGGCGCCGCAGGCACCGGTAGGCCCGGACGTCGTCCTCCTCGTCCCGCGTGACGACCACCGGTTCTCCGAACACGGTCACCATCAACGAGTCACCGCTGTGGGGGATGGCGGTGACCAGGTCGATGAAGTGCCAGCCGGAGCGGTAGGCGGTGGCCATCTCGCGGCGGAAGGAGCGGTCGTCGGGCGGATTGGTCATGGTCAGGCCCACACACTGTCGTCAGTTCCGACAGGAGTGTCGCCGTCGGCCACGACGGACTCCGGCGTGGTCGCCCACACGCTGTCCGCCCGCATGTCACCCTTCGCGTCCGGGAGGCCACCCAGCGATCCGAAGGCCACAACGGCGGAGAAGGCGGCGACAAGCACCGAGCGAAGCATTCTCTTACCCATAGTCGGCTTCGTCCTCACTTGAAGGTCCCCTCTTCCCCCGTCGACTTAGACGATGGCTCATTCGGGCACGTCATGGCCACACGATCGGTGCATCATGTTCCTGCACGTTCAGGACCCTGGGGGGTGGAGATTTGACAACAAATCGGACTAAAGGGAAACATCCCCATGCCGTGACCGCGCTATGCGACGAGGGTAGCCGCCTGTATGTGGATGCACTGAGGACGGGACGTATCGCACGCGCGGACGTGGAGGCCGCTCCCTGCCTGATGGAGTTCGCGCTACTGCACCCCGACCCCGACGACGCCAACTGGCTCCGCCCGGTTCCCCCTTCGGTCGCCCTGGCCCAGCGCCTCAACCCCCTCGAACTCGAGATCACCGAGCGCCGCCGGGCCTCCATCGAACTGGCCGACGCCTTCGAGCCGTTCATGGCCCTGAGCGCCCAGGTCACCGCGTCCACGCACTCCATCACCGTGCTGGAGGGGCTCGACCGGATCAACGCGGCGCTGGACCTGGCCACGTCCCAGTGCCAGAACGAGATGCTGACGGTCCAGCCGAGCGGCCACCGCCCCGAACGACGGCTCATCGAGGGCCTGGAGCGGGACCGGCCGCTCATCGAACGCGGGGTGCGGATCCGCACGCTGTACCAGCACACGGCCCGCTACAGCCCCGAAAAGCTCGCCTACGTGGACAAGTTCGCCGACGGCAAGGTGGAGTACCGGACCATCGACGAACTCGTCGAGCGGCTCATCATCTGCGACGAAACGGTCGCCTTCATCCCCATCCGCGACGACCGCCAGGTCGCCCTGGAGATCCGCCACGCCGGGCTGGTCGGCTACCTCATGAAAGTGTTCGAGTTCATGTGGAACCGGGCGGTGCCGCTGAACGCCGGCGCACCGTACGAGACCGCCCCCGACGGCCTCACCGACATCCAGCACTCCATCGCCAAACTCCTCGTGGAGGGGCACGTGGACGAGGCCATCGCCCGCCGCCTGGGCATGAACGTACGCACCTGCCGCGCCCACATAGCCAAGCTGGCCACCGCCCTCGGCAGCGGCAGCCGGGCCCAACTCGGCTACCTCATAGCGCAGTCCGGGATCCTGGTCCGGGACGAGTGAGGTGACGGGACCGGAGGGACGACGTCCCGCAGCACACACGCCGCACGGCGCGGAGGAGCTGTGTGCCGAGGGCGCGCGACTGTACGAACGCGCCCTGCGCGAAGGGCGGCTCGCAGTCACCGAAGCCGAACCCGCCCCCTGTCTGCTCGACTTCGGCCTGCTGCACCCGACCATCGACGACGCGGATCTGCTGCAACCCGCCCCGCCGCTCCTCGCCCTGCACCGGCTGCTGCGCACCACCGGTCACCGCATCGCGGCCGAACGGCAGCGCGAAGCCCTGCTCGTCGACACCTTCGAACCCTTCCTGCGGCTCGACGCGTGCCATGCCACGGCCTCGACGGTACACACCACCACTCTTCTGAGTGGCATGCCCCTGATCAACGCCACGATCACCAGGGCCATGGCCGACACCCGCCTCGAGATCCTCTGCATCCAGCCCCACAGCACCCACATCGGCCCGCCCCCGGCCGTCCACACCGAAGCCATAGCCCGCGACCAGGCCTTCCTGGACCGCGGTGGCCGTATCCGCACCCTCTACCAGCACACGCTGCGGTACGCCCCCACCGTCCAGGCCCGCTACGAACGACTCCGCGGCGACGTCGAGGCCCGCACCCTCGACGAGGTCACCGAACGGCTCATCCTGCTCGACCGCACCGTCGCCTTCATCCCGGCCAACAAGGACCGCACACTCGCCCTCGAAATACGCCACCCCACACTGCTCCGGTACTTCGCCACCACCTTCGACCGCCTCTGGCACCTCGCCACCCCCATGTACCCCGAGGCCGTCCGCCAGCCCACCCTGAACGGGGTCACCCCGCGCCAGCGGGCCATCGCCACCCTCCTGGTGGAGGGGCACACCGACGCGGTCATCGCCGACCGCCTCGGCATGAACATCCGCACCGCCCGCGTCCACATCGCCAAGCTCGCCGCCGTCCTCGGCAGCGAGAGCCGCGCCCAGCTCGGCTACCTCATCGCCCGCTCCGGAATCCTCGACCAGGAAAGAGACCCGACGTGAACACGCCGCCGCACCCCCACCACGGCGTGGCAGAGCTCTGCGCCCAGGGCAGACAGCTCTACGAACGCGCCCTGCGCGAGGGGCACCTCGCGGCCGGTGACGCCGAGACCGCCCCCTGTCTGCTCGACCTGGGCCTGCTCCACCCGGCGGTCGACGACATGCGCCGACTGGAGCCCGTCGCCCCGGCCGTCGCCCTGCACCGCCAACTGAAGGCCACCGCGGCCCGGATCGCCGACGAACGGCGCCACGAGGAGCAGCTGGCCGCCCTCTTCGAACCCCTCATGCGGCTCACCGGCAGCCGCACCGCCCCCGCCGAGTCCGCCTCCCTGCGCGTCCTCAGCGGCAACGAGCAGATCAACCAGGCCATCACCGTGGCCATGGACGAGATGCGCGAGGAACTGCTGTGCATCCAGCCGCGGACCGGCCTCGACACCGAACGGGCCGCCGCCACCATCGAGCTCGCCCGCCGGCGCGACCAGGCCGTCCTCGACCGCGGCTGCCGTATCCGCACGCTCTACCAGCACACCACCCGGCACATCCAGATCATCATCAGCCACTACGAGCTGCTCAGCGGCGACGCCGAGGCACGCGGCCTCGACGAGGTCACCGACCGGCTGATCGTCGTCGACCGCACGGTGGCCTTCCTCCCCGCCAACGAGGACGGCACCCTCGCCCTCGAGGTCCGCCACCCCGCCCTGATCGCCTTTCTGGCCACGGCCTTCGACCGCCTGTGGCGGCTGGCCACCCCCATGTACCCCGAGGCCGTGCAGCGGCCCTCCCTCAACGGGGTGACCCCCCGTCAACGGGCCATCGCCACCCTCCTCGTCGAGGGTCACACCGACGCGGTCATCGCCGCGCGCCTCGGCATGAACATCCGCACCGCCCGGGTCCACATCGCCAAGCTCGCCGCCGGCCTCGGCAGCGAGAGCCGCGCCCAACTCGGCTATCTCATCGGCCGGTCGGGAATCCTCGACCGGGAAGAACACCGGTGACCTGACCCGGCAGGTCGCGGCCGACCGCGTCCGCCCGTTCGTTCCCCTCCGCCCGTTCCGCCCCCGGAGCCCCGAGCCCGCTCACCTCCACCGGCCCGTCCAGCCCCACCTGCGCGATCCGCACCCCCAGCTGGGTCCGGCTCGCCGCGCCCAGGGTCTCCGAAAGACGCGCGATATGGGCCCGGCAGGTGCGGACGCTGATCCCGAGGCGCTCGGCGATCACCGCGTCCTGGTGGCCCTCCGCCAGCAGCGCGGCGATGGACTGCTCACGGTGCGAGATGCCCTCGATCCGGGTCTCCGGGAGCGGGGCGGTCAGCGGGATCGCGAGCCGCCACAGCCGCTCGAAGACCGTCACCAGGTAGGCGATCAGCGCCGGGTGGCGCAGCTCCAGCGCCATCGTGCGGTCGGCGTTCGCCGGGATGAAGGCCACCTTGCGGTCGAAGAGGATCAGCCGGTCGACGACCTCGTCCAGGGTGCGGGCCTCCACCGCGTCACCCATCAGCTCCAGATAGTTCAGCAGCCCCTGACCGTGCCGGGCCACATGGTTGTACAGGTCGCGCATCCGCACGCCCCGGCCGCGCAGCTCCAGCGCCCGGTGCAGGCCCTCCGACAGTTCCTGCTCGCGCCGGATGCCGCCCGGCTGCACCGTCAGCACCTCGGTCGTGCACGCCTCGGTCGCCTGGTCCAGGGCCGCCTGGATGCGCGAGGGGCCGTCCAGGACCCGGATCGCCGCGCCCTCCCCGGCCCGCGCGCCCGGCGCCGGGCCGCCGAGACCGGCGTACCACTCGAAGGCGGCGACGGCCGAACCCATCCGCCGCTCGCTCGCGCTCACCTCGTCGTGCAGACCGCGCAGCAGCCTGGTCATGACCTCCTGCGGGGAGGTCGGCACCAGCCATTCCATGTCGTCGGGATCGGGATGCAGCAGGGCCAGTTCCAGCAGACAGGGAACCGGCCCGGCGTCGCCGCGCGGCACCCGTCCCCGCCGTACGGCCCGGGAATACACGCGATCCCCGGCCTCGCACAGTCGGTCAGCACCGTGAGGATGCTCCTCCGTCCCGTGCCCGGCCATCGCCCATCCCACCCCCGACTGACACCTCTCCGACGCGTCCGACGCGCCTTCCGCGACGCAACTATGCGCGGCGCGGACCGGCTCCGCAACACGGCTCCCCCGGCCAGGGCAGCGGAAAACCACTCATATAACCGAGTTTCTCCCGGCCTCCACCCCTCGCATTGCAACAAGCTGATGGTGGTGCGCGCCGGCAGACCCGGGCATGGTTGATTCCACTTCCCCCCGGGTGCGCCCCACCCGGGTCGGTCCGGCCGGGCGACGGGGGAGCCCGGCCGGACCCGGGGAACGTCTTCCGGAGGCGTGCGTTCCCGGAAACCGCGGGGTGATCCCCCTGTTACCTCCCGCACTTACCTTCTGGCCATGGCGGACATATTTGACGCATACGCGTTGGCCGATGCGTGGGACGAGATGTTCGAGCGGCCGGGTGAGGTCAGGACCGCCTATGAGCCGGTACTGGCGGCGCTCCAGCCGATCGAACCAGGTGAACTGCGCTTCCGGGCGGACCAGATGGCCCGTGCGTTCACCGACCGTGGCGTGACCTACGCCTTCGCGGGCGAGGAACGGCCCTGGCCGCTGGACCTCGTGCCGAGGATCCTCGACGCCGTCGAGTGGGATTTCATACAACGCGGGGTCGGACAGCGGGTCAGGGCACTGGAGGCCTACCTCGCCGACGCCTACGGGCGCTGCCGGGCCTTCGAGGACGGTGTCGTCCCCTGGCGGCTGCTGCTGACCTCCCCGCACTTCCACCGCGCGGCCCACGGGGTGGAGCCCCCGAACGGGGTCCGCATCCATGTCGCGGGCATCGACCTGGTGCGCGACGAGGCCGGGGACTTCCGGGTCCTGGAGGACAACGTACGGGTGCCCAGCGGGGTGTCGTACGTCATCGAGAACCGGCGGGCGATGACCCGGGTGTTCCCCTCGCTCTTCGACGGGCAGCACGTCGTGCCCGTCGACGGCTACCCGGCGCGGCTGCTGGCCGCGCTGCGGGCCGCCGCGCCCGAGCGGACCGCCGACCCCCGGGTCGTCGTCCTCACGCCGGGCCCGAGCAACGCCGCGTACTTCGAACACGCGCTGCTGGCACGGCTGATGGGCGTGCAGCTGGTGGAGGGGCACGACCTCGTCTGCCGCAACAACCGGGTGTGGATGCGCACCACCCGGGGCGAGGTGCCCGTCCACGTCGTCTACCGGCGGCTCGACGACGACTTCCTCGACCCGCTCCACTTCCGCCCCGACTCGGTGATCGGCTGCCCGGGCATCCTGAGCGCGGCCGTGGCCGGGAACGTCACCCTCGCCAACGCGGTCGGCAACGGCGTCGCCGACGACAAACTGCTCTACACCTACGTCCCGGACCTGATCCGGTACTACCTCGGCGAGGAACCGATTCTCCCCAACGTCGAGTCGTACCGCCCCGACGAGCCGGGCCAGCTGGAGGCCGTCCTCGACCAGATCGACCAGCTGGTCGTCAAGCCGGTGGACGGCGCGGGCGGACAGGGCATCGTGATCGGCCCGAAGGCCGACGCGAAGACCCTGGAGAGAACCCGCAAGGCGGTCGCCGCCGACCCGCGCGGCTTCATCGCCCAGCGGCCGGTCGCCCTGTCCACCTCCCCCACCCTCGCGGGCGAACGCATGGCGCCCCGCCACATCGACCTGCGCCCGTTCGCCGTCAACGACGGCAACGACGTCTGGGTCCTGCCCGGCGGCCTGACCCGGGTCGCCCTCCAGGAGGGCAACCTGATCGTCAACTCCAGCCAGGGCGGCGGCTCCAAGGACACCTGGGTACTCGCCGAGGGCCCCGTCGAGGCCCCCTCCAGCCTCGCCGACGACGGCCCGCTCCCGTCCGTCGTCCCCCGCCAGCTCGGCCCCGACGGAATCCCCACCCTCGTACCGGAAGGGGCGCAGCAGTGAACGACGTGATCCTCTCCCGCATCGCGGAGGCGCTGACCTGGACCGGCCGCTATGTCGAGCGGGCCGACGCCACCGCGCGCATCCTCGACGCCTACCTCCACCGCATGCTGGAGGACCCCTGGCGCGACGAGGACGCGGCCTGCCGGTCGCTGTACGCGATCCTCGGCATGGACGCGGGCCGCGCACCGGTCGACATGCAGCAGGTCCTCGACCAGCTGGCGTTCGACGCCCGCTCGACGGGCTCCATCGAGGGCGCGCTCGGCGCCGCGCGGCTGAACGCGCGCAGCGCCCGCGAGGCGGTGT
This sequence comes from Streptomyces sp. T028, assembly GCF_048159505.1. NCBI lineage: Bacteria > Bacillati > Actinomycetota > Actinomycetes > Kitasatosporales > Streptomycetaceae > Streptomyces > Streptomyces sp. T028. Next base: position 100,184 of record NZ_JBLRVZ010000049.1, read on the forward strand.
CGTCCGCCATGTGGGAGTGCCTGAACGCCACCTGGCACGCCCTCGCCGACCAGCGCCGCGCCGCCCGCCGCACCGGCCCGTACGCCTATCTGGAGCTGGTCCGCAGCCGCGCCGCTCTCTTCTTCGGCCTCGCCGACTCCACGATGAGCCGGGACGACTCCTGGCGGTTCGTCGTCCTGGGCCGGAGCCTGGAGCGGGTGGACATGACCGTACGGCTGCTGTCGGTGCGCGTCCTGGACGCCGTGCACGCGCCGGACTGGCCGACGCTGCTCAGCGCGTCCGGCGCCGACGAGGCGTTCGCACGGGTGTACGGCGGCTTCGGGGACACCGCGCGCGTGGCCGAGTTCCTGCTGCTCGACCGGGACTTCCCGCGTTCGGCGCTGCACGCGCTGACCACGGCGGAGGAGTGCCTGTCCGCGCTCGGCCGCCCCCGCCAGGATCCGGCGCGCCGCCCCATCGGCCGGCTGCGCACCCGCCTGGAGTACCTCGACACCCAGGCCCTGGAGGACCAGCTGCCGCTGCTCCTGCGGGACCTGCAGACGGCCTGCATGGCCTCGGCGGAGGCGGTCGCCGAGCGGTTCTTCCCGTACCAGGGGCCCGTGGTGTGGGCCCAGGAAGGAGCGTGAGCGCGATGACCCGCAGGCTCCGCATCCAGCACACGACCCGTGTCTCCTACGCGCAGGCCGCGGTCTCCTCGCACAACGAGGTCCGGATGACCCCGCTGACCCTGCCCGGACAGACCACGCTGGATTCCCGGGTGAGCATCCGCCCGGCGGCCACCACCTGGTCGTACTGGGACTACTGGGGCACCCAGGTCACCGCCTTCGAGCTGATGGACCCGCACGCCGATCTCACCATCACTGCCTCCAGCCTGGTCGAGACGGCCCCGCCGGGCGAACTGCCCCCCGCGCCCGGCTGGCCGGAGATCGCCGACCGCGTCGCCGGCTCCCGGCTGCTGGAGTTCGCCGCCCCGACGGTCCGTACGACGGTCCCGCCGAAGCTGGTGAAGAAGGCGCGCAGGGCCGCGGCGGGCCTGGACCCCCACGAGACGGCGGTGGCCGTGTCCTCCCTGGTCGCCGACCGGGTCGCCTACCTCCCCGGCGCCACCGGGGTGAACACCTCGGCGGCTCAGGCGTGGGAGCAGGGCGCGGGCGTCTGCCAGGACATCGCGCACCTGACGATCGCGCTGCTGCGCGGCCTCGGCCTGCCCGCCCGGTATGTCTCCGGCTACCTCCACCCCGAGCGGGAGGCGGAGCTGCACCGCCCGGTGGCCGGGCAGAGCCACGCCTGGCTCGAGTACTGGGCGGGCGACTGGCAGGGCTACGACCCCACCAACCGGACCCGCGCCGACGAGTCCCACGTGGTGGTCGGCCGGGGCCGCGACTACGACGACGTCACCCCGCACAAGGGCGTCTACCGGGGCGTGGCGGGCGGCCCGCCGGAGGTGACGGTGGAGTTCACACGGGTGGCGTGAGGGGCGGGCCTTCGGCGAGGGCAGGGCCGCGTGTGCGCGCAGTCTCAGCGACACGCCGTGCGCACGGCGTGTCGCTGAGACTCTCCCGTCACCACCGGGGTGTTCGTTACTTCAGGTTGATGACGGCGCAGGCCTGCTTGTACTTCGCGGTGCAGATGTCGGACGCCTTGTAGATGCCGTCCGCGATCACGGTCTGCTCGATGTTGCTCTTGGTGAGCGCGACCACGGTCACCAGCTTGGCCGGGATGTCCTTGTCGGTGGGGCTGTCGACCCTGTCGCGGGTGAGCGCCTCGAACTGCAGCTCACGGCCCTGGACCAGGGCGACGGCCGCCTCGGCCGCGGCCTCCGCCTCACCGGCGTACGGCTTGTAGACGGTCATGTACTGCTCGCCCGCGACGATCCGCTGCACGGCCGGGAGTTCGGCGTCCTGGCCGGTGATGGGCGGCAGGTTGCTGTCGCTGACGCCGGCGTCCTCGAGGGCCTCGATGATGGCGCCGGCCATGGCGTCGTTGGCGGAGTAGACGGCGGCGATGTTGTCCTTGCCGATCTTCTCGATCGCCTCGGCCATGTGCTGCTTGGCGATGGGCGGCTTCCAGCCGTCGGTGTCGTAGGTCGCGGCGATGGTCACACGGCCGTTGAGCTCGTCCATCGCCCCGTTCTTGAACTGGCCGGCGTTCGGGTCGGTGGGCGAGCCGTTGATCATGACGATCTGGTCGGAGGTGTCGGCCGAGCCGAGCGCCTCGGTGATGGCGCGGCCCTGCACCTCGCCGACGAGTTCGTTGTCGAAGGAGACGTACGCGTCGATCGGGCCCTCGGCGAGCCGGTCGTAGGCGATGACCGGGATGTTCGCCTCCTTGGCCTTCTTCACCATGGGAGCGATCTTCTTGGAGTCGACGGCGTCGAGCAGGATGCAGTCGACCTTCTCGTCGATCATCTCCTGCATCTGGGCGTTCTGCTTCTTGACGCTGGATGCCGCGTTGGCGTACTCGGTCTTGCCCTTGTTACTGGTGAGGGCGGCGATCTTCTTCTTGATGATCGGGTAGTCGAACTCCGCGTACCGGGTGTTCGTCGTCTCCGGCATCAGCACACCGACGGTGATGTCGTTGGTGCGGGTCACTGTCGTGTCGCCGCTGTCGTCCGAGGCCCCCAGCATCCCGCATCCCGCGAGCGAGAGGGACATCGTGGAGGCGACCACAGCTATGGCGATACGACGCATTCGGGGGCTCACTTCAGGTGCGTTCCGGTACATGGGTGCAACAGACACGTTGACCCACTTGTCTGAAAGACAACGCGGCGGCAGCCGCCGGAGTCAAGCCGAACCACTTAACGAAGTAACAACATCACCGTCCGCATAGCGAGTGAAGACGCATGGAGACGGCGCGAAGGGGGTAAGGACCACTCTTTACGACTTCTCCTCAAATCGGCTTCAGCGGCACGCAAAGACCCGTACAACCAAGGGCACTTCTCGCGAGTCGTGATCACGGCAGGCAGTTTTCTCGCACACGCCCGCCCTTCCCGACCAGAGGATCGAATGAACTCAGCCAGACTCGCGACGGCCCTCGTGCTCGCCACGACCGGCGGTCTCCTCACCGCCGTCACCGCCGCGCCCGCCTCGGCCGCGACCAGCTGCACCTCGCCGGTGTACAAGCGTCAATTCTTCGCGAACACCACCTTTTCGGGCACTCCGAAGAAGACCGACTGCGACTCGGCCGTCAGCGAGAACTGGGGCACCAGGGCCCCTGCTTCCGGCCTCCCCACGAACAACTTCGGCGTGCGCTGGACCGTGACCCGCGACTTCGGCTCGGGCGGCCCCTTCACCTTCTCGGTGTCGGCCCAGGACGGCGTACGGGTCTACCTCGACCCCGGCACGGACAACGCCCGCAAGATCAGCCTGTGGAAGAACACGTCCACGACCGTGTCGAAGACGGTCAACGTGACGATCCCGTCCGGCAGGCACACCCTCCGCGTGGACTACGTGAACTGGACCGGCGCCGCGAACGTCAAGTTCACGTACACGCCCCGCACCTCGGCGACGGTCGACAAGGTCGCGCCGCTCACCCCGACGGGCCTCGCGGCCGCCTACGACACCGCGACCGGAAGCGCGAAGCTCACCTGGGCGAAGAACAAGGAGATGGACCTCGCCGGCTACCGCGTCTACCGGCGCCCCGCCGACGGCTCCACCTGGACACGGCTGGTCTCCACCGCCTCCACCACGTACACCGACACCACCCTCCCGGTGACCGGCGCGGCCTACGTCTACGAACTGCGCGCCTACGACAAGGCGGGGAACGAGTCGGCGGGCACGGCCGACAAGACCGTCACCACCGTCGACCGGACCGCCCCCGCCGTGCCCGTCCTCCGCCCCACCTCGAGCGAGCCGGAGGGGCTGCGGGTCACCTGGGGCGAGGTCGCGGGGGCGGCGTCGTACCGCGTGTACCGGGCGGCGAGTCTGAGCGGCACCTACGCTCTGGTCGGTACCACCGACCAGACCTCGTACCTGGACTCCACCGCCGTGGAGGGCACCAGCTACTTCTACCGAGCGACCGCACTCGACGCGGCGGGCAACGAGTCCGCGCAGTCCACCGCCGTGGTCGGCACGCTCCGGGACGTCACCCCGCCGTCCGCCGTCACCGGGGTGACGGTCACTCCGACCGAGTACGGCTTCGAGGTGCGCTGGGACGCCAACCCGACCCCGGACCTGGAGAGTTACACGGTCCGCCGGGGTGAGCTCTGGGGCGACGAGGGAGGCGAGCAGGTCTGCTCCCTGTACCCGGGCTACTCCGTGCCCGCCGGCACCACCTCCTACGCGTACGTCACCCTCCCCGAGGGTGAGGAGTCCTGCTTCATCGTCGACGCCCTCGACGACGCCACGAACTCGTCGTTCGCGTCGACCGGTGAGGCGCAGATCGTGATCGCCACCGAGCTCGACATGACGCCGAGCGTGGCCACGCCCGAGGGATCTCCGCTGACTCTCACCGCGGAGGCGGCCGAGGGCGACGAGGGCAACCGGCTGACCTGGCACGGACTTGCCGACTCGGCTCCGGAACAGGCCGGCGGCTACCGCGTCCACCGCTGGAACCCGCAGACCTCCACGTACGAGACGATCGCCGAACTCCCCAGCGGTGCCCTGGAGTACTTCGACACCGGCGTGCCGCGCGGGACGACTTCCTTCTACTGGGTCACCGCGGTGGCGGAGGACGGTTCCGAGTCCCTGCCCGCGGACGACTGGGCGGTCACCGCGCCGTAGCCCCGTCAGCCCCGCTTCGGGCCCGTGATCGCCTCACCGATCACGAAGCCCTTGGCGGGGCCTTCGGGGATGGTGACTTCGGTGCCGTAGGGGACGCGGTGGATGTCCTCCCAGTCGGCCTTGTCGGGACGGGGGCCGGTGAAGAGGGTGACAGCGCCCTGGCCGTCGTAATCGTCGATGAGGACGTAGACGGGGATACCGGCGCGGGCGTATTCGCGGCGCTTGCGGATGCGGTCTCGGTCCTGGTTGCTCTTGCCGGGGGAGACGACTTCGACGACGAGGTGAAGCGCTTTGGCCCTCACTCCCAGACCGTCTTCATCCGCGTACGGCTCCAGGTCCTCGGGAGCGACGAAGGCGTCGGGGATCCAGCCTTTGCGCTTGTGGATCACGTTGAAATCCTGGAAGCAGGCGTATTCGCCTTCCCCCAGGAACTTGTCCAGCGCCCGACACAGACGATTGACGATCTGCGCGTGGGACAGACGACCGGTGGTCGACACCTCGATGGCTCCCTCGATGATCTCAGCGCGGTAGCCCTCGGGGAGTTCCATGGCCTTCCACAGCTGCCACAGGCCCTCATCCGGGTCGGCCAGGTGTGCGCGAGGGATCAAGGTGGCACCTCCTCCTCAAGTGGGCTGGACGTGCTTGGGGCACAAGCAACGCGATCACGGTAAGTACGGCGATACGGCTGACCAGGGGAACTACCCCCAGTTCACCCGTTCGAGCGAGCCCAGCTCGAACCACACCCCCTTCGCGAACCGCCCCGCCCTGTCGTCGGCGACGCCCCACCCGTCCGCCATCTCCTCGACGAGCCCGAGCCCCCTCCCCCAGCAGGCCACGGCCCCGGTGGCGGGGCGGACGACGACCGGCGGGTCCGGACTCTCGTCGAAGACGCTGACCCGGAGCCGGGCCGGGGTCAGCCGGATGCGGAGCATGGCGGTGCCCTTGGTGTGCAGGTGCACGTTCGTGACGAGCTCCGAGGTGCACAGGGCGGCCGGCATGACGAGGGGTTCCCGGTCGTGCGTGAAGAGGACGGCGCGGACGAAGTCCCGGCACACCCGGGGCGAGGTCGCGTCCGCCGGGGTGAACAGGCTGTATTCGTGAGTGAGTTGAGCTGAGCGGTGGGCTGCACGGCGGGCTGGGTTCATGGGAGGCGGCTCCTTTGCGCGCCCGGCGATGGCGTCGCCCACGGGGTGCGGGTGCTCTGTCGACTTACGGGCGCTGAGTGACTGCTTGCACACTCACGGTAGGTATAGAGGTTTACAATTTTCAAGCTTCTCACTCGATCGGTGGACGAACTCATCCAATCCGGAGAGACTTTGGGCGACCGGACGAGGAGTAACCCGTGGGACTGCGCACCACCATCACCGAACGCCAGCGACGACTCGGCTACGAGCTCAAACAACTGCGCGAAAAGGCGGGTTTGAGTGCGGGTGAGGCCGCCGAGCGGATCGGTATGGGCCGGGCCCAGCTCAGCCAGATCGAGACGGCGAAGACGACGATCCTGACGGAGCGACTCCGCGAGCTCTGCCGTCTCTATGCATGCAAAGATGAGACGTACACTGATGCCCTGGTCGCCATGTCCGAGGCCACCGGCAAGGGTTGGTGGACCGCCTACAAGAAACCCATGGAGCAGGGTCCGCTGAACATGGCGGAACTGGAAGCAGGCGCCGTGGCCCTACGGGTGCACCAGCCTCTGCTCATTCCCGGACTGTTCCAGACCGCGGACTACGCACGAGCCATCTTCACCACCCCTGGCCTGGGCTTCGAACGGATCGAAGAGGCCCTGGAGTTCCGTATGGAGCGACAGCGCGTGCTCACCGGCGACCACCCACCTGCCGTGCATGCCGTGATCCACGAGTCCGCCCTGCACATGCGGTTCGGAGGCACTGAGGTACTGCGCGGTCAGCTGCTCCACCTCATCGAGCTGGCCCGGCTGCCCAACGTCACCGTGCAGATCTACCCGTTCACCTCGCGGGCCCACCCGGCCCTCTCCAGCAGCTTCGTACACGTCATCCCCGCCGTCGCCGAACTGGGCACCGTGGTCCTCGAACACTTCGGCAGCTTCCAGTACTTGGGCGACCACGCGAGCCTGACCCAGTACGGGGTGCTGTTCGAGAGTCTCGCCGAGTACGCCTTGGCGCCCGTCGACGTATCGTTGGCCCCGGAAGCACACTCCGTGAAGGACTCGCTGGCCCTCATCCAGCACCTGCTCTACACCCTTTGAGGAGGCCCGGATGCCTGAACTCACCTGGCAGAAGTCGTCGTTCAGCGGCGGCCCGCAGGGCGAGTGCCTCTACCTCGCCCCCACCCCCGACGGAACGATCCGCCTCCGCGAGAGCGACACCCCGGACGTCATCCTGGCCACCACCCCGGAAACCCTCGCCGGACTCCTGGATCACCTCAGGCACTCCTGATTCACAGGTAGGACGAAGGGGCCCGGAGGATCAGTTGATCCACCAGGCCCCTTCACACATGTGCCGCAGGTCAGTCCTTCGGCTTCTTCGGTCGCCACACCACCAGCGCGCTGGTCTGCTGGACCTCCTGGTACGGGACGAGGTCCCGGCGGTAGGAGGCGTGGACCGCTGCCTCGCGCTGCTGCATCGCGGCCGCCGCGCCCTCCAGGGCGTCCTGGAGTTCGACGACCCGGGACTGCAGGGCGGCGACCTGGTTCTCCAGTTCGATGATCCGCTTGATGCCGGCCAGGTTGATGCCCTCGTCCTGCGACAACTGCTGGACGGTGCGCAGCAGTTCGATGTCGCGGGCCGAGTAGCGGCGGCCCCGGCCGGCGGTGCGGTCGGGGGAGACCAGGCCCAGCCGGTCGTACTGCCGCAGCGTCTGCGGGTGCAGGCCGGAGAGCTGGGCCGCCACCGAGATGACGTAGACCGGGGTTTCCTCGGTCAGTTCATACGGCCCACGGAAATGGTCACTGCGTCGACGGCCGTCCATCACTCTCAGGCTCCCTTCGCGGCCTCGAACAGCTCCGCCCGCGGGTCCTCACCCGCGGTCGCCTCGCGATACGCCTCGAGCGCGTCACGAGCCTTCCCCGACAGGTCCTTCGGCACACTCACCTCGACGGTGACCAGCAGGTCGCCGCGGGTGCCGTCCTTGCGGACCGCGCCCTTGCCCCGCGCCCGCATGGTGCGGCCGTTGGGGGTGCCGGGCGGCAGCTTCAGGGTGAGGGAGGGCCCCCCGAGGGTGGGGACCCTGATCTCGCCGCCGAGGGCCGCCTCGGTGAACGTGACCGGGACCGTCACCGTCAGGTTGTCGTCCTTGCGGCCGAAGACCGGGTGGGCGCCGACGTGGACGACGACGTACAGGTCGCCGGCCGGGCCGCCGCGCTCGCCCGGTGCGCCCTTGCCGCGCAGCCGGATGCGCTGGCCGTCCGTGACCCCGGCCGGGATGCGGACCTGCATGGTCCGGGACGACTTGGCGCGGCCGCTGCCCTTGCACTCCAGACAGGGGTGCTCGGCGATCAGACCGCGGCCCTTGCAGTCCGGGCAGGGGTCGGTGAGGGAGAACCCTCCGCCGGAGCCCCGGGCCACCTGGCCGGTGCCGACGCAGGTCGGGCACACGCGCGGTGTGCCGTTCTTGTCGCCGGTGCCGGAGCAGGCCTTGCACGGGGACTGCGAGGACATGCGCAGCGGAACCGTCGCGCCCTCGATGGCCTCCGTGAAGGTCAGGGTGACCTCGGTGTCGATGTCCTGGCCGCGCCGGGGCTGGGTGCGGGTCGTACCGCCTCCACCCCGGTTGAACAGGCCCCCGAAGACGTCCCCGATGCCGCCGCCGAAGCCGCCGGAGCCCCCGCCCTGGGCGCCGCCTCCGAAGAGGTCGCCCAGGTCGAAGTTGAAGTTGCCGCCGGCGCCCGGCCCCGGGCGGAAGCCGCCGTTGCCGAACAGGGCGCGCGCCTCGTCGTACTCCTTGCGCTTCTTGGGGTCGCCGAGGACGTCGTTCGCCTCGGAGATCTCCTTGAAGCGCTCCTCCGCCTTGGCGTTGCCCTTGTTGGCGTCCGGGTGGAACTCGCGGGCGAGCTTCCGGTACGCCTTCTTGATCTCGGCCTCGGTGGCGTCCTTGGGGACGCCGAGGACCTTGTAGTAGTCCTTCTCGATGAAGTCCTTGGTGCTCATCCTCGACGCGCCCCCTTTCCGGTGATCCGCTCCGTGTCTACGTCAGCCCTCCTCAGGGCCGTTGTCCTTCTCGTCCGCCGCCTCGGCGGGGGCCGCGTCCGAGGACTCGGCCTTGACCGTCTGGGCGCCGGGCTGGGGCTCGGCGACGGCCACCCGCGCGGGGCGGATGGTGCGCTCGCCGATCCGATACCCGGGCTGCAGAATCGCCACGCACGTCGTCTCGGTGACATCCGGCGCGTACGAGTGCATCAGGGCCTCGTGGATCGTCGGGTCGAAGGGCTCGCCCTCCTTGCCGAACTGCTGCAGGCCCATCTTGGCCGCGACGGTCTCCAGCGATTCGCCCACGGACTTGAAGCCGCCGACGAACTCGCCGTGTTCCCGCGCGCGGCCGATGTCGTCGAGGACGGGCAGGAGCTCGGTCAGGAGGTTCGCGATGGCGATCTCCTTGACCGCGATCCGGTCGCGCTCGACCCGGCGGCGGTAGTTCTGGTACTCGGCCTGGAGCCGCTGGAGGTCCGCGGTGCGCTCGCCGAGCGCGGTGCGCACCTGGTCCAGCTGGGCCACCAGTCCGGCGGTCTGGTTCGCGTCCCCGGCCGGGGCCGCGCCCTCCTCGGAGGGGGCGGCCTTCGGCTCGGCGTCGTCGGGGGTGGCGCCGGAGGGGACGTCGGGCTTCTCCTCGAAGCCCGGGGTCTCCTCCGTCACGCGGCACCGTCCTTGCGCTCGTCGTCCACGATCTCGGCGTCGACGACGTCGTCGTCGGCCCTGGCCTCACCGGCGCCGCCGGGGGTGGCCTGGGCGGCCTGGGCGTCGGCGTACATGGCCTGGCCGAGCTTCTGCGAGACGGCCGCGACCTTCTCGGTGGCGGTGCGGATCTCGGCGGTGTCCTCGCCCTTGAGCTTCTCCTTCAGCTCGGCGACGGCGGCCTCGACCTCGGTCTTGATCTCGCCGGGGACCTTGTCCTCGTTGTCCTTGAGGAACTTCTCGGTCTGGTAGACGAGCTGCTCGCCCTGGTTGCGGGCCTCGGCGGCCTCGCGGCGGCGGTGGTCCTCGTCCGCGTACTGCTCGGCCTCCTGGCGCATGCGGTCGACCTCGTCCTTCGGCAGCGAGGAGCCACCGGTGACGGTCATCTTCTGCTCCTTGCCCGTGCCCAGGTCCTTCGCGGTCACGTGCATGATTCCGTTGGCGTCGATGTCGAAGGAGACCTCGATCTGCGGGACACCGCGCGGGGCGGGCGGCAGACCGGTCAGCTCGAACATCCCGAGCTTCTTGTTGTACGCCGCGATCTCGCGCTCGCCCTGGTAGACCTGGATCTGCACGGACGGCTGGTTGTCCTCGGCCGTGGTGAAGATCTCGGACCGCTTGGTCGGGATCGTGGTGTTGCGCTCGATGAGCTTGGTCATGATGCCGCCCTTGGTCTCGATACCGAGGGACAGCGGGGTGACGTCGAGCAGCAGGACGTCCTTGACCTCGCCCTTGAGGACACCGGCCTGGAGGGACGCGCCGATGGCGACGACCTCGTCCGGGTTCACGCCCTTGTTGGCGTCCTTGCCGCCGGTCAGCTCCTTGACGAGCTCGGCGACGGCGGGCATACGGGTCGAGCCGCCGACGAGGACGACGTGGTCGATCTCGGCGAGCGAGATGCCGGCGTCCTTGATGACGTTGTGGAACGGGGTCTTGCAGCGCTCGAGCAGGTCCGCGGTCAGCTGCTGGAACTGGGCGCGGGTGAGCTTCTCGTCCAGGTGCAGCGGGCCCTCGGCGGACGCCGTGATGTACGGCAGGTTGATCGAGGTCTCGGTCGAGGAGGACAGCTCGATCTTCGCCTTCTCGGCGGCCTCGCGCAGACGCTGCAGCGCCATCTTGTCCTTGGACAGGTCCACGCCGTGGCCGGCCTGGAACTGCTTCACCAGGTAGTCGACGACACGCTGGTCCCAGTCGTCACCACCGAGGTGGTTGTCACCGTTGGTGGCCTTCACCTCGACGACGCCGTCGCCGATCTCCAGGAGGGACACGTCGAAGGTGCCGCCACCGAGGTCGAAGACGAGGATGATCTGCTCGTCCTTGTCGAGGCCGTAGGCGAGCGCGGCCGCGGTGGGCTCGTTGACGATGCGCAGGACGTTGAGGCCCGCGATCTCACCGGCCTCCTTGGTGGCCTGGCGCTCGGAGTCGTTGAAGTAGGCCGGGACGGTGATGACCGCGTCGGTCACCTTCTCGCCCAGGTAGGCCTCGGCGTCACGCTTGAGCTTCTGCAGGATGAACGCGGAGATCTGCTGCGGGTTGAAGGGCTTCCCGTCGAGCTCGATCTTCCAGTCGGTGCCCATGTGGCGCTTCACCGAGCGGATGGTGCGGTCCACGTTCGTGACCGCCTGACGCTTGGCGACCTCGCCGACGAGGACCTCGCCGTTCTTGGCGAAGGCGACGACGGACGGCGTGGTCCTGGCGCCCTCTGCGTTGGTGATGACGGTGGGCTCGCCGCCTTCAAGAACGCTGACGACGGAGTTAGTCGTGCCCAGGTCGATGCCGACCGCACGTGCCATGGTGATCTTCCTCCAGCTGACTTGAGTGGAACGGACTCAAGTGTGCACGAGGCTCACCGCTCGGTCAACAGACCTGAGTCACAGCGGCTCAACTCTTATCCGTTCCTTACACGCAAGAAGGCGTTGACCTGCGCAGACGCTTCCCTGCCCGAGCGACTGTCACCCGATCCAGGGGGCACCTCAGCGGACTCGGATTGACGCCGGGGGCCGTACACCGCCGCCCGCCCGACCCCCTGCCGGGCCCCCTGTCGGGATCCGGGACGCGCACCCGCGCGGGCACTGGCCGTGGCACCGGCCCGGGAGTCACGCCGTGGGGCACGCGCGCGTGGAGCGCCGCACTCGTCCCCACACGCGCGTACGACGTCGTAGGCACCCTCACGCGCGCGTGGCGGGCCGTACCCGCCCCTCCGCGCGCGTGGTGGCCCGTACACCGGCACCCGCAGCAGTCCGAGTACGACGGCCAGGGCCCCGCCCGCCACCCACCACACCGCCCGCGACCCCACCCACCCGGTGTGCGCGAGCGCCCCGACGAGCACTCCGGCGAAGGCCGCCGCGCCGATCAGCACGACCGCGCCCTGAGCGGTGAGCCCGAGCCGGCGCAGCCGGTGCGCGAGATGGTCGGGGCCGCCGCGCAGCAGGGGCCGCCCGGCCAGCCGCCGCGCGACGGCGACGAGCACGGCGTCGGCCGCCGCGACCGCGGTCAGGGCGAACAGCACGCCCGCCCCCTCCCCCGCGTCGCCGCCCGCGCGGACGGTGACCGCGGCGGCGGCGAGCAGGAACCCGGCGAACAGCGAGCCGCACGCGCCGAGCGCCACGCGCGCGGGGGGCCAGTTGTGCATCAGGAAGCCGGTGAGCGCGGCGGCGAGGACGCTCAGCAGGACGGCCACCCCGTCCAGCACCTCCACCGCCGCGCACACGGCCGCCCCGAACGCGGTGACGACCCCGACCGTGCCGGCCACCCCGTCCGCGTGGTCGAGGGACCGGAAGGCGAGCGCCACGAAGGTGATCCACCCGACGGCGAGCACCCCGGCCCAGGGGCCGGTGTCGCCGTACGGCACGACGAAGGCGGCCGCCACCGCCGTACCGAGCACGAGGAAGCGGGCCTTGAGCCGCCACACGTCCGCGACCAGGCCCAGCCCCGCCAGGGCGCCCGCGGCGGGCAGCAGCGCCCCGACACCGTCGCCGAGCGGGGCGTACCCCCAGTGGTCCCCGGCGGCCGCGACGAGGCAGGTGGTGAGGACGACGGCGAGTCCCCCGGACAGCGGAACGCGCCGCTGTCGCTGCTGGCGCTGCCGCCGCTCGACCAGGCCGAGACGCAGGGCGGGCACGCGCAGCAGGGCGGCGAGCACGGCGGAGAGCAGGAGGGCGGTGGTGGCGGCGGCGATCCCGTAGAGCACGGATATAAGTTAGTAACAAATGTACCAATTTGGTACGAATAACACGTCCAGATCGGCACCGATTCTGAGGCAACCCTCAGCGATCCAGATCACTCCGCCTCTCGCTACAGTGCGACGGAGAATACGGGGTAGTCTCAGACGGACTGCATAAGTTACCGCTTAGTAATCACCCTCCTTGAGACTCTCAACACTCTCAAGACCCTCGCAGGCCCGAGGAGCCCCCTCATGCAACTCGCCGCGATCATCGTGTCGCTGGTCCTGACCGTGGTCGGCGTCGCGCTGCTCGCACGCGCCATCGGTCAGTTCGTCCGGTACTTCAAGCTGGGCCAGCCGGTGCCCGCCGGCACCCGCAACGACAATCCGTACGCGCGCAGCGTGACTCTGGTGCGGGAGTTCCTCGGCCACACACGGATGAACCGCTGGGGCATCGTGGGCTTCGCCCACTGGTTCGTGGCGATCGGCTTCCTGACGCTGCCGCCGACCCTGGCGCAGGCCTTCGGCCAGCTGTTCCAGGCCGACTGGACCCTGCCGGTCATCGGCGGCTTCCTGCCGTTCGAGCTGTACATCGAGTTCATCGGCGTGATGACGATCCTCGGCATCGCCGTCCTGATCGTGATCCGCCTGCTGAACCTGCCCTCCCGCCCGGGCCGCAAGTCCCGCTTCGCGGGCTCCAAGGCCGGCCAGGCGTACTTCGTCGAGTACGTCATCCTCACCATCGGCCTCGCCATCTACACCCTGCGGGGTCTCGAGGGCGCGATCCACCACGTGGAGCACTACGAGGCCGCGTACTTCGCCTCGTACCCCCTGGTCCTGGCCTTCAAGGGACTGAGCGTCAGCACGCTCCAGAGCCTGATCTACTTCACCGCGATGGTGAAGATCAGCACCTCGTTCATCTGGATGATCGTGGTCTCGCTCAACACCAACATGGGCGTGGCCTGGCACCGGTTCCTCGCGTTCCCGAACATCTGGTTCAAGCGCGACGCCACCGGTGGGACCGCCCTCGGCGCCCTGCAGCCGATGACCTCCGGCGGCAAGCCGATCGACTTCACCGACCCCGGTGACGACGACGTCTTCGGCGTCTCCCAGGTCGAGCAGTTCTCCTGGAAGGGCCTGCTCGACTTCTCCACCTGCACCGAGTGCGGCCGCTGCCAGTCGCAGTGCCCCGCCTGGAACACCGGCAAGCCCCTCTCCCCCAAGCTGCTGATCATGTCCCTGCGGGACCACGCCCACGCCAAGGCGCCGTACCTGCTCGCGGGCGGCGGCAAGACCATGGAGGGCGAGGAGAAGGCGTCCGCCGAGGCCTTGAAGGACGTCCCCGCGGCAGCCCTGGCGGAGGCCGAGCGCCCGCTGATCGGCACCGCCGAGGACAACGGCGTCATCGACCCGGACGTCCTGTGGTCGTGCACCACCTGCGGCGCGTGCGTCGAGCAGTGCCCGGTGGACATCGAGCACGTCGACCACATCGTCGACATGCGCCGCTACCAGGTCATGATCGAGTCCTCGTTCCCCTCCGAGGCGGGAACGATGCTCAAGAACCTGGAGAAGAAGGGCAACCCCTGGGGCCTGGCCAAGAAGCAGCGCCTGGAGTGGACGAAGGAAGTCGACTTCGAGATCCCGGTCGTCGGCCAGGACATCGAGGACCTCTCCGAGGTCGAGTACCTGTACTGGGTCGGCTGCGCCGGCGCCCTGGAGGACCGCGCCAAGAAGACCACCAAGGCCTTCGCGGAGCTCCTCCACATCGCGGGCGTCAAGTTCGCGATCATGGGCGGCGACGAGAAGTGCACCGGCGACTCCGCCCGCCGCCTCGGCAACGAGCCCCTGTTCCAGGAGCTCGGCATGGAGAACGTGGCCGCGCTGAACATGGCCTTCGGCGAGGACGACGAGGACGAGTCGACGAAGAAGCCGAAGTCGGCCAAGAAGATCGTCGCCACCTGCCCGCACTGCCTCAACACCATCGGCAACGAGTACCCGCAGCTCGGCGGCGACTACGAGGTCGTCCACCACACCCAGCTGCTCCAGCACCTCGTCGACGAGGGCAAGCTGATCCCGGTGACCCCGGTCGAGGGCATCATCACCTACCACGACCCCTGCTACCTGGGCCGCCACAACAAGATCTACACGCCCCCGCGCGAGATCATGACCGCCGTCCCGGGCCTGCGCCAGCAGGAGATGCACCGCCACAAGGAGCGCGGCTTCTGCTGCGGCGCCGGCGGCGCGCGGATGTGGATGGAGGAGCGGATCGGCAAGCGCATCAACAACGAGCGCGTCGACGAGGCCCTTTCCCTGAACCCGGACATCGTCTCGACCGCCTGCCCGTTCTGCCTGGTGATGCTCACCGACTCGGTCAACGGCAAGAAGAACGAGGGCAAGGCCAAGGAATCCATCACGGTCGTCGACGTCGCCCAGCTGCTCCTGGAGTCCGTCAAGACCCCCGTCACCGACGACGAGCCCCCGGCGGGCGAGACGGAGACGGAGAACGAGCCGGAGCCGCAGCCGGTGAAGTGACCCCCGGCGGCCACGCCCGTCCGGCGCCCCCAGGTCCCTCCCGGGCCTGGGGGCGCCGTCGTTCCCGGACAGACCCGGGAGGTGCCGGCGACGCCGCCGTTCCCGTACGCCACAACCTCCGCGAAGATTAAGGTTCTCGGCAGCCGGCCATGGGGCACCGGCGCCGTCACGGTGCTGCGCGGCGCCTCGGGCCTCACGGGCACGGGCTCCCGCCAGTACGACTACACGACGCCCGGCGTCGAGGGCCCCTTCGACCAGGGCGACACCTGGTTCGGCGCGTCGGTGCTGCTGCGCGACCACAACCGCGACGGCCGCGCCGAGCTCGTCGCCTCCTCACCGGAGGTTGGCCTCCTCCACCTCCTCCCCGGCACCTCGTCGGGCCCGACCGGCACGGGCTCCACGACCCTGACCGCGGCAGGGCTGGGCCTGGGCAGCCTGCCGTACTTCGAGGCTGCACTGGCGGACTGACACCCTTTTCCCACGGGCTCCCTGACGAACCACCAGCCACGTCCGCCGCGACCGGCGGACGATGGTCGGACGGCCGGCGGACGACCCTCGGGCCGGGCACGGACTCCTGTACCGCCTGGAGGGTCGCCCGGGCGTCCCTGACGAACCACTGACACGACTTCATGACATCCCTTAGGGGATGTCACAGCTCGGCCGCAAAGGGGGGTCCCGGAGGCCGGCTCCCGCACGTCACCCTCCGAGACCAGGTACGTTCGATGACGTGGCTGGATTCAGGATCGGACGCGGCGGCCGGGACGGCCGCGCGCCGCAAGCGCGACCGCAACACCCTCCCTACGGGCAGCAGGCGCCCCAGGGGCAGTCGGCGCGGCCCACGGGGCCGTCGCACGGCTACCCTCCGGCGCAGGCGCCGTACCCGCAGGCACGGCCGCAGTACCGCGGCGGCGGACAGCAGCCGCCGTACGGCGGCTCGGGCGGCGGCGGATGGCCCTCGGCGAACGGCGGTCACGGCGGCGGCGAACCGGAGTACTTCGGCGACGGCGGCTACCCGTCCGGACCGGGCGCCGGCGGCCCGGACCCGTACGCCGCGAACAACCCGGGGCACACCCAGGCGTTCTCGATCGACGATCACCAGCAGTACAGCCCGGGTGACACCTACAACGCCGGTTCCGCCGCGCCCTCGGGCCCGATCGGCCCGCGGCTGCACTGGAAGGACCTGCTGCGGGGCATCGTCGTCGCCCCCAAGCAGACGTTCCTGCAGATGCGGGACTACACGATGTGGGGCCCCGCCCTCGTCGTGACCTTCCTCTACGGCCTGCTCGCGGTCTTCGGCTTCGACGACACCCGCTCGGACACGATAAACGCCACCCTCAACAACGCGATCCCGATCGTCCTGACGACGGCGGTGGCAATGGTGCTGAGCGCGTTCATCCTGGGCGTGGTCACCCACACCCTGGCCCGCCAGCTGGGCGGCGACGGGGCGTGGCAGCCCACGGTCGGCCTCTCCATGCTGATCATGTCCCTGACGGACGCGCCGCGTCTGGTCGTGGCCATGTTCTTCGGCGGCGACGCGGCGTTCGTCCAGCTGCTGGGCTGGGCCACCTGGGTGGCGGCCGGCGCCCTGCTGACGCTGATGGTCAGCCGCTCCCACGATCTGCCCTGGCCGAAGGCGCTGGGCGCGTCCGCGATCCAGCTGATCGCGCTGCTGTCGATCGTGAAGCTGGGCACGTTCTGACCTGCGGATGAGACGTGTAAGGGGCTCCCGTCGGGCGGACGGGAGCCCTTTTCATTGGCTACATTGGCGGGACGCCCGCCCATGGCGGGCCCACTGCTGGACTACGGCTCGACGATGTGCCGCAGATAAGCCTGCGGGTCGGCGAGATAGCGGCGCCAGTGATCCACGATGCCGAGCTCCTGCCAGGCGACCCTCCGTAGACCGTGCTCGCCGACCTCGACGATGTCCGCGCCCGGCAGGGCGGTCAGCAACGGGGAGTGCGTGGCGCAGACGACCTGGCCACCCTCCTTGGCCAACCGGTCGATGTGCCCTATCAGTTCGAGGCACGAGGAGAAGGAGAGCGCCGCCTCCGGCTCGTCGAGGACATAGAGCCCGGCGTGCAGGAACTTGCCGCGGAACGCCGCGAGAAAGCCCTCGCCATGGCTGACCGAGTCCGGCGAGAACCCTTCCCTGCCGAGGGCGTCCAGCGCGGTCTCGGCCCGCAGGAAGAAGCCCTTGCGGTCCGACCAGCCGGCGAGCATACGGCGCCCGCGCGCGGCCGCTTCGAACTTCATCCGCTCGCCGAGCACCGACTTGTCGCGCGGGGAGGCGTAGCGCCAGTCGTGGGAGCCGCCGTAGGAGTCCAGACCGAACCCCTCGGCCAGCGCCTCCACCAGGGTCGACTTGCCCGAGCCGTTCTCACCGACCAGAAAGGTCACCGGGGCGGTGAAGCGCAGCCCTTCGTCGACCAGCTGACGGACACAGGGAACCGACCAGGGCCAGGTGTCCTGGTCGTAGGAGTCGTAGGAGTCATATGAGTCGTAGGCATCAGAGGCATCAGAGGCGGGCAGATGGACATACGCGCGTTCGATGATCACTGGGCAGGTCAGAGCGCTTCGGTGGACGGCGTGAGCGGCTCCCCCGACTTCCGCACCACCGGCAGGACACTCCACGGGAAGTTGATCCACGCGTCGGTGCGCTTCCAGACGTACTCGCACTTCACGAGGGACTGCGACTTCTCGTAGATGACGGCGGACCGCACCTCGGCGACATGGTCGAGGCAGAAGTCATGCACGAGCTTCAGCGTCTTGCCGGTGTCGGCGACGTCGTCGGCGATCAGCACCTTCTTGTCGGTGAAGTCGACCACATTGGGGACGGGCGCCAGCATCACAGGCATTTCAAGTGTTTGCCCCACACCGGTATAAAACTCCACATTCACGAGGTGAATGTTCTTGCAGTCCAGGGCATAGGCGAGCCCTCCGGCGACGAAGACGCCACCCCGGGCGATGCTGAGCACGACATCGGGCTCGTACCCGTCGTCGGCGATGGCCTGCGCGAGCTCGCGGACGGCGACGCCGAACTGCTCGTAGCCGAGGTTCTCCCGTGCCGCTGCGTCACTCATGCCGCCGCCCTCACACCTGGGTCCGATGGAAGTTGAGGAAGGACCGCGAGGCGGTGGGCCCGCGCTGGCCCTGGTAGCGGGAGCCGTACTGCTCACTGCCGTAGGGGTGCTCGGCGGGCGAGCTGAGCCGGAACAGACACAGCTGTCCGATCTTCATACCGGGCCAGAGCTTGATGGGGAGCGTGGCGAGGTTGGACAGCTCGAGGGTGACGTGACCGGAGAACCCGGGGTCGATGAAGCCGGCGGTGGAGTGCGTGACCAGGCCCAGCCGTCCGAGGGAGCTCTTCCCCTCCAGCCGGGAGGCGAGATCGTCGGGAAGCGTGATCACCTCGTACGTCGACGCGAGCACGAACTCCCCGGGGTGCAGGATGAACGGCTCGTCCCCCTCCGGCTCGACAAGCCGGGTCAGATCCGCCTGCTCGACGGACGGATCGATATGCGGGTACCGGTGGTTCTCGAACACCCGGAAGAAACGGTCCAGCCGTACGTCGACGCTCGACGGCTGCACCATGGATTCGTCATACGGATCGATCCGTACCCGCCCGGCGTCGATCTCGGCCCGGATGTCCTTGTCTGAGAGAAGCACGCCCCGAGGATACGCAAGGCGCGCGGAGCCCCCGTAATCAGGACGACTCCGCGCGCCAGGTCCGCTGCGTTCTGCCGCTTACCGCCTCTCGAGAGTCACCGGCACGGCGCTGCGAAGCCGCGCACACCGGGGACACCGGACGAGCCGCCCGGGGCCGAGCCGCCCGGCCTGCTGCATCGGGAACGAAGCGGTGCTGAACACGTGCCCATCGGCACAACGGACGACGGTGCGCTCCATCAAGTCCTAGAGTCCCTTCCCCAAAGAACCGCGTCCGGCTGCTGCTCACCGGACAACGAAAGCCACATTACGGGACGAACGGGAAGACCCTCCAGGCGGCACTCCGACCCCGCCCGCCCCCTCTTCCGCACCCCCACCGTACTTCCCAACTCCGGCCGCCCGCACCCGGATCCCACCCCCTGAAACACACACGGACCCCTCGGCTTCAGCGCCGGGGGCCCGGGATGTTGTAGAGTGACGAGGCAATCGGACACCGGCTCTGACCGGCGTCTTACGCGGGTGTAGTTTAATGGTAGAACATCAGCTTCCCAAGCTGAGAGCGCGAGTTCGATTCTCGTCACCCGCTCCACTTCGAACCCCCTGGTCACCGGCCCGGGGGTTGTTTGTTGTCTAGACCATTTCGGGTCCTTTGTGCCCTCCGCGTGCCCTAGGTGCAGGTAAACCGCCCCCTTCAAGGATGCACGGGTGCAGGCTGGAGCGACAGGACGCCCGATTATCTCGAATCATGAGACGCATTTTCGGTGACCTGGGTCACAGTGTGAGCAAACGGTGGACAAGTCGCTTACGCAAAGGGGTACTTGCTGACCAATTAGCAAGCACGGTGCGACCAGCCTGTGCACCATTCGGGTACTCCGATGGCCAGGCTGTACCCCGGGACCACATACCGGTTCCATCCGCCCACTCCGCATGCGGCAGCTTCAAGACGCACGCTTGGAAGTAGGCGAACGACATCTGCAGGCGTACTGCATCCCGAGATCAAGATCGCCTGGGTCGACTCCACCTACGCCGGGAAACTCGCGACCTGAGCGAAAGTCCACCTCGGCCTCACCATCGAGACCGTCAGCCGCCCGAAGGACGCCGGCGGGTTCGTCGTCCTGTCCCGGCGCTGGGTGGTGGAGAGGAGGAGTGCTTCCAGGCTGCGCCGGCGGCCGACCCTCGTTGGAGAGGGCGGTCCGGCAAGACGGCCCCTGGTGGGCCACCGGCCCACTACACTCCCGACGACGCCTCTGACCAGGTCAGATAGCGAGACGCTGCTGGAGTACCAAGGGCTAGGCCGTGATCAGCTCCGGTGGTACCGGCAGTGCCATGAGGCGGAGGAGCTCTGCGACTTTGGTGTCGAGTTGTGCTCCGACCTCTGCGATGCGGGGATCGCCGAAGCTGGCGAACTTGGTCGACGGCTGGTCGATGCTGATCTGTACGTGGCCGGGGGCGGTCTCGTAGATCGCGGTGCGCAGCGGGGCGTACAGGATGATGCCCGGGTCGTGTCGGAACATGGTTTCCGCGATGACGTTGTTTCCCATCATGTAGGTGACGGCGCGGTGTTGATGTCCCGACAGTCGCATCACTGGCATCGGGTCCAGGGTCCAGAAGACGGCGAATGAATGGGGCGTGTGGTCGGCGGTGTATGCCTGCACCCGTGCGAGGTCACCTGTTTCGATCACTTCGACGAGTTCGGCGAAATCGATGGCGGGTACCAGCGATTCGTAGCGCTGACGGACCTCGTCGAAGGTGTCCTCGGTGTCGATGACAAGACGGTTGACGAGGTGGGGGATGGCCTGAGTCATGATGCTTCCTCATGTCTTGACGGGGATGCACGGGGGTGCCGATCGCTGTCGGGTCAGGCCGCGTCGAGCAGGATGCGTGCCATCTCGTCGGGGCGCTCCAGGGCGGAGAAGTGGCCGGTACGGGGCACGGTGATGCGGTGGACGTCTGCCAGCGCGTTGGCCACGCGGTCTCGCTCGGCGGGCTTGGACCAGTCGTTTTCGCTGTAGACGAGGGTGACGGGTGCCGACACTCGCGGGTAGCGCTCGCGGGCCCGGTCGAATCCCTTGAGGCTGCGGAAGATTCCCCGGGATACCTTGTCGTAGCCCGTGCGGCGGCCGCTTCTGGCCAGGTCGGCGAGGAAGTCCTCGGGCAGCTTGGTCTTGTCGACGTAGCCGCCCTGCAGGATCGTCCGCAGGATGGGCAGCGGCTCGATGGGGGCGAAGACGGGGCCCAGTACGGGCATCCGCACGGCAGTCATGATGACCCGGGCGATCCAGTTTCCCCGCTCCCCGCCCTGGGGGTAGTCGTAGCTGTTGAACGCCACGACCCGGCTGACCCGGCCCTTCAGGTCGATCGATGCCGACAGGGACAGGGCGCCCCCGAGTGATTCGCCCGACAGGGTCACGTCGTGCAGGTCTAGTCCGCGGACGAATTCGACGACCGCGCCCCGCAGCTGCGGCTCCTCGTACTGTGCGCCGGGGACGATGTCGGACCATCCCATCCCGGGCAGATCCAGCGCGTAGACCGTGTAGTGGTCCCACACCTGCGGAATCACGCGCTGGAAGTAGTCCAGCTGGCCGCGCACGGTGTGCATCAGCACGAGGGCGGGGCCGGTGCCTGCGGTGTAGTAGCGCAGCCGCGAGCCGTCGGCTCGGGTGAAGAACCGTACCTCGCCGCGGCCGTTGCTCCAGGTCTTCGTGTACGTCGCGTCGGGAGACTCGTTGCGTTCCATGGTTTTGTCCTTTCAGGTGCGGAGCATGCCGCAATACGGGCACTCTCCTTATTTCGTCGGTCTGTGAAGTTGATCAGGTGCGGACACACGGTATGGAGAGCCACACGTTCTTGAACTAAGGGTCAAAAATCAGGGCGCAAAGAGGTGCGGTCGCCCGGAGTGTCCTGCCTCAGAGGCCCGCGAGGGCCGTGTCGATGATCCGGTGGAGCGTCGGCCGGTCGAACGTCTTGGCCATGACCCGCAGCCCGGCGAGGGTGTTCTGCAGCAGCAGCGCCTGCGCTTGGGCGTCGACGTCCTGGCCGACGTCACCGTCTTGCTGCCCCTGCCGGATACGGGCGGCGAAGAACTCGATCAGGCCCTCCTCCAGGCGGTGCGCCGCGCGGGTGGCGTCCGCATCGCGACCGCCGAGTTCCCCGAGTGTGTTCTGGGCCAGGCACCCGCGCCGGACCGGTCCGTCCAGGTCCGCATCCAGGAGCAGCATGAAGTAGGCGCGGATGCGCTCCTTAGCGGTGCCCGGCCGCGCCAGGAACTCCTCGGCCCGCTCGGCCTGCATCCGGCTGTAGAGGTCCAGCGCCTTGCCGAACAGTTGACGCTTGGAGCCGAACGAGTGGTACAAGCTGCCCTTGGCCACTCCGGTCGCCTCCGCCAGGTCGGCAGGGGAGGTGTCGGTGTAGCCCTTGGTCCAGAACGCCTCCATCGCCTGCGCGATGACCACGTCCGGTTCGAAGCCCTTCGGTCTTCCCATGCCCCTACCGTAGCAAGTATTTGACCTGAGGGTCAAATACTTGGCTGCGGGCCGACGCTGAAGATCAGCGAGGCCCTTTCCGCCCGACGCCAGTGAACGCGGACCGGCTTCGGCGCTACCTGCATCCAGCGGGCGAAGTCCCGGGCCGGTGCGGGGCGCAGGGCGACGGCGACCGGGCCGGCGAACCCGGCGCACGGTGCTGCAGCGGCAATTCCGACGCGGCGATGGGCGTAGCGAACCCGGCCGGGTTCGCTACGCCCATCGCATCTTCACGCTTCTGCGGCCGGCCTTCCCTCCACATCTGCCTGGCGCAGTTGCTGCCGCACCTCGGCGTCGATGCCCCGAGCGAGCTTCCGCTGGTGCTTCGCCGTCGAGTGCTGATAGATCAGCTGGGCGCGCTCCGAGGACTGGCCGGCGCGGACCATGAGGTCCTTGAGCTTGGCGCCCGTGTCAGCGGCCAGGGTGTTGCCGGTGTGGCGGAGGTCGTAGAAGCGGAAGTTGTCCGGCATGCCGACCTTCGTCCTCGCCTTGCGCCACTTGCGGCCGAAGGTCGAGCGGCGGAAAGGGGCACCCTTCTCGCCGACGAAGAGGAGGCCGTCCCGCTCTTTCTCGGCAAACCACTGGAGGTGGCGGCGCAGCTCCGGGAGCAGGAAATCGGGCAGGTATACGGTGCGCTTGCCCGCCCGCGACTTGGGGTCGCCGGTGACGCGCTTGCCGTTCGTCAGCTCCGGGGACGCCTGCGTGATCCGCAAGGAGCATTCGTCAACATCGACACTGTGACGGCGCAGTTCTGCCAGTTCCTCCGGGCGGAGGGAGGCGAAGGCGCCGAGCAGGACCATCAGGCGCCAGCGTGGGCCCATCGCGTCGGCCAGGTCGAAGACCTGCTCGATGGTGGCCGTGGGGCGTTCGTCGGCCTCCTCCTTGCCGGCCCCCTTGATGCGGCACGGATTGCTGCGGAGCAGGTCGTCGTCCACCGCCGTCTGCAGGATGGCCTTCAACAGGCGGTACGCCTTGGCGACCGTGGTGGCACCGGTCGCCTTCAGACGCTCGGCTCGCCATGTACGGACGGAGGGCGGGGTGATCTCGTCCAGGTCCTTGCCGCCGAACGTCGGCAGGATGTGCAGGCGCAGAAGGCCGTCGTAGCGGTCGAGCGTGGTCGGCGCCAGGCCGCGCTCCTCCATCCAACGCAACACGTATTTCTCGAAGTTGATCGCGCCAGCGTCCGGGTCGCGCCATGCGTTGCGCTCGATGTCCGCGCGGACGAGGTTGAGCCAGTCCTGGGCGTCGGACTTGGTCTCGAACGTCTCCGGCGCCTTGTGCCGCTGGCCGTCCGGTCCCAGGTAGCGGGCCTGCCACCGGCCCGAGGCAAGCTTTCGCACCGTGCCGAACTCGCGCCGCCGCTGCGGCTTGCCTCTTGCCATCAGGCGGCCTTCCCGTAGCGGGTACGGACACGCCGGACCGGCTCGACGGTGCGCGCCTCGACGTACTCGGTGATCGCGCTCTCGGGGATGCGGACCGGGCGGCCGAGTTTCACGTAGCGGATGCGGCGCTCGGCGATCAGCCGGCGGACGAAGCGCTCGCCCGTGCCGAGTATTTCGCCGGCCTCGGCGACGGTCAGGAGGCGGTCAGCCATGCGCGTTCACCTCCGTCACGGAGGGGCGCTGGGGGCAGACGGGAGCCGGGGGTATTGCGGGCAGGTGCAAGGGCGGTGGGTCCTCACTCGGGTGCGGGATGGGGCGAGCCGTGGTGTGGCGGGCGGTGGCTCAGACTGCGGGGAGGCCGGGCAGGAGCGCGGGTGCCGGGACGTGGAGGGCCTCGGCGATCGCGATGAGGTCGTCGATGTCGCATCGGCGCTGGGCGCGCTCGATGCGGGACAGCATGGTGTTGGACATGGGGAGGCCGAGGGCTGTCACACGGTCGGCCAACTGCCTTTGTGACAGGCCGCGTTCGGCACGGAGGATTTCGATGGCACGGGCCGCCTGCATTCCTGCCGGCCCGATTTCCAATGAGCGTGGGGGCATGGCTCCAATTGAAAGGCTAGATCGCCGGTTTTGGTAACCGGCGATCGTCGGCTATGTTGCGCTCCGCGCCGTACGCTGCGGAGGGATTTCCAGGGGTCGGGGACGGGGCTCGGAGGGATGCGTCGATCGACACTGTGACGTGCGGTGTTGTGTTGTAGCTTGCCCGTCGGCGGCGCGTCAACGGCTTGCCGATGTGATGCTTCTGCCTTCGCCTGACGGTCCGTTATTTCGGCAGCGGCGGATTCGGGTTTATAGTTTTGGAAATGCCTGGCTCGTAGTAAGCGTTCGCCGTCAGCTGTCTAATTTCTCGGCGGAATGCTGGACTTGTGCGGCATGGATGTGGCTGTCTTGGCTATACGACGCCACCAGCCCTCCCTCGCGCCTTCGGCCGGGCGGTGGGCCAACCCCCTCCCTGTGCACCGCCCGACAAGGGCCGACCGCACCTCCATGCCCTGACCTAGGAGCCGCCGCCCGATGAGCTACGACGCCCGCGAATGGGTGTGGGACCACAGCCGCAGCAAGGGCACCGCCCGCATGGTCCTCGCCCTGATCGCCGACCGGTGCCGCGACCGGCACTGCGTCGCGTACGCGTCCGTGCCCACCCTCATGAAACGCGCCAACGCGTCGCGTACCGCCGTACGCGACGCGCTCGCCAAGCTGATCGCCGACGGTGAGCTGGTGCCGCTCCCCGACCGCAAGGGACCAAGGGGAGAGACGTACTACTGCCTCCCAATCGCCGCCGAATTCCTGGCCGATGAGCGCCGAGAGGGGGGCCGGAATCCGGCACCTCAAGGGGGTCGGATTCCGACCCTCGGGGGGTCTGAATCCGACCCTGCTGAGCCCTTCGAGGGGGGATCGGAATCTGACCCCGGGGAACAGATTCCGACCCCCAGGGGGTACGGATTCCGACCCCCAGGGGGTACGGATTCCGACCCGAGGGGGGTGCGGATTCCGACCCCCAGAACAGAAGAGAACCGAAGGTGAACGGTAGTAAGAGCAGCAGCAGCTCTGCTCCGCTCATCTCCGCCATCGAGTGGCAGATCGACGCGAGCGCCCATGTCTGGCTGCAACGCGACGGGCATCTCGATCGGCTCGGCAAGCAGGGCCTGGACGCCGCCGACGCGAAGTGGCGGACCTACCGGAGCCTGTGGGATCCCCGCACCGCCGACGCGTGGGCTGCCGACTGGCGTGCGTGGATCGCTCGGGAACGCACCCCCGCCCCAGGCCGCCCGAACCTCTACGCCCTGCCCGGCGGCACACCCGCCCCCTCCTCGACCGCCGGCATGACGCGCACCGAGGCGCACATGGCCGCCCTGCTCGCCGCCCTCGACGAACCGACCGGAACGGAGTAAGCCGCCTTTGGACCGACGCGAAGTCGCCGCCGTTCTCGCCTACATCGGGCGCCTCGACCCCCGCACCATCCCCGCCGGCACGGGCGATGCCCGTGACCAGATCGTCCAGTGGCAGGAACTGCTCGCCGACGTGCCGTTCGCCACCGCCCACGGCTGGGACGTCCGCGAGGCGATACGGGCCCACGTCCTGGACTCCCCCTATACGATCCTTCCGGTGGACGTCGCCCGCAAGTGGCGCGCCTACCGCTGCGACCGTCTGGACCGGCACACCGATCCCACTCCGGACGCTGATCCGGACAACCCCGCCGCCTGGCGCGCCGAACCGGTCGGGACTCGGCACGCTGTCGCCACCGGGATGGCCGCGCCCTCCTCGCACCGACAGCTCGCCCAGGGCCCGCGTCGGGACGTCGAGGCACGCCTGGCCGTCGTCGGATCGTCCATCCCGCCGGCCGTCCGCGCGGCACTCGCCCCCTACCGGCCCGCGCGTGCCGCCCGCGAGGCTGCCGTCGCGGCCGGACAGCCCGACGCGCTCAGGGTCCCGTGCCGGTGGTGCCACGCCGACAAGGGCGAGCCCTGCCGCAGCCGACGTCTCGGGCTCGACGGCCACGCCCGGGGCAACACACCCCGCTCGAGGCCGCACCCCACCCGCGTGGACCTCGCCGTGGCGGAGCTTGCCCGGCAGGACTCCGCGTGACCGGCGGCTGCCGTATCGGCGCCGACACCTGACCAACGCCCTCTCCGCCGCGCCCCACTCCGACCCTCACCGCCAGTCGGCAGCGCCGATGGCATGCCCGGTCGGCTTCCTTGGCCCCCCTCATGCCCACCTGGAGATATCTGACTTGCCCTCCCCCACCCCGATGCCCCCGGCTGCCTTCCCCAGCGCCGACAGCCATCGTTCCCGCTACACCCGGCTCCGCACTCGCCTCGGCCGCCACGCATCCGTACGCGCCGGGGGCCACCGCGCGAACCGCGGTGCACGCTTCACCCTCGTCGTCGGCTTGATGGCAGTGGTCCTGATGGCCTTCCGGGTCTCGTGGAACGCACTGTCCGACGTGGCTCGCGCCATCGGCGCCGACTCCACCGCCGCCCTGTTCTACCCGATCGTGGTCGACGGGCTGATGGCCCTCGCGCTGACCGCCACGCTCGTGCTGCCCGATGCCGACCGGAAGTTCGCGCTGCGGGTCCTGGCGACCTACACGATCGCCAGCCTCCTGCTGAACTACGTGCACGGCCTCACCCCGGCCCTGCACACCACACCGACCAGGTGGGGCCGACTGACCGACTGGGACCCGGCGAACTGGGCTCTCGTACTGCTGGCGACGTCGCTCCCGGTCGGGTCGATCTACTTCGGGTCGGACCTCGTCGCGAAGGTGCTACACCACAACCCGGAGTCGGCCGACTCGGCCTCAGCAGCTGGTCGGCAGCCCGACGAGCAGGACGCACGGTCGACCTCTGACCAAGCTCAATCGGGTCCCGAGCAGCCGACCGAGTCGGCCCGGGCAAAGGCCGCCGTCAAGATGCCCGTGGCGAAGCCGACCGAAGCCGCCCAGGCGGTCCGGCCTACCCGACCGCCCCGGTCGGCCGCCACGGTTGGGTCGACCGAAGCCGACTCAAACCGTGCGAACGGTCGGGCGCCCGCCCCTGCCGAGTCGGCCGTCGACCGTCCCCGGACCGACGCCGAAGTCCTCGCCGAAGCCCGACTTCTGACCGCCGACTGGAGCACCGACCGGTTGACCGCCCAACGACTGCGCAGCGAACTGCGGATCAGCCAGAACCGCGCCCGCACCCTGCGCAACCAGCTGACGGCTGAACGTTCCAACCGGCCAGAACCTGTCGCCGCCGACGACATCAAGACCGGGCCTCTCAACGGCCCCGAGGAAGCCGCCTCCAGACACCAGAGGCATCTCGACACGCCCCCCGTCGCGCCCCTGTCGGCACCGCCTGAACCCACCACGTGAACCCCGCAAACGCCCGCACCGCCCCACCCCACGGAGAACCGCGCCATGCACGACCCGAACTACGAACTCCCCACACCCCAACAGGAGATGACCACCGGCCAGAACAGCCCGTCGGGTAGCCGGAGCCCATCTCTGGGCCCCGGCCCCCTCAGAACCGGACGTGCGCCTTTCAACGCATCCGGCTCAAGCAAGCCGCGAGGGCTCCGCTGGACGGTAACTTACGTTCCGATCTCCGTCGTTTGCAT
>NZ_JBLRVZ010000050.1:0-148757 GCF_048159505.1 Streptomyces sp. T028
CCACAGTCGTAGCCGCCTGGTCAGGCCACGACCAGCCCGACAGCCCCACCCGAAAGCCCGAAACGGGCATCACGTCACGTACTGCCCTCTGAGTTCGGCGGCGGTCCGCTCGCCGAGGGCTCTCAGGTGTCGCAGCAGGGTGTTGGACATGCGGGTGTCGACGTGAAGGGCCTGTTCGGACTTGCCCTTTGGGCGGCGGACAGGGATGAGGATGCCGATGCCCGCACCGATGTAGCCCTTGTCCGCCAGGGTGGGCAGGCCGTCGGCCGCCGCCTTGTACAGGGCGGGTAGGGCGTGGATGCGGGCGGCGGTGATGTCCGGGGTGGAGCCCGGCTCGACGTCGGAGACCCACAGTGGCGTGCCGTCCGGGGCCGACAGGAACTGGACGTTGCCGCCGAACGCCTTGTGCTTCTGGCTGAACCACAGGTCGTTTCCGTTCTCGCGGACGCCGGCGAGGCGGTCCGATTCGACCAGCGTGCCGTCAAGGATCACGTGCATCATGCCCTCGCGCTGACACCGGCTCAGGACTTCATGCAGGTCAGGGGCCTGGTCGGCGAGGACGTCGATGCCTTCGTGCAGGTAGGGTACCCGGTGGCCTGGGAGACGCCGGCGTCGCGGGCCAAGCAGTGCACGCAACCGCGCTCGCGGAACCAGCGCAGCACCAGCACGGCCTGCCGAAACGGTCCGAGCGCCCGGGAGCGTCTTGGAGTTCCGATCCGGCGCCGGTGGGTGGCCAGCAGGCGAGCGAGGAACTCCACCACGTGGCGCGGAACGTCGAGCGTGGCAACGTAGGTGACCAACGTGAAGCCTCTGGTTGCTGCGGACATGATCTTGGCAGACCTGTCCTACCAGGGGCTTCACGTCTGTCCGCCGCCAGGTCCCACACGCCCGATCCATACCGATCGAGTCGGTTCGGCGCCTGTCCCTGAACCGAGTGCCCAACGGATCTCAGAGCTGGGGCGTGCCCCTACTGGCCGTGCTCAGGGGAGAATCCGCGTCTGTCGCGTTTCCGACGCAGTACCGTGGGGCGGTGGATGAGACGGCAGCCCCGATGACGGGTATGACGATCAGCGTTCGAATGCGCCAGGACGTGGTGATCGTCGATCCGGAGCGCTTTGTCGCTTCGGCCCGCGCGGCGTACCGCGAAGCCTCCCCTGAGATCACCGAGGAGAGGGCAGCCGAGGACATCCGCGATGTCTACGACGCTGTATGGGCTCTGCTGGACCGCTTCGGTCGGCTCGCAGCCGACGCGCCGACGTCCGCCGGACTCCCTGGCCGACGAGTTCTGGACCGCCCGGACGGACTCTCCCCTGCGGGCGAGTGCAAGCGCATCGTGCTGAACGATCCGCAACCACTGCAGGACTACGGCTGCTTCATGCCCGAGGGGTATGACCCGTTCGCCATCCCGCCAGGTATGTGATGCCGTCCGCCGCGACAGGCTACTTCGCGAAGATCATTTCGCTGAGAAAACCTCAGTGACTACACCACTCGGCGGGACGCCATCCCAGGCCGGACGTCATGGGCGCGCCCTACTGGTCACCGCTCGCAGGGCCCGCAGGGACCGGCACGCAGCGCCCCGCGATTGGGAGGCAGGGGAAGCCTGGGAACCCGTGGGCGCCATGGTCCGGCCCTACGTCGCCCACCTGGGCGAGGCGCCCAGGAACGTCCGGACAGGCGCCGAGGCGGGGCCGTGGGCAGGCCACTGGGGGAATGCCTGATGAGCGGAAAACACCCCTTGATTGGCAAGCAAGTGAGCGGCCCAGACGGGAAAGTCGGCATTCTTACCGACGTCATGGGCACGACTGCATATCTGCGCCCGGAGCGTGGCGGGCGGGGATGGCCTGTGCCCCTCGGCGACGTCGAGCCGGTAACCGAGAAGGCCCAGGACCGTGAAGCAATGAGCGTCAAAGTGGCCGAAGCAAACCGGCGCAGCCGAGGGGAACTGTGATGCGCGCGTTGATCAAAGCGGCTCAATGGACGCTGGGGCCGGAAACCGGCGAGGGCGCCCCGCAGGGCATCTACTCGGCGGAGTGCATGACGTGTGGGGCACAGGCGCAGCCAACTGACAATAAATGCTTGCCTGTTGAGGTCTGGACTTTGAAGCACACGGGCCTGAATCCGACACACCGTCAGTTCAGGGCAACGGCGGAAACCTTCTGGTGCGTGACTCCGGCAGAGGGCAACCCCTACCGCGAGAACGACACAGCCCAGGGCGCCTAGCACGCTCCGCCCTGCGGAGGCTGGAAGAGGACAGGGGCCTACGCCGCTAGGCGCCCGCCCAGGCGACCCCCGACCTGGCCGGGCAGCGCCCCCAACTGTGCGAGCAAGGCGCGCAGTTGGGGGCGCCTTGCCGTGCGCGTCCAGACGCGCGACCGGTCACGGTCTAGTCACGGTTTCTGACCCGGTAGAGTGCCCATATGCAGCCGTTCCCGCAGGTCACGGCCAGGTTCCCCCTAAACTGCGTCCCCTTCGCTCGAGCGGGGGGACCCCCATGACGCCGCGCGCTGATCCGACCGGGGATATGACACAGGCTCTCAGCGCCAGATGGACTTCAGCTGCCACGCCTGCATGTGGTCGAGGGTGGCGGTGCCACCCTCGGCGAAGGCGTCGACGCCGGTGCTGGAGGGGTCGGGGAAGATCTGGTCGGTGAGGGTGACCTGTTCGCCACGGCTGTTCTGGGCGTAGACCTCGACGGAGGAGGCGTCGACGAGGACGCGCAGGCTCAGCCGGCCGCCGTCGAGTGCGAGGGGGGCGCGCTGGACGCCGGAGAAGGTGGGGTCGAAGTCGGTCGCGCCGGAGTTGCTGCGGTCGATGTAGACCTCGCCGGTCGCGGTGTCGTAGCCGATGCGGGTGCGCTGTCCGGCGCCGGTGCGGACGTCCAGGCCGGCGCGGTCGGCACTGCCCGGGGTGAGGTCGGCCTGGAGTTCCAGGCTGCCGCCGTCCACCGCGAGGGGGGTGGCGGTGTTCTCGACCTGTGTGGTGGGCAGCTGGGTCCGGGCGCCGCGCAGGCCGGTCAGTTCGCGGACCGGCTGCTGGATCAGCCGGACCTTGCCGTCCACGGTCCGCAGGGAGAGCTGGCGGGGGAAGGAGTCGGCGCTGCGCCACGGGCTGGTGGGGATGGCCTGCCCGTAGTTCCAGTTGTTCATCCAGGCGATCATGACGCGGCGGCCGCCGGGGGCGTCGGTCCACGTGTTGGCGGCGTAGAAGTCCGCGCCGTAGTCGAGCCAGTGGGCCCGCTGGGTGCTGGTCAGGGCGGGCTTGTCGGCGACGGTGAACTGGTCGGCGAGGATGTGTCCCCAGCCGCCGGAGTTGGCGTCCACTATCTGGATCCGGGCCTTCTTGCCCTTGTGGGCCATGGTGTTGAAGGAGGCCCAGTCGAGGGCCTCGGAGCCTGCGCCGGTGGCGCTGTCGACGACCTCGCCGTCGACCAGCAGGTTGACGCCGGTCTGGACGGAGGGAATCTTCGCCTGGGTGTCGGAGAGGACGACCTGGTCGAGGTTGATGTGGCCCCAGCCGCCCGTGTTGGCGTCCACGACCTTGATCTGGGCCTGCTTGCCCTGCAGGTCGGACAGGTCCCAGGAGGCCCAGCTCAGGGCTTCGCCGTTGGATCCGGTGGCGGAGCGCACCACCTGGCCGTCCACGATGAGCTCCACCGCGGTGGGGGCGTCGGAGCTCGCCGGGTGGTAGCCGCCGCCGATGAGGAAGTCCAGGTACTTCTTGTCGATGGTGAAGGTCGGCGAGGTGAGAGTACCGGTGGTGGCGTCGCCGTTCAGGTAGCTGTTGACCAGGCCGTTGCCGAGGTAGCCGGAGACCTGGCCCTGGTCGGGGAGGGTGCCCTGGGCCGGTCCGGTGCCGAAGGCCTCGCCGGTGGCGGTCCAGTCGCCGATGGGGCTGGTGTAGGTGCTGCCCTCGAAGTCGGCGAGGGTTTCACCGGTGGGCGCCGGCACGTCGCCCAGGACGGCGTCGGGGTCGTACGGGTGGTCGCCGCCGCCGATCTTGAAGTTGAGGTAGTCGCCGGTCACCGTGAACTCGGGCGAGGTCAGCGTGCCGGTGGAGGCGTCGCCGCCGTGGAAGCTGTTGGCGAAGGCCTCGCCCTCGAAGCCGGTGACCTGCGACTGCCAGTCCACCGCCCCGGTCGCCGGCGCGCTGCCGAACGCGTCACCGGTGGCCGTCCAGTCGCCGAACGAGCCGGACTCGAAGTCCTGCGTGACGGTGCCGCTCGGCGGCGTGTACGAGCCGGTGTCGTCGGAGGTGAACTTCTTGCCGTCGAAGTCGCCGACGAAGTACTGGGCGCCGGAGCCGCCCGCGATGCCGCCGGGGTTGAGGTTGACGGCCAGCACCCACTTCGTCTTCTTCGGGTCTCCGTCGACCTGGAGCGGGAACAGGTCGGGGCACTCCCACACCCCGCCGGTGGCGCCGGCCGGGCCGAAGTCGCTCTGGTGGGTCCAGTGCTTGAGGTCGGCCGAGCTGTAGAAGGCGATCTTGTGCTGGTCGGCGAGGGAGACCGCCATCAGCCAGCGCTGCGTGGGGGCGTACCAGAAGACCTTGGGGTCGCGGAAGTTGTTCGAGCCGATGTCGAGCACCGGGTTGTCGTGGTACTTGGTCCAGGTGGTGCCGCCGTCGGTGCTGTAGGCGAGGGCCTGCTGCTGCTTGCCGGAGGCCTTCTGCGCGCTGGTGTAGACGGCGACCAGTGGAGGGTTCTTCCTGGTCCCGAAGCCGGTGGTGTTGTTCCTGTCCAGTACGACGCCGCCGGAGAAGATCATCTCCTGGTCGTCCTGGGGGATGGCGACCGGGAGCTGCTTCCAGTGGACGAGGTCGGTGCTGACCGCGTGGCCCCAGGAGATGTTGCCCCAGCTGTTGCCGGACGGGTTGTGCTGGAAGAACAGGTGGTACTGGCCCTTGTAGTAGATGAGGCCGTTGGGGTCGTTCAACCAGTTCTGGGCCGGGGTGAAGTGGAACTGGGGGCGGTACTGCTCGTGGTAGAGCGTGTCGGCCGTGGCGGGAGAGGCGGCGACCAGGCCGAGCCCGGACAGGACGGCCAGCGCGGCCAGGAGTCTGCGGCGCGGACGAATGGTTCTGGACATGGCGCTCCTTGCGGGCGGGCGGGCTTCGGCTCAGCCGGAGGGGACTGACGCGTGACGAGAGACGCTTGACGCGTGTCGGGTGCGGGCACGGGCGGCGGCTCCGCCGTGGCCTCGTCCAAGGCCGCGGGCGAGCCCGGCGTGTGGGGCAGCACGCACCGGCAGCTCCAGTCAGCGGGCTGGAAACGTTTCGCCGAACGTAAGGGCACGACGTCGCCGAAGTCCAGACCCTGTGCAGGAAAACTTCTGAATGCGAGGATCGGGACGGCTGCGCGGTGCCATCGACCGCAGCCCGTCGACCCCGGGAGAAAACGTTGCCCAGCCAGCACAAGGACACAGGTCGGCGACCGGCGACCATGCGCGACGTCGCGACCATGGCCGGGGTGGGCATCGCCACCGTCTCGCGGGTCGTCAACGGCAAGCCCGTCACCCCTGACCTGGCGGAACGGGTGACGCGCGCCGCCGAGTCGCTCGGCTACCGTCACGATCTGACGGCCAGCAGCCTGCGCCGCGCGGACCGCCGCACCAGCACCCTCGGCCTGGTCCTGGAGGACGCGGCCAACCCCTTCTCCGCCGCGCTGCACCGCGCGGTGGAGGACGCCGCCGCCGAGCGCGGCATGCTGGTCCTGGCCGGGTCCACCGACGAGGACCCGGTCCGTGAACACGGCCTGCTGAAGACCTTCACCGCCCGCCGGGTCGACGGCCTCATCGTGGTGCCCACCGGCCGGAACGACACCGACCTCGACGCGGCCCGCCGGGCCGGCACCCCCGTCGTCTGTGTGGACCGCCGCACCACGGCGCCGCAGGTGGACACCGTGACCGTGGACAACCGCGCGGGCGTGCGGGCGGCGGTGAAGAGGCTGTACGAGGCGGGTCACCGGCGTATCGCCTTCCTCGGGGACCTCCGCTCGATCTGGACCGCCGAGGAGCGGTACGCCGGCTTCGTGGAGGGGCTCGCCGAGGTGGGGTGCGTCCTGCATCCCTCGCTCGTCAGGCGCGGTCTGCACGGCGCGGAAGCCGCCCAGGAGGCCACCCGCGGACTCCTGGCCCTCGCCCACGCGCCCACCGTACTGGTCTCCGGGCAGAACCTCCTGACCCTCGGGGCCCGCACGGTCCTGCAGGAGCTTCAGCTGCAGCGCCGTGTAGCGCTGATCGGCTTCGACGACCTGCCCCTGGCCGGCCTGCTCGAACCCGGCATCTCGGTGATCGCCCAGGACCACGCCGCCATCGGCCGGGAGGCCGCGAACCTGCTGTTCGACCGGCTCGGGGGCGGGGGAGAGGGCGGACCCGCCCGGCACCGCGTGCTGCCCACCCGCTACCTCGCCCGCGGCTCCGGCGAACTCCCCGCTCCCGAGGACGCCTGACGAATTCCCCGTGAACGAGTTGTTTCCGGTGTGTTGACCGGGTGAGCCTCTCGGTGCTTCACTGCCGGAACCGGTACCGAAACCGGTTCCGGCACCGCTCCCGGTACCGGTTCCGGAGATCTCCGTACGATCGGCTCTTCGGTGCGGGAGAACGTCTTCCGCCTCTGCGTGGAGTGAGAGGAGGTGGCATGGGAGTCACCATCGCCGACGTGGCCGCACGGGCCGGCGTCAGCAAGACGACGGTCTCGCGAGTGCTGAACGGCAAGGGCGAGATCAACGAGAACACCGTCCTGAAGGTCCGCGAGGCGATCTCGGAGCTGGGATACGTGCCGAGCGCCGGGGCAGTCGGGCTCGCACGCGGCACCACACAGATGATCGGCATGCTGGTCCCGGACATGGCCTGGGCCTGGGCCGGCATCGTGCAGGCGGTCGTCGAGACGCTGGAGACCGAGGGCTTCGGGCTGCGCATGCTGACCTGGAACCGCGGTGAGGAGTCATTGCGCAGACTGGGCCTGCAGGTCGCCGCCAAGTCGTTCGACGGTCTGCTGGTGATAGAGCCCGAGGGCGCCATGGGATACATCACCGAACTGCACGAGGCGGGGCTGCCGGTCGTACTGATCGACGACCGCTTCCAGCGGCCGGGATTCCCCTACGTGGCCACCACCAATCGGGAGGGAGGCGCGCAGGCAGCACGGCACCTGCTGGACATCGGGCGCCGTCGTCCTCTGGTGGTGACCGGTCCCGAGACGTTCGGCTGCACTCGCGAACGGCTGGGCGGCTTCGTCGACGTCTATGCGCAAGCCGGGATCGAGATCGACCCACGCGGCGTCGTCCGCGGCGACTTCCAGTTCGAACGCTGCCGGAGCGCGGTCGCAGGCGCTCTCGCGGACGGCCTGGAGTTCGACTCCGTCTTCGCACACAACGACCCCTCGGCGGCCGGCGTCCTCGCCGCCCTGCACGAGGCCGGTCTCTGGGTTCCGCAGGATGTCGCCGTGGTGGGCTTCGACGATGTCGAGATGGCGTCGTACACCTATCCGGCACTGACCACCATCCGCCAGCCGATGCGGGAGATGGGCGAGGCGGCGGCACGTCTGCTGCTGGACCATGTGCGCGGATCGCCGCAGGCCGCCTCCTCGCGCATCATTCCCACCAGCCTCGTCATCCGTGGCTCGACGTTGACGCCGGGCTCGAACTGACGCCACGCGATCGAGACGCGCACAGCGTCGGCGTCTCACCGAACCGTCCGTCTCCGCCGTCCTGCCCAGCCCCGCGGGCGGGGACGGACTCCATCCGGCCAAGCGGCCGACCCGCCCCGCCTCGGGCAGGCCGGTAGGTCGTCCAGCTCTCCCTGAGGCCGCTCCACGCAGCGGCCCCGACCGGCCCGCTCGCCCGCCGGCCGACTTCACCACCCGTCCCGCGGGGGCGTGTTCACGCGTCACTGCCGAGGTGCCGTTTCCCTCGATGCCTTCCCGTTCCGGCACACCGAACGGTGCGCCTCGCCCAGCCGCTTCCGGCTTCGCGTCGGACGCGCCCGCCGCGACCCGCGGCTGACCCCCGATACCGCTGCCCCCGCAGGCGGCCCCCGCACATGGGCCGACCCATACGGGCGACCGTCCCTTTCCTCACCTTCGCCCCCCCTCGCGCCTGTATCGCCTCAACGGCAAGGAGCTGCACCATGCGTACCCCTACCCGTCACACCGTCAGAACCGTCCAGGCCCTGTGCGTCACCGTCACGGCGGCCCTCGTGGCCACCGGCTGCGGCCGCAGCGCCGACTCCGACTCCGGCAAGGACGCGCCCGCGAAGATCAGCAGCGGCAAGGCCACGGGCAAGGTCGTCATGTGGTCCATGGGCGACACCGACAAGAACCTCGCGAGCCTGGCCGAGAAGTTCGAGCAGGAGAACCCCGACGTCACGGTCCAGATCACGGCGGTGCCCTGGGACGCCGCCCACGACAAGCTGACCACCGCCATCGCCGGCGGCAACACCCCGGACATGTCCGTGGTCGGAACCACCTGGATGGCCGAGATGGCCTCCATGAACGCCTTCGAGGCCACCCCGACGTCGATCGATTCGTCGGACTTCTACCCCGGCCAGTGGGACACCACCAAGTACAAGGACACGTCCTACGGCGTCCCGTTCATCGCCGACACCTCCGCGGTCTACTACCGCACCGACATCACCACGAAGGCCGGCATCGAGGGCGCCCCGGCCGGCGACCGGGACGGATACCTGAAGGACCTCAAGGCCATCCAGGCCACCGCGGGCAAGGAGAACCCCAAGCTGCGCTACGCCACCGGTCTGGTGATGGGCTTCAACTCCTGGCTCTTCTGGGTGCCGATGGTCTGGCAGCAGGGCGGTGACATCTACGACGCCACGACCGGGAAGTTCACCTTCGACTCGCCCGAGGTCGCCAAGGCGCTGGAGTACTACGCGAGCGTTCCGCAGAAGGGCATGGCGCCGACCGACAAGGCGGACAACATGCAGCTCTTCCGGGACGGGCTGATCGCCACCTACCAGGAGGCCGGCTGGGCCGGCGGCAGCCTCCACAAGGACGCCCCGGAGCTGGACGGCAAGTGGAAGACCATGCCGGTGCCGTACAGCGAGCAGGCTGCCGGGTTCGCCGGTGGCAGCGACCTGGCGGTGTTCAAGGACGCCAAGAACCCCGACGCGGCATGGAAGTTCGCCCAGTTCCTGACCGAGCCCGCCAACCTCGCCACCTATGCCAAGGCCAGCGGCAGCCTGCCCCCTTCGCCCCGGGCGTGGACGGAGGGGAAGCTGACCGAGGACGAGAACATGAAGGCGTTCGCCGAGCAGCTCGAGGTCAGCAAGGCGCCGCCCGCCATCACGACCTGGCAGCAGATCGCCGACGCCATCGACTCCGAACTGGAGAAGCTGACCCTCGGCAAGGCCACCGTCGCCGAGGTGCAGAAGGCGCTGCAGTCCAAGGCCACCGGCATCGGCACCGGCCGCTGAGCGCCGCCACGTGAGCACCCCCGATACGGACGGCACCCCCCACACGGACGGATGACATCCATGTCCACGAAAACGCTCCCCGGGCGGGGCGACACCGGCAAACGGATCACCGCGCAGCCGGAGCGGAGCGCCGGTCGCCGGCCCCTCGCGCTCCGGCACTCGGCGCGGGGCAGGCAGGCACGGGCCGCCTGGATCCTCGCCGCCCCGTTCCTCGCCCTGTTCGCGGCCTTCATGCTGCTGCCGGTGGCCTGGTCACTGCTGATGAGCCTGACCGACACCAAGAGCGCCGACCTGCGCACCCCGCTGAACGTGTCGTTCATCGGCCTCGACAACTACGTACGGCTCTTCCAGGACGAGCAGTTCCGCCACGCCCTGCGCAACACCGCCGTCTTCGTCCTGGTCGGCCTGCCCCTGACGCTGGCCGCCGGGCTCGCCGCGGCGGTCGCCCTCGACCGCGGCATCCGCCGCTTCCGGGCCGTCTTCCGGGTCGGCTTCTACCTCCCGGTGATCACCAGCATCGTGGCCGTCGCCGTGGTCTGGAGGACGCTTCTGGAACCGCGCTCGGGCCTGGTGAACACCGTCCTGGGCTGGTTCGGCGTCGACGGCCCCTCCTGGCTGGCGGACACCCGCTTCGCCCTGCCCGTCATCATCCTGATGGCCGTGTGGCGCAACCTCGGCACCGTCATGATCATCATGCTGGCCGGGCTGCAGTCCGTGCCGCAGTCCCTGATGGAGGCGGCCGAACTTGACGGCGCCGGCGCCTGGCAGCGGTTCTGGCGGGTCACCTTCCCGCTGCTGCGCCCCGCCCTGCTGCTGACCGCGGTGACCACCGGCATCGGCTATCTGCAGTTCTTCGACGAGCCGTTCGTGATGACCCAGGGCGGCCCGCTGGACTCCACCCTCTCGGCCACGATGTTCGCCTACAACCAGTTCGGCAACGGCAACTACGACGTGGCGTCGGCCGCCGGCTACGTCATCTTCGTCCTCATCGTCGCGCTGACCGTCCTGCAGTTCCGGATGCTGCGAGACAAGGACTGATGCCCCATGACCACCGTCGTTTCCACCGCCGGCCCGTCGGCCACGGACAAGGCCATGAGGCGCCGCCGCGTCCGGCAGACCTGGGGCCACCCCTGGCTGTACCTACCGCTCGTCGGCGCCCTGCTGCTGATGATCGCGCCGTTCCTGTGGATGCTGTCCGGCTCCTTCAAGCCCGAGGCCGACATCCGCAGGGTTCCGCCCGTCCTGATCCCCACGGCGCCCACGACCGCCAACTACGGCGAGCTGTTCAGCAGGCTCGACTTCACGAGCATGTTCGCCAACTCCGTGATCGTGGCCCTCGCCGTCACCGCCGGAAACCTTCTCTTCTGCTCGATGCTCGGATACGCCCTGGCCAAACTGGAGTTCCGCGGCAGGCGCGCCGTGTTCGCCCTGGTCATCGCGACCCTCATGGTCCCCGGCCTGGTCACCTTCGTACCGCTGTACGTCCTGGTGGCCAACATGAAGCTGACGGGCTCCCTGCTCGGGCTGATCCTGCCGTTCCTGGCCACCCCCTTGGGGGTGTTCCTGATGCGGCAGTTCATCTCCACCCTGCCCGACGAACTCATCGACGCCGCCCGCGTCGACGGCTGCCGCGAACTCGCCATCTTCGCGAGGATCATCCTGCCGCTGACCAAACCGGCCCTCGCCACCCTCGGGATCATCACCTTCCTAGGCTCCTGGAACAACTTCCTGTGGCCCCTGGTCGTGGCCCAGAACGAGAGCCAGTACACCCTCCCCGTCGGCCTCGCCCTGGCCAGCAGCGGACAGTCCTTCACCCGCTTCGGCATCCTGCTCGCCGGCGCCGTGGTCGTCCTGCTGCCAGTGATGATCGTCTTCCTCCTCTTCCAGCGTCAGTTCGTGGCCGGCATCGCCACCACCGGCCTGAAATGACGCCCCGGCGCCCGCCGCCGGACATCGACTCTCCGCCCCTCACGACTCATCACCTGGAGAACAACGTGGGACAGCCGGTCCGCACCGCCGTGTACCTGGACCCGGAAGCGACCGTGGAAGCGAGAACCGAGGACCTGCTGTCACGGATGACCCTGCCGGAGAAGGTCGGGCAGTTGCTGATGCTCGACGCACAACACGGGGACCTGACGGACACCGTGTCCGCCAAGCTGGCCGGATCGGTCCTGCACGTGCCCCCCGCGCTGATGCCGCAGGCCATGGAACTGGCCCGGCGGACCCGGCTCGGCATCCCGCTGCTGACAGCCGACGACGGCATCCACGGCCACTCGTTCTGGCCGGGCGCGACCATCTTCCCGACCCAGCTGGCCATGGCCTGCACCTGGGACCCCGCTCTGCTCCACCGGGTCGCCCGTGCGGCCGCGACCGAGATCGCGGCGACCGGAATCCACGGGACGTTCTCCCCGGTGCTGTGCATCACCCGCGACCTGCGCTGGGGCCGGATCAACGAGACGTTCGGCGAAGACCCCTTCCTGATCGGTGAGTTGGGAGCCGCGATGGTGCGCGGCTACCAGGGTGAGGGCCTCGGCGACCCGACGGCCGTGCTGGCGTACGCCAAACACTTCGCGGGCTACTCCGAGACCCTGGGCGGGCGCGACGCCAGCGAAGCGGACCTCAGCCCGCGCAAGCTGCGCTCGTGGTTCCTGCCCCCGTTCGAGCGAGCGGCCCGGGCCGGCTGCCGCGCCTTCATGCTCGGCTACCAGTCGATCGACGGGGTGCCCATCACCGCGCATCAGTGGCTGATCAACGATGTCCTCAAGGGCGAGTGGGGCTTCACCGGAACACTGGTGACCGACTGGGACAACGTCGGCCGGATGGTCTACGACCAGCGGGTCTGCGCCGACCACGTCGAGGCGGCGGCGGTCGCCGTCAACGCCGGCAACGACCTCATCATGGCCACGCCGGAGTTCTTCGAGGGCGCGCAGGAGGCGGTCGCCCGCGGCCTGATCGTGGAGAAGCAGATCGATGACGCGGTACGACGGGTTCTGCGGCTGAAGTTCGAGCTCGGGCTCTTCGAGGACCCCCGCGTCCCCGACCCCGAGCGGCAGGCGCGGGTGATCGGCTGCCGCGCGCACGCCGACCTCAACCTCGAGACCGCCCGACGCTCCCTGGTACTGCTGCGCAACGACGGCACCCTGCCCCTCGAAGGCGGGCTGACCCCGGACGGAACCGACCGCGCCGCGAGCCGGGGAACACCGCGGACGATCGCGGTCATCGGCCCCAACGCCGACAGCACGGAAGCCATGCTCGGCGACTGGGCGGGCGCCACCGGCCAGGTGCCGTGGATGCCCGAAGGACATCCACGCGAGACGGTGGAGACGGTGCTGGACGGGCTCCGCGCCGTCGTCCCCGCCGACTGGACCGTCACGCACGCCCGCGGAGCCGACATCGAAAGCCCCGCCTTCAACCCCGACCAGTGGTCCCTCGGGCCCGACGGACAACCGCAGCCGCCCGTCTTCACCCCCGCCCCGGTCGACGAGGCACAGCTTCGGGAGGCCACCGCCGCGGCCCAGGCCGCCGACTACGCCGTCGTGGTCGTGGGGGACACCATCGCCCTGACGGGCGAGGTGCGCTCCACGGCCACCCTCGACCTCCAGGGAGGCCAGATCCCGCTGCTGGACGCGGTCGCCGCCACCGGCACGCCCATGATCGTGGTGCTGCTCCAGTCCAAGCCGAGCACCCTCCCCGACTCGGCACTGAACGCGGCAGCGCTCATCGAGGCGTTCAACCCGGGCATGCGGGGAGGCCGCGCCGTCGCCGAACTCCTCCTCGGACTCGTCGAGCCCAGCGGCCGGCTCCCGGTCTCCTTCGCACGCCACGTCGGACAGCAGCCGGTCTTCTACAACCAGGTGCGCGGCCAGCACGGGGACCGCTACGCGGACCTCACCCAGGACCCCCTGTTCGCCTTCGGCGAGGGCCTGAGCTACACCACCGTCACCTACTCCGACCTCGCCGTGCACGAGGACGACGTCTGCGCCGACGGCGCCGTCCACGCCACGGTGCGACTCACCAACAGCGGAAGCCGTCCTGCCCTGGAGACCGTCCAGGCGTACGTCAGCGACCTGACCACCAGCGTCACCTGGGCCGAGCAGGAGCTGAAGGGTCTCACCCAGGTCGAGGTCCCTCCCGGCGACAGCCTGGACGTCGACATCAGCATCCCTGCCGCGCACTGCTCACTCGTCACAGCCGACAACCGCCGCGTGGTCGAACCAGGTGAGTTCATGCTCCGCGTCGGCCCCAGCTCACGGCGGGAGCAACAGCTCAGCGCGGGATTCCGCATCCGGGCCTGAAGTCCGACGCCCGGCTGCCCCTCGGAGCAGCCGGGCCACCCGGCCCGGCCTGACATACCGAAAGGCACGCGTGTGTCCACTCCCTCCCCCGATCCGCACCACCCCGTGGCGCACCTGCGCCCGCCCCGCAACTGGGTCAACGACCCCAACGGGCTGGTCTTCCACGACGGCCACTACCACGTCTCCTATCAATACAACCCGTTCGGGGCGACCCACGCGAACCTGCACTGGGGCCACTTCCGCAGCTCCGACCTGCTGAGCTGGGAGCCGTTGCCGATCGCCCTGGCCCCGACCCCCGGTGGTGTCGACGCCGACGGCTGCTTCTCCGGCAACGCCGTCTCCGACGGCGACCGGCTCGTCGCCTTCTACTCCGCGCACCGCGAGGACCGCTCGTTCCAGCACCAGCCGGTCACCTGCGCCGTCTCCCACGACGGCGGCGTGACCTTCAGCCCGCGAGGAGAAACGATTATCCCCGCATGGCCCGAGGGCTGCGCCATGTACCGCGACCCGTACGTCTGGCGCGACGGCGACGGCGACGGCTGGCGGATGCTGGTCGGCGCCGCCCTCGAGGACGGCCGCGCCGCCGCCCTCCTGTACGAATCGCCCGACCTGGAGAACTGGACCTACCGAGGACCCTTCGCCACCCGCCACCCGGAGCCCGTCGGCGGCACCGAGCAGCTCACCGGCGACGGCTGGGAATGCCCCCAGTACCTCCCTGCGGTCGACGGCCGCGGCGCCCTCCTCTTCGGCACCTGGACCGAACCCACCGGCCCCATGAGCGTCGCGGCCCTGATCGGCGAGGAGCACGACGGCCGCTTCGAGGCCGGCCCAGCGGTACCCCTCGACCACGGCCCCGACTGCTACGCACCCGCCCTGCTGCGCGCACCCGCCGGCCGGTGGCTGCTGTGGGGCTGGTCATGGGAAGCCCGCGACGAAGCCTGGGCCGTCGCGGACGGATG
The DNA here is from genome assembly GCF_048159505.1 of Streptomyces sp. T028. Taxonomy (NCBI): domain Bacteria; kingdom Bacillati; phylum Actinomycetota; class Actinomycetes; order Kitasatosporales; family Streptomycetaceae; genus Streptomyces; species Streptomyces sp. T028. The sequence goes on from NZ_JBLRVZ010000050.1 coordinate 14,674, forward strand.
GGCCGGCGTCCTCACCCTGCCCCGCGAGATCCATGTCGACGACGCCGGAACGCTGCGCCAGCAGCCCGCCGCCGAACTCCTGGCCCTGCGCGGCGACCACACCGTCCGGGCCGCAGGCGAAACGCACGGCCCGCAGCCGGTGAACCTCGGCGGCGTGGGCAGGGCCTTCGACCTGACGGCCCGTCTGGAGCCCACCGGAGACGCCGGCCTACGGCTGCTCACCACCCCGGACGGATCCGAGTACCTAGATCTCCGTCTCGACGCCGAGGCGGGCGAACTGGTCGTCGACCGCGACCACGCCTCGCTGGACCCCCGGGCCCAGGGCGGCTCCTACCGGATGCCCTGCCCGGCCGGCCGACCCGTCGATCTGCGCGTGGTCGTCGACCACTCCATCGCCGAGGTCTTCCTGACCTCCACCGGCCAGGTCCTCACCCTGCGCTTCTACCCCACAGGGCAGAGCCCGTGGCGACTGCAGGTCCGCAGCGCGCCTGGTGCGCACCTCGGCTACGCGGTCGACGCGTGGGAGCTGCGCCCACTCGTGATCAAGGATCCGAGCACCGGCGCCACAGAGCCGGCGCCGACGTCGCCGTAGAGCCGACTTCAACCCGTCATCAGCCCACCCGCCTTTCACAGTGCTGAACAGGCAACTCCAAGGAGGATCTCCCATGAGCTCGTACGGATTCGGACGACGCCGGTTCCTGACCACCGCCATCGGCGTCGCCGCCACCTGGACGGTTTCCGGGAACGCCGTCGCCGCCCCGCAGACGAAGCAAGCCTCTCCCGGCAGTTCCGTGAACGTCTGGCTGACGGACGTTTCGGCCGACAAATGGGTCGTCGGCCAGAGCGATGTGCTGTTCCGTACGAAGACGACGGACAATCCGCTGACGATCAAGATCGACGACAGCGTCAAGTACCAGAGAGTGCAGGGCTTCGGGGCGGCCATGACCGACTCTTCCGCCTGGCTCATCGACAAGCTGTCCACTGCTCGTCGAACGACGCTGATGCAGAAGCTGTACGACCCCTCGAAGGGCATCGGCCTCAGCCTGATCCGCTCCCCGATGGGCGCCACGGACTTCAACGCGTCCGGAAACTACTCCTACGACGACATGCCGGCGGGACAGACGGACCCGACGCTGGCCGAATTCTCCGTCAAGCACGACGAGGCGTACATCATCCCGGCACTGCGGGAGGCCCTCTCCCTCAACCCGTCCGCCAGAATCATGGCCAACCCATGGAGCCCGCCAGGTTGGATGAAGACATCGGGATCCCAGATAGGCGGCACCCTCAAGAGCGAGTACACCTCCGCGCTGGCCGACTATTTCGTGAAGTTCATCAAGGCCTACGGCGCAGCCGGCGTCCCCGTCTCCTACATCTCGCCGCAGAACGAACCCATGGGCACGCCCAGCTGGCCTGGCATGTTCCTGTCGGCCTACCAGGAATCCCAGTTGATCCAGGAGATCGGCCAGGCGTTCGCGGCCAACGGGATCTCCACGAAGATTCTGGCCTGGGACCACAACTGGGATGTGCCCTCGTACCCCGAGACGATCTTCAGTGACCCCGCTGCCGCCAAGTACACGGCCGGCACCGGATGGCACATCTACAGCGGCAACCCGACCTACCAGAGCCTGGTCCACAACGACTACCCGAGCAAGGAAACCTACATCACGGAAGCCAGTGGAGGCGTGTGGCAGGGCGACGACCGGACGGCGTTCGACGACGCGCTCGGCACCTGGATCATCAAGGGCATGCGCAACTGGGCGAACGGAGTGATGCTCTGGAACACCGCACTCGACCCCGACAGGGGCCCGCTCAACAGTGACACCAACGGCATCCCCATGTGCCGGGGACTGGTCACGATCGATCCGGCCAGCGGAGAAGTGTCCTACAACGTGGACTACCACGCCCTCGCTCACGCCAGCAGGTTCGTCAAGCCCGGGGCGTATCGCATCTACTCGAACACCCTCGGGGAAGGAAGCGTGGAGAACGTCGCGTTCCAGAACCCGGACGGATCGAAGGTCCTGATCGCGTACAACTCGGGGAGCGCCGCGAAAACCTTCAGCGTGGCGGACGGATCGCAGTCCTTCGACTACACCCTGGACGCCGGCGACGCCGTCACGTTCACGTATACGGGGCCCAGCCGGAGCGGCGGCACCCCCGCGGCGACCAACGTCTCCGATCCGACCCATGACTTCACGTTCAAGTCGCCGTCCGGTCCGATCACGGTCACGTACGACCCGGCACTCCTGCCCTACCAGAATGCCGTCCGCACCGGGAACACGCTGCTCACCTACTCCCTGCCGATCGGCGCTTCCGTCCGGACGCCCGGAACATCACTGAGCCGTGGCCACTGGACCGCCACCGCCTCGTCGAGTCCGGACTGGGGTGCGGCCGCGAACGCGATCGACGGCGACATCAACACACGGTGGAATCTCGGGCACGGGACGACGAGCGGCGACTGGTTCCAGATCGATCTGGGGAGCCCTACGAGCTTCAACAAGATCGTCTTCGCCACGGGCGAGAACAATTCCTTCGACTACGTCACCAAGTACCAGATATACGTCTCGGACGATGGGGCCGACTGGGGCAGCGCCATCGCGAACGGCAGCGGGAACATCGGGAAGATGGCCGTCACCCTGCCGGCCCGGACGGCGCGGTACATTCGCATCGTCTGCGCCGCGGCATCCGGTTTCTGGTGGGGCATCGGCGAAATCAACGTATACGGGTCTTCGAGTGGAACCGGCTCGATCTCGGCTCCGACAGCGGTGCCCAAGAGCCTCCAGCTGAAGACCTGGACCAGCTCGGAAGGGGCTCAGGTCGCCGTGGTGTTCAACGGGACCGCCACCAGTCAGAGTTTCCCGGTGTCCGCCGACGGCACGTACACCTATACGCTCCCGAGCGGGACTTCGGGGATGTTCACCACCCAGAAGCTGTCGAGCTTCCCCTCGCCGGTATTCAGCGGCCTGAAGCCGGATCAAGGAATACCGCGCTCCAGGTTCACCATCAGCGGATCCCACTTCGGCGACACACAGGGACTGGGCACGGTCCGTTTCGGATCGACCTATGCCGAAATAGCCGGCTGGTCGGACACGACCATCAGCGCCTACGTTCCGAGTGGACTTTCCGTGGGGACGTACGAGGTCTCGGTGAACGGAGCCAGTGGAGCAGACGCGGGTGGATCCTCGTTCGACGTCATCGACCTGGGTCCTGCGCTGTCGCGGACGGGTTGGACCGCAACGATGTCGGACACAAGCCCGTACGACGACGGCCCCGGGAACATGCTGGACGGCGATTCCGGCACCCGGTACAGCTCCGGAACGGGCCAGTACGACGGCCTCTGGATCCAAGTGGACATGGGGCAGAACCAGACGTTCGACAGGATTCTGCTGGACTCCGGTGGCAATATCGGCGACTACGCGCGAAGCGCAGACGTGTACGTGTCCACGGAGGGAACCGACTGGACCAAGGTTTCTTCCGTAACGGACGGCCAGCGAGTCGAGTTGGTGTCCTTCCCGACGCAGACAGCTCGCTACATCAAGGTCGTCAATACCGCCAATGTCGCGAGTAACTGGTGGTCGATCGCAGAGCTGACCGTCTACAGCTGACCCCAGGCCAGGGGGGCCGGACGTTGGTCCGAATTGCGTAACCGAACTACGTAGTTCTACGGGTCTCCCGTCCTCCACGGGGTGTGGATCATGTTGCCGTTCCCAGGAGACATGGAGGCGATGTGGGGCGTGGCAACAACAACTCCTGCCTTGGTGTCGCCCTCGCGTGGTTCCTGTTGCTGTTTCTCTGGAACGCGGTCGGTCATTTCCTGGCCCTGCCGTTCGTCATGTCCGATCCGAAGTTCCGGACCACCGGCCCCGGCCACCTGGGCGTGTACGGCGTGCCCGTCCTGGTCGCCGCGCTCGTCGTCGCACTGGCGAGCCGGACCCGCCCCCACCTGTGGTGGATCTACGTCGCCCGTACGACGTCCCTGGTCGTCCTCGCCTGGATGGGCGCGGCCTGGGCCGAGGCGACGGCCGACGCGCCCGAGGGGAACTACAGCACCCTGGTGCCCCTCACGGCGGGTTGTGTCGCCTTCGCCCATCACCGGGCGCTGCTGTGGTGGGACAGGGGCGGACTCAACGGGGGGCGTCGCCGTCCGGCGGCCGGGGAGGTCTGGCTCGCCATGGTGCCGTACCGGGAGTCCGAGACCGTGGACAAGCACTACTGCGTGATCATGCGGAGCGGGCTGCGGTACGCCGAGGTCATGCAGATCACCAGTCAGGACAAGTCCCACAGGTCCGACCACATCCGCATACCCAACCAGGGCTGGAACGAGGGGTCGGTCAAGGAGCCCTACGTCGAGATCGGCCTCCCGCCGCGCAGGGTGCCGTACGGCGACTTCATCAACGACAGGCCCAAGGGCCGCTGCCCGAAGTCGACCTGGCGACAGCTCCGGGCGCGGCGTCCCGAGAGCGGACACTCCGAGCTGCGGAAGGTGTGGTCGGAGCTCGCCCGGCAGGTGGAGCGCCTGAAGGGCCGTCCCTGACCGCAGCGATCCGGCCGACCGCCCGATCGGACGGGCCGGGGAATCCGGCCCGTCCGTCGGTCGTGCCGAACGGTGGGATCAGTCCGTCAGTTGAGTGTCCACCGCTGGTTGGTCCCGCCGTTGCATGTCCACAGGTCGATCTTGGTCCCGTTGGCGGTGCCGTTGCCGACGGCGTCGAGGCAGAGGCCGGAGAGGTTGTTGGTGACGGTGCCGTTGGAGTTGACGGTCCACTTCTGGTTGGTGCCGCCGGTGCAGTCCCAGATGATGACCTTCGTACCGTTGGCCGTGCCGTTGTCGTTCGCGTCGAGGCACTTGTTGCCGTACACCACGAGTTCGCCGCGCGATGTCGAGGTGAAGGTCTGGTTGTGCCCGCCGACGCAGTCCCACAGGGTGAGCTGGGTGGCGTTGGTGATGGTGTTCTTGGCGAGGTCGAGGCAGCGGCCGGAGCCCGCCCCGATGATCTCGTTTCCGTTGGTGCCCGCGATGCCCTGGAGCAGGACGGCGTCGAGGTTGGGCGCCCAGGCGCCGCTGTTGGAGAACTTCAGGGTGTTGGTGGCGCCCTTGGCGAGGCCGACCAGCACGGAAACGGTGCCGGGGGTGGTCCAGGAGCCGGTCGGCGGGAACGAGACCACCGTGGGCTGCTGGCCGTTGACCTGCAGCGTGGCCGTACGGGCGGTGCTGCCACCGTTGACGTAGGCGATGGTGGCGAGCTGCACGCCGGAGGCAGCGGCACTGACGTTGTTGAACGTCAGGGTGTTGGCGGAGCCGTTGCCGATCCAGCCGACCAGCGAACCGTTGGAGCAGGACGCGCAGGTACCGGTGGCGGCACTGCCGGCCAGGGTGTTGGACGAGGACTCCGCCTCGTAGGTGATGCCGGATCCCTCGGTGCCGGACACGGTGAGCAGCACCGCTTCACCGGCGGGGACAGTGGCGGAGTAGCCGGTCGCGAAGCTGCCCGCGTCGGTCGCCGTCCATACGTCGCGCACCGTGGCGGATGCCGTGGTCAGGCCCATGTCGGCCCAGCGGGCGGTGATCGACGCCGAGGACGAGGTGCGGTTGAGCAGCAGCACGGCACGCTTGCCGGTGCCCGACAGGACCTTGCTGTAGACCTGCAGGCCCTTGGTGTCCTCGGCGACCTTGACCCCCTGGAGGCCGCGGGCGTCCTGGTCGATGGCGATGACCTCGGAGTTCCTGAGGATCGACGCGGTGGTGGCACTCATGGTGGTGAGGTTGTTGCCGGCCAGCAGCGGAGCGCCGGAGATCGCCCACAGGCTCATGTGGGTGCGGTTCTGGGCCGCGGTGAAGCCGTTCATTCCGACCATCAGCATGTCCGGGTCGTTGTAGTACCCGGTGTGCTGGGAGGAGGGGTGCAGCGTCTTGTCGAAGTTGGCCAGCATGTTGGCCGTGGACGGGCTGTTGCCCCAGAAGATGATGTCGGTGCTGGTACGCCACATCCGGGCCGTGCCCGCGCCCCAGTTCCAGGGGTTGCCGGTGCCCCACTCGCAGAAGGAGAGGACCAGCTTGCGTCCGGTGATCGCGGCCGCGGCGTCGTTGGCGGCGCTGATCGCCTTGTACGTCGTTTCCTGGTCGAGGCCCTCCGCGTTGCCGCCGCACCAGTCGATCTTGACGAAGTCGAAGCCCCACTCCTGGAAGGTCTGCATGTCCTGCTGGTAGTGGCCTTCACTCCCGGTGTTGGGCGCGGCGGGTCTGGTCGTGGGGTAGTAGTAGCCGCAGCCCTGCTTGCCCGCGTCGGTGTAGATGCCCGCCTTCAGGCCCTTGCTGTGGATGTAGTCGGCCATGGCCTTCATGCCGCCGGGGAACAGGCTCTCGTCGGTGACGATCTCGCCGTCGCTGTCGCGGGCGCCCTGCCACCAGCCGTCGTCGATGTTGACGTACGTGTAGCCGGCGGCAGCCATGCCGGACGAGACGAGGGCATCGGCCTGGGCCTTGATGGTGTCGTAGTCGATGCTGCTGGCGAAGCTGTTCCAGGAGGCCCAGCCCATCGGAGCCGACGGAACCGGGATCTGGTCGGTACTCACGGCGACTGGCTCGGTCCGGCCGATGTCCACCGACGGGGTGCGGCCACCGCCCAGGGCGACCAGCCAGGCGAGAGCCAGGCTGAGGACCAACGCCCGGACGGCAACAGGTCTTGTCCAGTGAGTCATCATGTTACCGTTCACACTTCTTCTCCAGGCTAGGCAGCAACTGGGCAAGCGGATGGCGTGTCAGTGACGCAGGGGAAGTGTGAACGGTAACATTTGGCCCTGGCAATACTCCGCGTGGAACTTTCCGGGCGGCGCGGCCTGGAGCGGCCGGAGAAGATCATCACCGCTGCGGGTACGGTATGACCGTCGATCCCAGACGAGGAGCCGTCCGCACCATGCAGGAAGCGACCCCCGCCCCCCGCTCCGAAGGGGGACCGCGGACTCCGAAGGCCGTCGGCATCCGGGACGTCGCCAAGGAAGCGGGCGTGTCCCACCAGACGGTTTCCCGGGTCGTCAACGGCCACCCCCGGGTCAAGGAGTCGACCCGGGCCCGGGTCCTGAACGTCATCGCCGCGATGGGATACACGCCCAATCGGATGGCCCAGGCCCTGGCCGGCGGTGCGGTGCGCTCGGTGACCGTGCTCACCTCCGACACCTCCCTGTACGGTGCCTCGGCGACCCTGAGAGGCATCCTGGAGGCGGCGAGGGCGGCCGACTTCGCGGTCGGGGTCAGCGTGCTCGACACCGGCTCGGCCCGGCAGCCCGCGGATGTCGCGGCCCGGGTCAGCCGGCCGGGGGAGGCGGTACTGGTGATCGCCTTCGACGCACCGGGCGTACGGGCATGGCAGGCGCTGCCCACCGGGTTCCCGGCAGCGGCGGCGGTGGAAAGGCCCGAGGACGGCCGCCCCGGTGACCGGCCCGAACTCTGGCTGGACGACCGGGCGGCCGCCGCCCAGGCCACCCGTTATCTCCTGGGCCTCGGCCACGAGACCGTGCACTACCTCGCGATCCCGTCCTCCACCACCCGCATCGGCCAGCGCACCGAGGGCTGGCGCGATGCCCTGCGGGCGGCCGGCAAGCCCCTCCCGGAACCGCTCGACGCCGGCTGGAGCCCCCGCTCCGGCTACCTCGCCACCCGCTCCCTGCTGGTCGACCCGTCGGTCACGGCCGTGCTCTGCGGCAACGACGACCTGGCACTCGGTGTACTCCGCGCGGCCAGGGAGGCGGGCCGTGACGTACCGGGCGACCTGAGCGTGGTGGGCTTCGACGACGCCCCCCACGCCGCCTACGCGCACCCCGCCCTGACCACCGTCCGCCTCGACTTCGAAGGCCTGGGCCGGGGCTGCTTCGGCCTGCTCCACCGGCTCCTCGAGCCCGGTACCGCCCCGGCCCTGCCCCTGTGGGCCGAGCCGGAGCTGATCGTGCGGGAGAGCAGCGGCCCGGCCCCGTCACGGCGGGACCGGGCCGAGGGCTGAACTCCTGTCGGTCCTCTTCGTACCGACGGGTCCGTCAGGAGTTGAAGGGCGTGGATCCGTCGGCCGCGGCGATGCGCCACAGATGGTCGGCGGTGCCGTTGTCGTCCCACTGGAGGGCCGGGGCCCCGGACGCGGTGGACATGTTCTGGATGCCCAGGACCATGCCGCTGTTCTTGTTGACGATCTTGCAGTAGCCGCCGCCCGCGTCCACCAGCGACCAGAGGTGGTCGGCGGTGAGTGTGTCACCCCACTGGAGCGCCGTGGCTCCGGCGGTCTGGGAGGCGTCCTTGATGCCGAGGACCTGGCCGCTGTTGGTGTTGAAGATCTTGTGGTAGCCGTTCTCGGCGGGGACGATCTTCCACCGGTGGTTGGCCGTGGCGCCGGCCGTCTGCTGCTGTGCGGCGCCTCCGGGGGCGATCGAGGAGCCGGAGATGCCGAGCTCCAGGTTGCTGTTCTTGTTGATGATCTTGACGTTCGGTGTCTCCGGGTACCAGGACTCCAGCTCCGTGACGCCGACGAACTTGCCGGACTGCGGGGTGAAGACGACCCGGAACTGGGAGCCGTGACGGTCGGGAAGGTGACCTCGTTGACGTTGTTCGCCGCCGGCGCGGCCGGGCTCTTCACCTGGTTCGGGACGTTCACCCACGAGCCGTTGCTGAGGTACTGGACCGTGTGGCTCGCCGGGACGCGGATGTTCGCGCCGTCGTCGTAGGTGTAGAACTTCACCTCGTTGATCTTGCGCGATGCGCCGAAGTCGACGCCGAGGTGGTCGGTGGTGTTCGGCGAGCCGGAGTTGGTCCACCGGTCGTCGGGGATCTTGTCGTAGCGGATCCAGCCGTCGGTGGCCCGCAGCGGGGCGTCGAAGGTGGTGGGCTTGCAGGTCTGCCCGCTGTGGCAGTGCGGGCCGTTGAAGACGGTGTTGGTGTAGGAGGCGAAGGCCTTCGGGTAGGGCTGGGTGATGGTGCGGCCGAGCCAGTCCTGTTCGGCGGTGAGCGGGTTGGCCGCCACGTTCATCAGCCGGGTGGCCGCTGCCGGGGTGACGGGGGCGGCCACGTTCACCGTGGTGTTGGCGACCGTCGAGGACTGGTGGATGCGCACACCGTCCTGGAAGATCTGCAGACCGCTGCCCTTGCCGTAGTGGGTGCCGTCGCGGTCCCAGCGGATCGAGTAGGTGTGCCCGTGGTACGGCAGCGACTCCACCGCGAAGTAGTCCCACGTGGACGGGACCAGCGGCTTCAGCACCAGCGTGTTGTCGGCCTGCGGCTTGATGCCCAGCAAGCCGGTGAGCACCAGGTCGTTGAAGCTGGAGTGGTTGTAGTTCTCGCTGAAGTTGAACCCGTCGTAGATCCACTCGCCGGTGTCACCGTTGGCGGCCTCGGCGATGTAGGGCTTGCCGTCCTTGTGCTGGAGGTCGGCGAACTGGGCCGGCATCGTCTGGTAGTCGGCCTTGGTGACGTAGCTCTGCGCGGGGTGGTCCTGGAGCAGGTTCGCCAGGCCGGTCAGGACCTGGCTCGTCTGGTACGGCCAGCTCGGGCCGTTCCAGTGGCAGCAGTTGGCGTCGTCGCGCTGCTGCGAGGCGGGGATCGCCTGGTAGTTGAAGTACGGGTTCGCCGTGATCCGGTCGAGTTCGGCGTAGTTCGTGCCCTGGGCGAACTTCAGCGTGTTGGCCCCGCCTTCATCGGGACCTGCACGGTGACGGCCTGCGACTCCGAGAAATCGCTTCCGGTGCGTTCTGGTGCTCTTGACGCTCTCTCAGAGCCCGTCGTGGGCGTCGGCCGAGGTCCGTGGTGCGGTGCGTCGGGCGACGACGGCCAGCACCGCCACCGTCGCGGCGACGAGCAGCGGGTGTTCGACGAGCCATGTCTGGATGCCCTCGAAGGGGTCGGACGGCACCAGGGCGGCGCGTTCGAGGATCCACGAGACCGAGAACACCAGGCCGACCACGGCCACGACGACGCGGAACGCGGGGTAGACAGCCGTGCGGGCCAGGACGACCAGCGACGGCATCATCAGCGCGACCACGAGCAGTTGGGTCAACTCGATACCCAGGTTGAAGCCCAGCAGCGTGGTCACGAGCGAACCGCGGTCGAGGCCGAGGTCGCCGATGAGCGAGGCGAACGCCAACCCGTGCACCAGCCCGAAACCGCCCGCGATGAGCGCCTCGCCACGGGCCACCAGGGGCCGGACGGCATGGACCGCGGAGACCGCGATCGACAGGGCGATCAGTGTCTCGACCGGCCGGGACGGCAGGTGGAGCACGCCCGCCGCCGCCAGGGCGAGGGTGAGCGAGTGACCGACGGCGAACGCCGTGACGACGTGCACGACCCGGCCGACGGCGCGCCGGACCGACGGGGCACTGCGCCATCGGCCTCCCGTGGCCACCAGCGGGGCCGGGATGAGCAGCATCAGCAGGAACAGCAGGTGATCGGCTCCCTCGCCGATGTGCTCGATCCCCAGGCCCGCCGTGGCGGCGAAGCCCCGCAGCCACGAGCCCCCGCCCGCCGGTACCTCGAGGCTCTTGGTCGTGTAGTCGAAGATCCCCAGCGTCCGGGCGTCGCCGGCCTTGAGGATGCCGCGGTCGAAGTCGTGGCGGACGGTCGCGATGATCTGGTGGGTCAGCAACTCCTCGACGATGACGTCGTACCGCAGGACGAAATCGGTGACCCGGCCGTCGGGCGGACGGATCTCGAGCGGGTAGACGAGGTGCGGCGTCCCGTCGATCGTACGGACCGATCCCGTGCCGAGCGTGACGGTCCAGGCCCGGTCCTCGTCGCCGACGGCGCTGATGTGCGCGGCCGTGTACTTCTTGAGGAACGCCCGGTCGGCGCCGAGGACGCTGTCGCGGGTGAGGTCGCGGTCCACGGCCACGGCCAGCCGGTCGACGGGCAGCTGCACCTCCCCCTCGACCCGGTCGTCGCCGATGTCGAGGAGGACGGCCGACGTGCTCATCGGATGGGCGCCGGCCGGCGACGCGAGGCCGCCGACCAGCAGGGGCACCGCGATCAGGAACGCGGACAGGAACGCGGACAGCGCGAACAGCGCGGACAGGAGACGTTTCACTGCGCGGGGCCCTCGTCCGGTCATTCCCAGCCGTAGTCGGCGGTCTCGTCCCGGAAGATGGTGTGCTGGTGGACGCCGCCGGTCTCGGGGCCGGGCTGGTTGGAGAACTCGATCCAGGCGGACGGTCCGTCGAGACGTACGTACGTCTGCGTGTTGTCGAGCGTCGTGCCGCCGCTCCAGCCGATGTAGGTCTCGTCGTACTCGGACACGTACTTGGCGAGGAGCCGCGCCGCGGCCTTCTCGTCCAGGTCGTCGATCCACGCCTTCAGCATCGCCGTCACCTTGGCCTGCTGCTTCTTGGTGAGGTCGGCGACGAGGACGCCCTCGGGCTGCGCCGGGAAGGGGCCGTCGTGGCGGGGGCCGAGCAGCAGGTCGTCGAAGCTGCCGTCGATCTCGGCCGCGGCCAGCTCGGTCTCCGTCAGGGACTGGATCGCCCCGATGGTGCCGGTCCGCTTGTCCGCCAGGGGGGCGTAGAACTTCTCCTCCCAGTCGAACTCCATCGGCTCCACCGCGGTCAGGGTCGGGGAGATGCTCACGTTCCTGCCGGCGTAGGTGATGTTGTACGCCGCGTGGTGGCCGCCGTACTGGACCGTGAACTGCCCGGTCCTGCTGGGCTCGCCGAAGAACGCGATGTAGTACCACTCCGAGCCGAAGTGGACGCGCCCGTTGCCTCCGCCCAGCGAGGCGAGGTAGTCGTCCGCCTTGCGGATGTCGACGAGTTCCTTGTAGCCCTGCTTGCTGAGCGCGGCCTCCATGAGCTTCATCACCGCGGCGTCCTGTGCCTCGGTGAGATCACCCAGCTTGAGGCCGTTGCGCTCCACGACGGGGATCGGGAAGTTCGACCAGCCGGTCTTCTTGGCCGCGTCGCCGAAGTCGTACAGGACGGTGTCCTTCTGCTCGTCGGACAGCGTCGCGAGGAACGCGTCGGCGGCGGCCACGACCTGGGCGGTGTTCGCGCCACCGGCGCCCGAGGACGCCTTCACGGGCGTGGTCCTTCCCGTGGTCAGGGCCGCCGAGGAGGAAGAGGCCGTGGAGTTCTGGGCGGCGCAGCCGGTGACACCGAGGGCGACGCACACGGCGAGGGCGATCGCGGTGCGGCGTACGGGTGCCTGCGGGGCCCTGCGGGCAGGGGAGGCGGCGGGGGAGAGGGGGGACATGGGACTCCTGTGGGGTGTGCGGTCAGAGCCTGTGTCATATGCCCGGCCAGGCGTCGCGCGCCCGGCCGGGGATATGACACAAGCTCTCAGGGGGTCCCATGCTGTGGGAGCGACCTCAGAACCCGGCAGGAGCCGTTCTGGAATTCGGCAAAGTCCGGATGCCTTCCCGGACTGGCCGGAACTGGCCACCATGTCACCGGAGTTGCTGTCGTCACACTGTCGATGTTCTGTCCACCGTCGAGCGCGTGCGGGACGGGCGGCCATCATGAGCGGGTGCCGAACCGAATCCTCATAGCCGACGACGACCGCGCGATCCGCGAATCCCTCACGCGGGCCCTGGAGTTGGAGGGGCACGACGTCGTCACCGCCGCCGACGGCGTGGAAACGCTGACCCGGGTCCGTCAGGACTCCTTCGACGCCCTGGTGGTCGACGTGATGATGCCCCACGTCGACGGACTGGCCGTCTGCCGTGTGCTGCGCGCCGACGGCGACCGCACCCCGATGCTGCTGCTCACCGCCCGCGCCGACACCGCGGACCGGGTCGCAGGCCTGGACGTCGGCGCCGACGACTATCTGCCCAAACCCTTCTCGGTGCGCGAACTGCTGGCCCGGCTAAGGGCGTTGCTGCGCCGGGCCGAGCTGACCGCGGGCGGGGGCGAAGGGTACGGGACCGGTCGGTCGCCGCTGCGGATCGCGTCGCTACGACTCGACCCGGCCGCCCGGCGTGCCTGGTGGGCCGAGCAGGAACTGCTGCTGTCGAGAACGGAGTTCGACCTGCTGGAACTCCTGGTCCGCAACGAGGGCATCGTGCTCGACCACGCGAGCGTGTACCGGCAGGTCTGGGGCCGGGACGTGGGCACGGACGCCAAGAACCTGGCCGGCTACATCGGCTATCTGCGCCGCAAACTCTCCGACGCCGGTGCGCCCGACCTGATCCGCACCGTGCGTGGCGTGGGCTACGCGGCCAGGCGCCCGTGAGCCTGCGCTCGCGGCTCGCGCTCGCCTTCGCCGTCGTCGGCGCCGTGGTGGCGGTCCTGGTGGGACTACTGAGCTACCGCGCCGCCGCCGACCGCGTCATCGCGGAGATCGACCGCTCCCTACGGTCAGCCACGCTCGCAGCGGCAGAGGACCTGCCCCTGACCCCGGCCCCGGGCTCGGTCCCGGCCCCGGACGCGGCCTCGGCCCCCGGCTCCGCCCCGGGCTCGGTCCCAGACTCGGCCCCGGCCTCGGACGCGGGCCCGGGCCCGGTCCCGGACGCAGGCTTGGTCTCGGCGTCGGGCCCGGCCTCGGACGCGTGCTCAGGCTCGGTCCTGGCCTCGGACCCGGGCTCCGCCCCGGCGTCGGACTCGGACGAGGACCTGGCCCCGGCCCCGGCCCCGGCCCCGATCTCGGACCCGGACGCGGACCCGGCCTCGGCTCCGGAGGCAGACCTGGACGCGGACCCGATCTCGGCTTCGGACGCGGTCCCCGTCCCGGACGCGGACGCGGGCGCGGCCTCGGCGCCCGGCTCGGTCCCAGGCTCGGTCCCGGACGCAGGCTTGGTCTCGGCGTCGGGCCCGGCCTCGGACGCGTGCTCAGGCTCGGTCCCGGCGTCGGACCCGGACGCGGACCTGGCCCCGGCCCCGGACCCGATCTCGGACCCGATCTCGGACCCGGACGCGGACCCGGCCTCGGCTCCGGAGGCAGACCTGGACGCGGACCCGATCTCGGCTTCGGACGCGGACCCGGTGTCGGACCTGGCCCTGGGCTCGGGCCCGGGCTCGGTGTTGGGTCTGGAGGCGGGGCCGGCGTCAGGTCAGGTCGCGGGCTCGGGGCCGGGCTCCGCCGGCGAGTCGTTCGCGCCGGGGGCGGATCTCTTTCCCGGGGCGGATCGGCCTGGTCCGGGTGATGAGGAGGAGTGGCGGCCGGTCGTGCGGGTCGTGGCCCGGGACGGGACGTCCAGTCATCTGGGCGGCCCGCGCGTCCCGTTGCCGGTGTCCGACACCTCCCGTGACCTCGCCTCCTCCGGTGCGTACGGGCAGTCGCACACCACCGAGGTCGTCGTCGACGGCCGTACCTACCGACAGCTGACCACCGCGCTCGGCGGGGACCGCGGGGCCCTTCAGGTGGCCGTACCGGTCGACCAGACGCAGTACGTGCTGGGCGGTATGGCGCGGGAGATCACCGGCGTCAGCCTCGCGGTCCTGGTGGCCGCGGCGGGTGCCGGCCGGCTGCTGGCACGGCGCATCACCCGGCGCCTGGTACGGCTGGCCGCGGTCGCCGAAGAGGTCAGCGTCGAGGGGCACGTCGACGGTTCCGGCCTGGAGAGCGGGCGCGACGAGGTCGGCCGGCTCTCGGCGTCGTTCAGCAGGATGCTCGCCCGCCTCGCCGTCGCCCGCGAGGCCCAGGAGAGGCTGGTGCAGGACGCCGCCCATGAGCTGCGAACGCCGCTGACCAGCCTGCGCGCCAACGCGGAGGTGCTGCGCCGGGTCACCGAGCTCGCCCCGAACGCGCGCGACCGGCTCCTCGACGACGTCGAGGGCGAGACACGGGAACTGGGCCGACTGGTCGACGAACTCGTCGAACTCGCCCTGTCCCGCGCCCGCGACGAACCCGAGGAACCCGTCGAACTGGCCGCGGTGGCCCGGCGCGCCGCGCAGCGCGCCTACCGGCGCACGGGCCGACTGGTCCTGGTCGACGCGGACGACCGCGTGGTGCGTGGCCGCCGTCAGGGACTCGAACGCGCGGTGGGCAACCTGCTGGAGAACGCGGCCAAGTTCGACACCGCCTCCGAGGCCGCACCCGACGACGACGAGCCGATCGAGGTGCACATCCACGGTGGTGTGATCACCGTCTGCGACAGGGGACCGGGTATCCGCCCCGGCGACGAGGAGCGCGTCTTCGACCGCTTCTACCGCGCCGACACCTCCCGCGGCCTGCCCGGCTCCGGGCTCGGCCTGGCCATCGTCCGTGACGTCGCCGAGGCCCACGGCGGCTCCGTCTTCGCGAGAACCCGACCCGGCGGCGGGGCCGCGGTCGGGTTCACCGTGGACACTGCCCGGCTCCTGCCGCCCGAGGAACAAGGCTGACGCCGCCGCCTACCGGTTCAGTTCGCGGTAGCGGCTCGGGCTCACTCCGTACCGGGACTTGAAGGCTCTGCTGAAGACGGCCAGGTCGGCGAAGGCGAAGCGGGAGGCGATGTCGGTGAGGGGCCAGTGGGCGTTCTGCGGCGACAGCATGGCCTCGCGGCAGGCCCGCAGACGGCGCAGGCGGATCGTGGCCGCGACGGTCTCGCCGAACCGGGCGAACAGCCGGTGCAGCGTCCGGGGCGAGATGAAGAACGCCTGGGCGATCTGCTGAGGTGTCAGCTCGGCGTCGTCGAGGTGGGCGTCGATGTACCGCAGGATGGTCTCGCGGAATTCCAGTGCCCGGGAGTCCGGATCGCCCGGGTCGCTTTCCTCCAGCGCGGCGGTGATCGCCAATTCCGCTATTTCGTCGGCCAGTCTGATCGCCCCACCGGACGACACGTCCCGATCATGGATGAGAAGACCCGACAACAGCGGGGAAAGCAGTTGTCCCACCGCGGAATCGGCCCGGACCGTTCGCGCCGTCAGCTCCTGCGACCGTGTTTCGCTGAGCGGAATCGATTCCCGTGGCCAGGTGAAGACGCGCAGATGCCAATCCGGGCGCAGCTGCCAGGTGAACGGTCGCGCGCTTTCGTAGATCGCGAAGTCTCCCGGCTTTAGCGTGCAGGTCCGCCCGTCCTGGATCAGTTCGCCCTCGCCCGCTACGACCATGCCGATCTGCATCAGGTCGAGAGGCTGACGCGAGGTCAGCCGGCCGGTGCGGTCGAACGTCTGGGACGTGGCGAGGACATCGGCCGCCATGAGATGCGCCAGCCGGCGCGTGCGCACGGTTCCGGTGAACCGCCCGGAGTCGTCCGGTCTGATGTCGAGCGCCACGAAGGTGTCCCGGATGGCGTCGGTCCAGGCGCCCAGGGAATTGGTTCGCACGATCTCCGTGAGGCGCCGGCCTCCGCCGGCGGTCTCCGCGTGCGCAGGACCCGGCTCGCTCCCGCTCACGAGGCTCCTCCTCCCACGTGGAGTGCACGGTAGGAGCACACGAGGAGCTGGTCAATACACATGGGTTCCTCTCATGAAGATCCCGATCTCATAGGAGGAACCCACAAGATCCCGACAATGGCGCAGAGCGTCAAACCCGTTGTCTCCCAGCGACAAACACCCTGCTCCGGGCCGCCGTACGGTCAATCACCGCCGACCTGAGCTGGAGGCCCAATGCCACGCCATATTCGCGTCACCGACTCGGAACCGCGTTTCGAAATGTGGTCGACCACGTATCCCGAAGGGGTCACCGAGATTCTGTTCGCCCAGTTCGGCGTCCAGGCCCCGAGCCTGGACGAGGCGAACAAGGCGATCGAGGAAATGCTTCCGCTGTTCGGCGCGGACGCGCAGCCGACGGTTCTCGACCGGGGCCAGTACACCGACGCCTACGGGTACGCGAACGCCACGCTCATGGCGTACTGGTTCGCGCCGGGGGACTACGAGCGGTGGGCCGGGCAGGACGCCGTCGAGGCATTCTGGGCGTCGCGGCCGGTGAGCGGTCCCCTCGGGTACTACCGCGAGACCGCGACGATACCCCGCGACCACATCGAGACGCTGTACACCCCGCACGACCCCAAGGAGTACGACACCCCCGGCATCGCCCAGCACGTGGAGGTCGGGCCGACCAAGGTGCACGACTACTGGGGATCGGCGCGGGACCGTATCACCGCGTCGCAGAGCGACGAGCTCGAAGGCGCGCTGTACGCGTACACCCCGACCACCGAGGAGACGCTGGGCAGGCGGGTCTCCGTCACCGTGCCGGGCAACGTCTGTCTGATCCGTACGGCCCAGGACTGGCGCAGGAGCACGGTCTTCAAGGACGACTACTTCGCGAACGTCGACCCGGTGAAGGACGTCGGTGTCGACTACCTGGCCACCCACCCCGACACCGGCTGTCTGCAGACCCGCAAGATCCGCGAGCAGGCCCTCGACGGCGAGATCATCGACCGCGCGTGCACCGTCGGCTGGTTCCTGTCCCTGGAACACCTGATGACCTGGTCCCGCGGCCACCGCAGCCATCTGGAGATCTACGGCGCCTTCTTCCAGATGATGCAGGGCAAGGACGGTCAGCCGATGGACATGTCGCTCTGGCACGAGGTCTCGGTGATCCCCGAGGGCGGCGGATCCGCGGAGTACGTCAACTGCCACAACCGCACCGGCTTTCTGACCGTCCTCGACCACACCCCCGTCCTCGACCACACCCCCGTCCTCGACCACACCCCGGCGCACGTCGCCGGTTAGCGGAGGAGCCGCACCATGTCGTCCCTGCCTCCGCCCGACCTCGACCGGCTGGCCGCCCTGGACCGGCACTTCCGCTTCGGTCTGTCCCCGGCCGAGCTCGCCGAGTACGCGCCCGCCGTCGAGGCCTCGCTGGCCGCCTCCACCGCCGTCGAGGAACTCTACGCACGCACGAGCACACCGGCGCCCGAGCGGTCCTGGGCACCGGCCCGGCCGGAACACAACCGCCTCGGCGCCTGGTACGTGACCACGTCGCTCACCGGGTCGCCGGACGGCCCGCTCGCCGGGCGCACCGTGGCGATCAAGGACAACGTCGCCGTGGCCGGCGTACCGATGATGAACGGATCCCGCACGGTCGAGGGGTTCGTGCCCCGCCAGGACGCCACCGTGGTCCGCCGGCTGCTCGACGCCGGCGCCACGATCACCGGCAAGGCCGTGTGCGAGGACCTGTGCTTCTCCGGCGCCAGTTTCACCTCGCGGCCGGGTCCCGTGCGCAACCCGTGGGACGAGACCCGCAACGCCGGCGGGTCCTCCAGCGGCTGCGGCGCCCTGGTGGCCGCCGGTGAGGTCGACCTCGCCGTCGGCGGGGACCAGGGCGGCTCGATCCGTATCCCGAGCGCGTTCTGCGGGATCGTCGGACACAAACCGACGCACGGACTGGTGCCCTACACCGGCGCGTTCCCCATCGAGCGGACCATCGACCACCTCGGGCCGATGGCCCGCACGGTGGCCGACGCCGCGGCCCTGCTCGGCGTACTGGCCGGCCCCGACGGCGCGGACCCCCGCCAGCCGAGCGTGCTCGACCCGGTCGACTACCCGGCGGCCCTCACCGAACCGGCGTCCGGACTGCGCGTCGGCGTGGTCACCGAGGGATTCGGTACGCCCCTGTCGGACCCGGCGGTCGACGCCTCCGTCCGGGCCGCGATCGACGTCCTGCGCGCCGCCGGGCTCGACGTGGCGGAGGTGTCGATCCCCTGGCACTCCGACGCCATGCACGTGTGGAACGTGATCGCCACCGAGGGCGCCGCGTACCAGATGCTCGACGGCAACGCCTACGGCATGAACACCGACGGCTTCCACGACCCGGAACTGATCGCCCACTTCGCACGGCAGCGGCTGGAGCGCGGCGGCGAGCTGTCCAGGACCGTGAAGCTGGTGGGGCTGTCCGGGCGGTACACCTTCGAGGTGGGCGGCGGGAAGTACTACGCCATGGCCCGCCGTCTCGTCCCCGAGGTGCGCGCGGCCTACGACGACGCGCTGGCCCGGTACGACGTGCTGGTCATGCCCACCCTCCCGTACACCGCGACCGCCCTTCCCCCGGCCGACGTCTCCCTGGGCGACTACCTGGCCATCGCGCTGTCGATGGTCGGCAACACGGCCCCGTTCGACGTGACCGGCCACCCGGCCTGCACCGTTCCGGCCGGACCGGTCGGCGGGCTGCCGACGGGCCTGATGATCATCGGCCGGCGCTTCGACGACGCCACCGTCCTGCGGGTGGCGCACACCTACGAACAGGCCGTCGGAGGGTTCCCCGCACCGCCGGTCCCCGCAACCACAGGGAGCACCGCATGAACGGCGTATTCGACCTCGGCGGCACGGACGGGCTGGGCCCCGTCCTGACCGAGGAGAACGAACCGGTCTTCCGCGCCGAGTGGGAGAAGGCGGCGTTCTCCCTGTTCGCCGGCTGCTTCCGGGCCGGACTGTTCAACGTCGACATGTTCCGGCACGGCATCGAGCAGATGGACCCGGCGGAATACCTGCTGTCCAACTACTACGAGCACTGGGTGCACACCGCCGAGCACTTCGCGGCGAAGGCCGGGATGATCGACCCCGCCGAACTGGACCAACGGACCGCGTTCTTCCTCGCCCACCCGGACGCGGGGCTGCCGCGGCGCGACGACCCGGAGCTGCTGGCCTTCGTCGACGCGGCCGTCACCGGCGGCGCGCCCGCCGCGCGCGAGTCGGACAAACAGGCCCGGTTCAAGGTCGGCGACGTGGTCGCCATCGCCAGTGACAGCCCCGCCGGACACACCCGCCGGGCCCGTTACGTCCGCGGCCGCACCGGTGTGGTCACCGGAGCGCACGGCACCTTCATCTACCCCGACAGCGCCGGCAACGGCGGCGGTGACGCGCCCGAGCACCTCTACACCGTCCGCTTCAGCGCGCGCGAGCTCTGGGGCGAGAAGGCCGGCGACCCCAACGCCACCGTCTGCTACGACGCCTGGGAGCCCTACATGATCCCCGCCGAAGGGAAGAACTGACCATGGCACCGACCGACACCCGTCTGCGGACGCAGGCGGAGATCACCGCACGGGTCAAGGCCCTGGAAGCGATGCTGATCGAGAAGGGCGTCCTGACCACCGCCGCCGTGGACCGGCTGGCCGAGATCTACGAGAACGAGGTCGGGCCGCAGCTGGGCGCCAAGGTCGTGGCGCGGGCCTGGAGCGACCCCGACTTCAAGGCCCGGCTGCTCGCCGACGCCACCGGAGCCTGTGCCGAGATGGGCATCGGCGGCCTCCAGGGCGAGGACATGGTCGTGGTCGAGAACACCGACACCGTCCACAACGTGATCGTCTGCACACTGTGCTCGTGCTACCCGTGGCCCGTGCTCGGCCTGCCGCCCAACTGGTACAAGGCACCGCCGTTCAGGGCCCGTATCGTCCGCGAGCCGCGCAAGGTGCTCGCCGAGGACTTCCGGTTCCCGATCCCCGACTCGGTGGAGATCAGGGTCTGGGACTCCAGCTCCGAACTGCGCTACTGGGTGCTGCCGCGGCGGCCCGAGGGCACGGACGGGCTGAGCGCCCTGGCCCTGGAGGCGCTGGTCACCCGGGACTCGATGATCGGCGTCGCCCCCGTCGCCGCCCCGGCGTCATGACCGCCCCGCAGCGGCCGGACGCCGCGGCACTCGACGACACGCGCCGCCGCGTGGAGGACCTCGTCTGCGGTCTCCCCGGTGCCGACCGGCCCTTCGACGAGCCGTGGGAGCTGCGCGCCTTCGCCCTGGCCGTCGCCGCCCACAACGGCGGCCACTACGCGTGGAGCGAGTTCCAGCTATCCCTCATCGAGTCCATCCGGCGCTGGGAGAAGGAGCCGGACGGCGAGCCGTGGAGCTACTACGCACACTGGCTCGCGGCCCTGGAATCCGTCCTCTCCGGTCAGGGAACCCTGTCGCAGGACACGCTGGAGGAGCGGACCCGGACCGTGCTGGCCACGCCCCGCGACGCGGGCCACCACCACGCCCGCCGCGACCCGGTGGCGGTCGCACCGGCCCGAGCGGCCTGACGAGGCCGGGCCCGCTCCCGTGGGCGGGCCCGGCCGGGGAGTACCCAACCGGGTCCACAGGGTGCATCATCAGGAATCGCATTAACAGGAATCCTGATACTTGAAACCTTGTAGATCTGGAGCGGGACCATGTCATTCAGCTCAACCGTCCAGGCCAGAGGCGTCCAGCTGCTGTTCGGCCGCATGATGTCCCGTGTGCACAAGGACCTGCGGGCCACCGACGTCGAGACGCACACCGAAGCACTCCGGGTGGAGACCGGCGCCGGCCCGGTGGCCTGCACCGTCTACCGTCCCGCCGCCCCGGCCGCGGCTCTCGCCCCCGTGTACGTCAACTTCCACGGCGGCGGCTTCGTGGTCGCCCACCCGGAACAGGACGACCACATCTGCCGCTCCATAGCCGCCACGGCCGGCTGCGTCGTCATCAACGTCGACTACGCCGTCGCCCCGCAGCGGCCCTTCCCCGTACCCGTCACCCAGGCCTACGACGTCACCGCCTGGGTCGCCGCGAACGGCACCGCGGGCGGCTGGGACGGTACGCGGCTCGCCGTCGGCGGACACAGCGCCGGAGCCAATCTGACCGCCGCGGTGTGCCGCCTGGCCCGGGACCGGGGCACCTTCACGCCTCGCCTCCAGATCCTCGACTCGGCCCCGCTCGACCAGCTCGCCGACCCCGCCACCAAGCGGTCCCTCATCGCCAAACCGCTCCTCAGCCCCCAGCTGATGCGGATCTTCACCGACGCCTATGTCCCCGACCCCGCCGACCGGGCCCATCCGCTCGTCTCGCCCGGACTGGCCGACGACCTCGCCGGTCTGCCGCCCGCCCTGGTCATCACCGCGGAGAACGACCGCCTGCGCGACGAGGGCGACGCCTACGCCAAGGCCCTGGAGGCCGCGGGCGTCCCCGTCACCCACCGTGTCTTCGAGGGCGTCGACCACTACTTCACCCACACCGGCCCGGTGCCCGCCGGGAGGGAGGCCATCGAGCTGATGGCGACCACCCTGCGCACCGCGCTGAGCGACTGACGCGCCGGGCGCGGTAACTTCGTCGGCGGGAGGGGTGGGCGTTTTTGGGGGGCCCGCCGTACGAAAGGGGTGGTGGAGATCAGCACACAGGCCGGCTCCGCCTCCGCCGCGCGGCAGCGCGTGCCCCTGAGCAGGGAGCGGGTCCTGGACACCGCCGTCGCCCTGGCGGACGAGGGCGGGGTCGACGCGCTCAGCATGCGCAGGATCGCGCAGGCGCTCGGTGTCGTGCCCATGGCGCTGTACAAGCACGTGGCCAACAAGAACGAGCTGCTGGACGGCATGATCGACGCCCTTGTCGGGGAGATCGACCCGCCGGCCGAAGGCGCCGACTGGAAGACCGCCGTACGCCGACGGGTGCTGTCGGCCCGCCGCATGCTGCTGCGTCACCCGTGGGCGCCCGGGGTCATCGAGGCGCGGATGAAGGCTAGGGTCACGCCGACGCCCGCCGTCCTGGCGTATCTGGACTCGATGATCGGGATCTTCCGGGCCGGCGGCTTCTCGGTCGACCTGGTGCACCACACGATGCACGTCATGGGCAGCCGGCTGCTGGGCTTCTCCCAGGAGCTGTTCGAGGAGACGTCCGACCGCGCGCCGGACCCGGACGCGCCGGCGCCCGAGGAGATGGCGGCGCGCTACCCCCACCTCACCGAACTGGTCATGGCAGTCGTCCATGACGAGGACTCCGTCGTCGGCTCGGGCTGCGACGACCAGTCCGAGTTCGAGTTCGCCCTGGACCTGACGCTGGACGGCCTCGAACGGCTCCTGCGCACGGCCTGAATCACGGTTCCGTCGCCGCCGCGGCACCCCTCACCCCTTGACGGGTGTACGCCGTACACCTACCTTGCCGTCAAGGAGGTGTACGGCGTACACCCGGGATGGGACGCGATGGGAATGGGGGAAGTCCGATGAAACCGATGAAGGCGATCGTCCAGGAACGGTTCGGCCCGCCGGACGTTCTGCGGCTCACGGAGACCGACCGGCCCGAGGCCGGGCCCGGCCAGGTGCTCGTACGGGTGCGCGCCGCCGCGCTCAACCCGTACGACTGGCACATGCTGCGCGGCGACCCGTACGTGGCACGGCTGATGGGAGGCATGGGGCTGACCCGGCCGAAGGAGAGGGTGGCCGGGATCGACGCGGCCGGACAGGTGGAGGCGGTCGGCGCCGGCGTACCCGGGCTCCGGCCCGGCGACGAGGTGCTGGGCTTCTGCCCGGGCGCCTTCGCCGAGTACGCGCGCACCACCCCGGACCTGCTGGTACCCAAGCCCGCGGGCCTGACCTTCGCACAGGCCGCGGCCGTACCGGTGGGCGCGGTGACCGCCCTGCGAGGCATCCGCACTGTGGGCCGGGTACGGGCCGGGCAGCGGGTGCTGGTCAACGGGGCGGCCGGCGGCGTGGGCACGTTCGCCGTGCAGATCGCCGCCGGCCTGGACGCCGAGGTCACCGCGGTCTGCAGCGCCCGCAACGCCGACCTGGTGCGCTCGCTGGGCGCCACCCACGTCATCGACTACACCCGGGAGGACTTCACCGAGCGGCGCGCGCACTACGACGTGATCCTCGACAACGTGGGAAACCACCCGCTGGGCCGGCTGCGCCGCGCGCTCACCCCGGCCGGGACCCTGGTGGCCAACGGCGGCGGCTCGCCCGGCCATGTGTTCGGGGCCGTGGGCTCCCTGCTGCGACTGGCCGCGGTCGACGTGTGCGTACGGCAGCGGCTCCGCCCGATCCTCCCGTCCGTCCCCTCCGGACCGGCCCGCGAGGACCTGCTCGCCGTCACCGCCCTCATCGAGTCCGGAAAGCTCACCCCGGTCGTCGACCGCACCTACGCGCTGGCCGACACGGCCGAGGGCCTGCGTCACGTGGAGCGGGGCCATGCGCGGGGCAAGGCCGTGATCAGGGTGGGGTGAGCGAACGAAGGAGGGGGCAACCGAGGGCGCCCCTCGTGGGTCTAGGCAGCGTGACACATCGTCAGGCCCGCCGTGACCAGGAGACGGCGGGCCCGAGCGTCCCGAAGGGGGAGTCCATGCGTATCCGTTCGGCCGTCGCCGTCGTATCCCTTGCCACCGCCGTGTCCGCCTCGGTGGTCCCGGCCGCCGCCCAGGCGGCGCCCCGGGTGCCGATCGGGGGGAGCACCTTCTCGAACGTCCTCGTCAACGGCGGCAAGGACATCGTGCTCGGCCTGACCACCAGGAAGACCGTCACCATCACCTGGAACGTCACCGACCCCGAGGGTCCCCTCGCGTCCTGGGCCTTTCTGTGGCACGGCCCCAACACCGACGACGCCGACAGCCACCTGCCGGCCTACCCGCCGGCGGGCACCTGCACCGTGTCGCCGACGGACCCCACCACCTCCGCCTGCACGATGAGCTTCGGGGTGGACGCCGCACGGGACCTCGACCACAACAGCCTGGCCGGCACCTGGAACGTGCTCATCGAGGCACAGGACGCGACCGACGACTGGACGGACGACGACGTCGCGGCCACGGTGAAGATCAAGCGGAACGCCAAGGCCACCGTCAACGCCTCGCCCGAGCCGGTGAAGAAGGGCCGGACCATCACGGTCACCGGCAAGCTGACCCGCGCCAACTGGGAGAGCGGCACCTACACCGGCTACCGGGGCCAGTCCGTGAAGCTCCAGTTCCGCAAGAAGGGCAGCAGCACCTACACCACCCTGAAGACCGTCACCACCGGCAGCGGCGGCACCCTGAAGACCACCACCAAGGCCACGAAGGACGGCTACTTCCGCTGGGTCTTCACCGGCACCGGCACCACCGGCCCGGCCACGGCCACGGGTGACTTCGTCGACGTGAGGTGAAGCGGCGGGGCGGGCAGGGGGTGACCGGTCACATCCCTGGGTAGGCTCCAGCCGTCGGACGCACGGACGAGGGGACACCGCGTTGGCCACCGCTGGCGAAGCAGCCGGGCAGTCCGTCCTCTGGTCCCATGACGTCCTCGGGCTGCACGCCTTCCTGGACCCCTCCGGGGCGGTCCGGCTGGGCATGCCGGGCCAGGACCGGGACGCCCTGCTCCCCCTTGTCGAGGTCACCGTCACCGGTCACGGCCGCACCTGGTCGGGGGAGCGGTTCATCGACACCGCCGTCGGTGCCCGCCTCGCCCTCCGGGGCCATGAGACGGTGACGGACGGGGACCGGCACTCCACCGCCTTCCGGCTGGCGGACCCGGAGACCGGCCTCGCCGCGCACCTCACCCTCGGGACCTGCCCCGGCGCCGGCTTCCTCCGCGCACAGGTGCGCCTGGTCAACGAGGGAAGCGCCCCGCTCCGGCTGGAGAGCGTGTCCACCCTGGCCCTCGGCGGGCTCATGGACATCACCGGCGCGATGGACGGTCCGACCCTGCACTGGGCGGACAACGAGTGGCTCGCCGAGTGCCGTTGGCGGCAGGCCCCCTTCCGCGACCGGGTCGTCTCCCTGAACCGGTCCGCCCACGGCCACGACGGACGCGGCTGCTTCGAGCGCTCCTCGCAGGGCAGCTGGTCCACGGGACGGCACCTGCCGGTCGCCGCGCTCACCGATCCGACGGGGCGCGCCTGGCTCTGGCAGATCGAGTCCAGCGGGGGATGGCGCTACGAGACCGGGGAACGCGAGGGCGCCGCCTACGTCGCCCTGTTCGGCCCCGACGAGGCACACCACCAGTGGCACCAGACGCTCGCCCCCGGGCAGGACTTCACCACCGTCCCGGCCGTGCTCGCCGGGGTCACCACCGGTGGTCTGGACGCCGCGTTCGGCGAACTCACCGCCTACCGCCGCCGGATGCGCCGCCCGCACCCGGACCACACGGCACTCCCGGTGATCTACAACGACTACATGAACACCCTGATGGGCGACCCCACCACCGACAAGCTCCTGCCGCTCGTCGAGGCGGCGGCGTCCGCGGGCGCCGAGGTGTTCGTCGTCGACGCCGGCTGGTACGACGACGACGCCCAGGGCTGGTGGGACGCCGTCGGCGCCTGGGAGCCCTCGGACAGCCGCTTCCCCGGCGGTATCCAGGAGGTCCTGGACGCCGTCAAGCGGCACGGCATGACCCCCGGCCTGTGGCTGGAGCCCGAGGTGGTCGGCGTACGCAGCCCGCTCGCCCGCACCCTGCCGCCCGAGGCCTTCTTCCGCCGGGGAGGCGTACGCGTCACCGAGCACGGCCGGCACCACCTGGACCTGCGCCACCCGGCCGCCCGCGCCCACCTCGACCAGGTCGTCGACCGGATCGTGGGCGACTGGGGAGTAGGCTATCTGAAGCTCGACTACAACGTCAACATCGGCCCAGGCACCGAGAACAACCCCGAGAACAACCCCGAGAACGGCACCGAGAGCGGCACCGGGAGCGCGGGCGCCGGACTGCTCGGCCACCACCGCGCCCACCTCGACTGGCTGGGCTCCCTCCTCGACCGGCACCCCGGGCTCGTCCTGGAGAACTGCGCCTCGGGCGGACTGCGCATGGACTACGCCCAACTCGCCGTCACCCAGCTGCAGTCCACCAGCGACCAGCAGGACCCCGCGCGCTACCCGCCCATCGCCGCCGCGGCCGCCACCGCGGTCACCCCCGAACAGGCCGCCGTCTGGGCCTACCCCCAGCCGCACTTCACCCCCGACGAGATCGCCTTCACCCTCACCGGCGCGCTGCAGGGCCGTATCCACCTGTCGGGATTCCTCGACCGCATGAGCCCGGAGCAGTCCGACCTCGTCCACCGTGCCGTCTCCGTCCACAAGGCGATCCGCCCGGAGATCCCCGGCAGCCTTCCGTTCTGGCCGCTGGGACTGCCCGCCTGGGAGGACACCTGGATCGCCTCCGGCCTGCGCGGCCCGGCCACCACCTGGCTCACCCTGTGGCGACGCGAGCCGGCCCCGGGGCACGCGCGCACGGCCGACGACAGCACCCGCACCCTCCCGATCCCGCACCTGCGCGGCACCCGCGTCCGGCCCACGGTCCTCTACCCGCCCACCGCCGACGCCACCGCGACCTGGGACCCCGGCCGGGCCCACCTCACCGTCTCCCTGCCGCGCCCCGGCACCGCCGTACTCCTCCGCCTCGCCGAGAACCACTGACCGAGGCATCTCCGCCAGGAGGTCGACCCCCTGGCGGAGATGCCGCAGGTGTCCTCAGCCGCAGGACCCGGTGAACACGTCCACCTCGTCGCTGCTGCTGCCCGCCACCACGAGGTCCTGGACGCCGTCGGCCGTCAGATCGGCCGCCGCCGCCTCGTAGGCCCCGTCGGCCGCCAGCTCGGTCAGCTCGGTCAGCTCACCGCCCGAGGTGCCCTGGAAGACGGTCACGGAGTTCCCCTTGAGCGAGGAGACGAGGACGTCCGTCACGTCGTCGCCGTCGACGTCGGCGGCGCCCACGGCGACCGGCAGGGCGGACGTCGTGTACGCGACGGAGTCCTCGAACGTGCCGTCCCCGTCGCCCGCGAAGATCTCCAGCGTGTTGGAGCCGTTGCTGATGGTGGCCAGGTCGGTCTCGCCGTCGCCGTCGAAGTCGCCCTGGGCGATGGAGTAGAGACGGGCGACACTGGCGTACTCGGTGACGTCCCCGAAGGTGCCGCCGCCGTTGCCGAGCGCCACGCCGACCCCGCCGGCGGTGGCGACACTGGCGGTGGCGATGTCGAGCGCGCCGTCGCCGTCGAAGTCGGTGAGGACCAGCCCGTGCGGCCTGGTCACGGTCACCTCCTCCAGGTCGACCGTGAACGATCCGGCGCCGTCGCCGTACAGCAGGCTCACCCCGCCGCCGCTCTCCTCGGCGACCGCCAGATCCAGGTTGCCGTCTCCGTCGACGTCACCGGGCACGAGGGAGCGGGCCCCCGCGCCGACCGTGTACTGGACGGACGCGTCGAAGGCGCCCGCCCCGGTGCCGAGCAGGACGCTGACCGTGCCGCCGTCGAAGTCGGCGGTGGCGATGTCCGGGGTGCCGTCGGCGTCGAAGTCGGCGATCACTGACTGGTACGGCTTGTCGCCCACCGCGTACTCGGTGGCCGCGTCGAAGGTTCCGTCGCCGTTGCCCAGGAGTACGGACAGCGAGTCGGCGTCGTTGTTGGCCGCGACGACGTCGGCGTTCCCGTCGCCGTCGAGGTCGCCGGTCACCACGTGCCGGGGGTTGTCACCGACGGAGGCGGCGGCCTTCGACTCGGTGAAGACCAGGTCGGACGAGCACGCGGTGGCCGTCGTCGTGGCCGTCGTCGTGGCCGTCCCGGTCGCCGAGGCCATGGCCGCGAGGCTGGCGCCCAGGGCTAACGCACCGGCGGTGCCGAGGGCCAGGATGCGACGGCTCCGGTGCTTCTTGTGACTGCTCATGGAAAGAGGGGGTGCCCTTCGTGTGGAGGGGGAGAGGCCCTGAGGACAGGCCTTGTCATGGGCACGGGAACCTAGGGTGTGCTGCTGTGATTCACGTGGGTCGGGACCGTGGTTTCGTATAGCGCGTGCAGCGTGGGCCGGGCAGGGGTTGCCGCCGTCGTGGCGACGGCGTTAGCTGGAGGTATTCAGCGGTACATCCAGAGCGCCAGGGTCACGAAACGGACCGAGGGGCTCAGCCTCGACATGGGTTCGCCTCACCCTGCGTTCGACGTGGAGGTGATCCAGGTGAAAGCCGTTGTCTACGACAAGCCCTTCAGTGTCACCGTGCGTGAGGTCGACGATCCTCGGATCCAGCACCCGAACGACGTGCTGGTACGGGTGACGTCGACCGCGATCTGCGGATCCGACCTGCACATGTACGAGGGACGCACGGCCGCCGAGGCGGGCATCGTCTTCGGCCACGAGAACCTCGGCATCGTCGAGGAGACGGGCGCCGGCGTGACCTCGCTGTCCAAGGGCGACCGGGTCGTCATGCCGTTCAACGTCGCCTGCGGGTTCTGCAAGAACTGCCTGGCCGGGAAGACCGGCTTCTGCCTGACGGTCAACCCGGGCTTCGCCGGCGGGGCGTACGGCTATGTGGCCATGGGCCCCTACACGGGCGGCCAGGCGGAGCTGCTGCGGGTGCCCTTCGCCGACTTCAACTGTCTGAAGCTGCCGCCGGGCAGTGAGTTCGAGAACGACTTCGTGCTGCTCGCCGACATCTTCCCGACCGGTTACCACGGCTGCGAGCTCGCCCAGGTGATTCCCGGTGAGAGTGTGGCCGTCTTCGGTGCCGGCCCGGTCGGCCTGATGGCCGCGTACTCCGCGCTGCTGCGCGGTGCCTCCAAGGTGTTCTCGGTGGACCGCGTGCCCGAGCGGCTCGCCAAGGCCTCGGAGATCGGAGCGATACCGATCGACTTCACCAAGGGCGACCCGGCGGCCCAGATCAAGGAGCAGACCGCAGGCGAGGGGACCGACAAGGGCGTCGACGCCGTCGGCTACCAGGCCCAGGCGCACGACGCGAGCCACGAGGAACCCGCCGTCGTCCTCAACACGCTCGTCGAGACCGTACGGCCGACCGGCATGCTCGGTGTCCCCGGCCTGTACGTCCCGGCCGACCCGGGCGGGCCCGACGACAACGCCAAGCACGGCCAGCTGCTGGTCTCCATCGGACGTATGTTCGAGAAGGGGCAGCGGATGGGCACCGGCCAGTGCAACGTCAAGCAGTACAACCGCCAGCTGCGCGACCTGATCATCGCCGGGCGGGCCAAGCCCAGCTTCGTGGTCTCCCATGAGCTGCCGCTGGAGGAGGCGCCGCTCGCCTACCAGAAGTTCGACCAGAGGATCGAGGGGTACACGAAGGTCGTGCTGCACCCCGGTCACGCCCTCGCGGCGTAAACCACCATCCAGCAGGCGGCGGGTCGACCGCCGGGCCGAGCCCGGCGGCCGGCCCGCCGTGAGCAGGTCTTCTCGCGGAACGGGGCACGGAACGGGGCACGGAAGAGGGCTACGAGGCCGCCATGACGGAAAAGCCGGAAAGGCCCGAGAAAACGGGAAAGCCGATCCACCCGACGGAACCGGTGAAGGTGACAGGACCCAAGCGGTCCAGCGTCGGCGTGCCCAGCATCGTCGCGTCCGCGCGCCACTCCCTGGCCGAGATGGGCCCGGGACGGAGCCTGCGGACGCTGCGGAGCCTGAACCAGGCCGACGGTTTCGACTGCCCGAGCTGCGCCTGGGGCGACCCCGCCCCCGAGCACCGCAAGACCGCGGAGCTCTGCGAGAACGGCGTCAAGGCCGTGGCCTGGGAGGCCACGCGCAAACGCGTCGGCGCGGCGTTCTTCGCCGAACACTCCGTCGCCGACCTGCGCGAGCGCGACGGCCACTGGCTGGAGTCGCAGGGACGGCTGACCCGGCCGATGCGGCTCGCCCCCGGCGCCACCCACTACACCCCCATCGCGTGGGAGGAGGCGCTCGCGCTCGTCGCCGACCGCCTGCGCGGCCTCGCCGACCCGGACCGGGCCGTCTTCTACACCAGCGGCCGTACGAGCAACGAGGCAGCGTTCCTCTACCAGCTGCTGGCGCGCCGGCTCGGCACGAACAACCTCCCGGACTGTTCGAACATGTGCCACGAGTCGAGCGGCGCCGCCCTGACCGAGACCCTCGGCGTCGGCAAGGGCCTGATCGCCTACGACGACATCGCCGACCACGCGGACCTGATCGTCGTCGTGGGCCAGAACCCCGGCACCTGCCACCCCCGGATGCTCACCGCGCTCGAACAGGCCAAACGGCGCGGCGCCCGGATCATCGCCGCCAACCCGCTCCCCGAGGCCGGGTTCGGCCGCTTCCACAACCCCCAGACCCCGCGCGGCCTCCTCGGCCGGGGCACCCGGCTCGCCGACCGCTGGCTCCCGGTGCGCGTCAACGGAGACCTGGCCCTGTTCGCGGGCCTGAACAAGGCGCTGCTCGCCCGCGAGGACGCCCGGCCGGGCTCCGCCCTCGACCACGACGTCATCGACCACGACGTCATCGACCACGACTTCGTCGACCGCTACTGCGAGGGCTTCGAGGCGGCGGCAGCGGCCTGGCGGGCCCTGGACTGGCGGCGCATCGAGACCATGGCCGGTCTGTCCCGCCGTACGATCGAGGACTGCGCGGCGGATGTGCTCGCCGCGGACCGTGTCGTCGTCTGCTGGGCGATGGGCCTCACCCAGCACCGCAACGCGGTGGCCACCATCCGCGAGATCGTGAACTTCCTGCTGCTGCGCGGCAACGTCGGACGCCCCGGCGCCGGACCCGCCCCGATCCGCGGGCACAGCAACGTCCAGGGCGACCGCACCATGGGCATCTGGGAGAAGATGCCGGACGCGTTCCTGGACCGGCTCCGCGACGAGTTCGGCTTCGAACCGCCCCGCGCCCACGGCCTGGACACCGTCGACTCGATCAAGGCCATGCGCGACGGCCGGGTGGACGTGTTCATGGGCCTCGGCGGCAACTTCGCCGCCGCCACACCCGACACCGAGGTCACCGAGGCCGCACTGGCCCACTGCGCCCTCACCGTCCACATCGCGACCAAGCTGAACCGGTCCCATCTGTGCCACGGCACCGAGGCGCTGCTGCTGCCCTGCCTCGGCCGCACCGAACGCGACCCGCAGGCCTCGGGGGAGCAGTTCGTCACGGTCGAGGACACCATGGCCATGGTCCACGCCTCGCAGGGCCGACTGCTGCCCGGATCGCCGGACCTGCGCAGCGAGGTCGCGATCATCGCCGGCCTGGGGCAGGAACTCTTCGGCGAAGGGCTCGGCTGGCGCGCCATGCGCGACGACTACGCCGTGATCCGCCGCCACATCGAGCACGTCGTCCCCGGCTTCCACGCCTTCGAGCAGCGCGTACGGCAGCCCGGTGGCTTTGTCCTGCCCAGGCCGCCGCGCGACTCCCGCACCTTCCCCACTCCGACCGGGAAGGCACGCTTCACCGTCAACCCGCCCACCGCCGCCGAAGTCCCGCCCGGACACCTGCTGTTGACGACCGTGCGGTCCCACGACCAGTTCAACACCACGGTCTACGGCCTCGACGACCGCTACCGGGGCATCGAGGGCGGCCGGCGGGTCGTCTTCCTCAACGGCGACGACCTGCGCGACCTCCGGCTGCGCGACGGCGACCAGGTCGACCTGGTGAGCGTCAGCCCCGACGGCGAGCGCCGCGCCCGGGGCTTCCGAGCCGTCCGCTACCCGACCCCACGGGGCTGCGCCGCCGCCTACTACCCGGAGACGAACGTGCTGGTCGCCCTGGACTCCACGGCGGAGACCAGTAACACACCAGCCACCAAGTCCATCCTGATCCGCGTCGAACCCTCCGGCGCCGAACCCACCGGCGCCGGGCCCCGGCTCACCCCACGCTCAGCGTGATCGCC
Organism: Streptomyces sp. T028; assembly: GCF_048159505.1. Lineage (NCBI taxonomy): Bacteria > Bacillati > Actinomycetota > Actinomycetes > Kitasatosporales > Streptomycetaceae > Streptomyces > Streptomyces sp. T028. The sequence goes on from NZ_JBLRVZ010000050.1 coordinate 46,771, forward strand.
CCGCTGTAGGTCCGGCCCGGCGCCGGCTCGGTCGGCGTCCCGTCCACGGTCATCGTCACCGCGCCCCCGTCCGGGCCCGTCACCGTGGAGTCCGCGTCGAGGGTGAGAACGCTGAGGTACGACGTCCCGGTCACCGCCCACCGCGAACCACCGGTCAGGGTGACCAGGACCCCGTTGTTGACGACCGGCTGGACGGTGTTGGTGACCTGGCCCAGCTCGGCGTACTCGGCGGAGCTGATGGAGTCGACGGCGTGCCGGGACACGGAGGCGGACAGGACGCCCTCGACGGTCGAGCCGTCGAAGGTCAGCGCCAGGTTCTGCCCGCTGCGGCGCGCGTTGAAGAAGTCGCCCCGCAGAGCGATCGCCGTGAAGGAGGCCGTCGTGTCGGCGGAGTGGACCTGGGTGACGTCGAAGGTGTCGTCGCGCACGGGGTCGCCGGTGGGCTCGGTGTACACGCCGTTGATGGAGCCGGGGTTGTCGGTCTCCATCAGCTGCAGCAGCACGCCGTTCTCGGCGCTGACGCCGGCGCCCTGGGAGCCGTCGACGGTGATGGTGGCGCGAACGGCCTTGACCAGAAAGGCGGTATGACGGGTCGTCAGCGCGGTCGCTCCGCCGATGTCCAGGGTGCCGGCCCCGTGCCACATCACGCCGAAGCCCCGGGAGTCGATCCGGCTGCCGCGCACGGGGAGTGCGGCCAGCTCGGCGTCCGAAAGTCCCAGCGAGAGTTCGGAGTTGAGGGCGGCGACCACCTCGGCGGTGCTGTCGCCGTAGGTCACCGTCCCGTTGGAGGCGCCGATGATCGTCGCATAGGTGCCGGCGTCGATCTCGCAGCCCAGGAGCCGTTCGTCGATGGCGCCGTCGGCGAAGGTGGCGTACCCCTCGTCGCCCAGGTTGGCGATCCGGCAATTGATCGCGGTGGCCCGGGAGTTGGAGGTGGAGTCGGTGGAGAACGCGCCCCAGGTCTCGGACTCGACGCACGAGGAGAGGTAGGTGGCCGTGGTGTTCGCACCGAGGAGGTTGACCGTGCGGACATTGCCGGAGATGCCCAGCCGCCACGGCACGACCAGCATGTTGGCGCCACCCGCCGGGACGTAGTCGGAGGGCAGGACCCCGTTGAGGCAGCGGATACGGGAGTTCTTGACCAGCAGGGCGCAGCCGTCCGCCGCGACCACACCGGTGCGTACGACACCGACGTTCTCGACGGTCACCCCGTCCAGCACCAGACTCGTGCCCTGGCCCGTCCCGACCACGGCGGCGCCGTCCCCGACGAAGTCGCAGCGGCCGTTGCCGGTGAAGGCGAACCGGGAGTTCCGCAGGTCGTAGGAGCCGCCCTCGGCCACGTACACCCCGTCGAAGGCCTCCCCGGTCGAGACGACCCGGACGCCGCTCGCCCCCGAGTCCGTCACCTGCCCGCCGGTCACGGCCGACAGCGCCGACCTGGTGGTGACCACCCCGCTCGCCCCGACGTACAGGGCCTGCCGGAGGGAGAAGGTGACGTTGGCGAAGGACGCCGTGGTCCGCTCGGCCACGGTCAGCACGATGTCGCCCTCGTACGCGCCCGGCGCGAGGGTCGTGCTCGTCGCCAGCGTCGGCGTGATCGCCGAACCGGTCTCCACTGCGTCGACGGTCAGCGTCAGGCTGTACCCGTCCGGTACGGCGAGCGTCCCGCCCTCGGCGATGGTGAGCGCGCTCAGCCGGGTCGTCGTGTCCAGTACGTACGTCTCGCCCGCACCCACCGACAGGGTGCCGGCCCGGGCAGCCGCGTGCGCGGGCGTCGGCAGCGCGGGCAGGGCGAGCGCAGCCGCGCCGGCGGCGAGGAGAGCCCGGACACGGGCCCTCATCGGCACACCGGAGGTGTCGGCTCCTTCGACGTCAGTTCCTTGGATGGGCTTCATGAGCCCTTCTCTAGTGTCGACACTAGAGACCAGTCAAGGGGATGTGTCTTGATTCTCAGGCTCAGATGTCGACACCAAAGAGGTCGGATCCGCGCCCCAGGGCCTCCAGCACGGCCGCCAGCTGTCCGAGCGGTTCCGGGCCGACCGGGCGCAGTACGACGGTGGAGGCGCCGGCCTTCGCCAGCTCGCCGATGTTCCCGGCGGCCTCCCGCGCCGTACCGGAGACGGTGAAGACCTCCTCCTGCGGGCGGCCGAGCCAGGCGCCGTGGCCCTCGGTGTGCGGGTGCAGGGTGCGGGACACCTCGTCGGGGTCGTCGCCGACGCAGGTGAACGAGAAGACCGTGAGGGTGTGTTCGGGCGTGGCGCCGCCCTTCGCGGTCAGCGCGCGAATACGGTCCAGGTCGCCCGGCCCGTGGCCCTCCGCGATCAGCGTGCCGTCCGCGACCCGCCCGGAGAGCTCCAGCGACCGGGGCCGTACGACACCCGCGACGACGGGCGGGACCTCGGCCGGCGGATGCACCAACTTGATGCCGTCCAGCCGTACTTCGCGCCCGTCCAGATCCACCCGCTCACCGCGCAGCAGCGCGCGCACCGAGGTGATCGTCTCCTCCAGCCGGGCCAGCGGGGAGCGGGGCGCGACCCCCGCCCGCGCCATCCACTCCGGCACCCCGTGCCCGATCCCGGCCACCAGCCTGCCGGGGAACACCCGTGCCAGGGTGGCCAGTTCCATGGCGAGGAGCGCCGGGCTGCGCAGCGGGGCGGGGGCGATCCCGATGCCCACGCGGAGGCGTTCCGTTGCCCCCAGCGCCACGGTGGCGGCCGACACCCCGCCGTTCCAGCCGAGGTCCTCCACCACCCACAGGTCGTCCACGCCGAGCGCCTCGGCCCGCCGGGCGAAGTCCGGCAGTCCCTCCGGCGCCCAGTCGCGGTCGTACATCACACCGATCCGTACGTTCGTCATGCTCCGGAACCTCTGTGTGGGGTGACAGGTGGATCAACGGCACGACCGGCCCGCCGTTGTCAGGGACGGCGGGCCGGTCTGTCCTGGGTCAGCCCTGGACGGGCTTGCCGCGGCCCCAGGCCCAGGCGAGGCGGTCCGCGCCGGACTGGTTGGTGGTCTCCAGCCATGGACGGCTGACCGGGCCGACGAGCTTCTGCAGCGAGTACGTGTCGTCGGTGCGCAGCCCCGGCCAGTACACCGAGCCCATCTTCAGCTCGCGGAAGGTGTCGGTGACGGCCTGGATGAAGTTGATGTAGTTGTTGTCCGGCGTCTTCACGTTGTAGTTCAGGCCGTCGGTCATCGGCGCGCCGAACTCGTCCGCCACGGTCCGGCTCGCACAGTCGCCGATGCGCACCTTCAGGTCGGCCACCCACTCGTCGTAGGTGGCGTACGACTTCCAGAAGCCGTAGTGGTGCAGGGAGAGGTACGTGCCCTTCAGGCGCGGGTCGGCGCAGACCGAGGTGACGTGGTCGTTGTAGCCGGCGCCGCTGACGAAGACCCGGCCCCGCGGCACGGACGTGTAGGTGTCGAGCCACTTCGCGGCGATGTCGGCCCACTCGGTGTCGGTGTAGCCGTGCGGCTCGTTCATCGGCTCGAAGTAGACGCGCTTGTCGTTCTTGTACGCCTTGACGACGTTGTTCCACATCGGCCAGTAGGCGGCCTCGTCGTCGATGTAGCCGTCCTTCTGGGCGCCGGTGCCCTCCCAGTACGACACGATGACCTTGAAGCCCTGGTCGGAGGCCGCGTCGATGACCCCGCGGTACGACTTCCAGTACGCCCCGTTGACCGTGTACGGGTTGATCGGCAGCCGGACCGTGTTGGCGCCGAGGTTGGCGCGGAAGGCCGCGATGACCCGGCTCGCCTTGGTGTACGTCTGCTTGTAGGTGTCCGAGGTCGACAGGCCGGACAGCTGCAGGAGGTCGTCGGCGAAGTTGTCGCGCGGGTCCGCCCAGTTCACGCCCTTGAACTGGGTCGTGTCGGCGGCCGGGGCGGCCTTGGCCGGGGCGGCGGAGGCGGGGACGGCGGCGAGGGTGCTGCCGACGGCCGCGGCCACGGCGACCCCGGCGAGGGCGGCCCGCAGACGGGGCGAGCGGGAGGAACGCGAGGAACGGGAGGAGGCTCTGACGGGGGTCTTGCGCATCGGCTTGCCCTTTCCGGACGACGATGTTTACGCAAACATCCCACTCCGTGCGTGGCTGATGTTTACGTAAACATGGCGGCGCCGGAAGCTTGGCACCCTGCCCGGTGATCGTCAAGGTTTCGCGCGCGTAACGTTTGCGCGTCGGCCGGTGAGCGAGGTCGCTCAGGAGGTCGCCAGCGGCCTGAGCGTCAGCGGCGCGATCCTGCCCTCCAGCATGGCGCCCATGCCCTGCGCGGCGCAGATGTCGGGCCGCTCCGCGATGTGCACCGGCATACCGGTGGCCTGCCGCAGCATGTGGTCGAAGCCCGGCAGCAGGGCGGAGCCGCCGACCATCATGATCCCCCGGTCCGCGAGATCGGCGACCAGGTCCGGCGGGCAGACCCGCAGCACCCGCCCGATACCGTCCAGCACGGCCGTCAGCGGGGTCTCGATCGCGTCCCGGACGGCGGCGGTGTCGACGAGCACGGAACGGGCGAGGCCCGTGGCCACGTCCCGTCCGTGGATCTCCGTGGAGGCCGGGCCGTGCGGGGTCAGGCCGTTGCCGGACAGGGCCAGCTGCAGCGGTCGTACGGACTGGCTCGGAAGCATCAACTCGTGCTCGTGACGCAGGTGTTGCACGATCGCGTGGTCCACCGCCTCGCCGCCCACCGGGATCCGCTCGGCGGTCACGATCGAGCCGAGCGAGAGCACCGCGATCTGGGTCGCGGCCGCCCCGCACACCATGATCATCGTGGCTTCCGGCTGCTCGACCGGCAGCCCGCAGCCGACCGCGGCGGCGATCAGCGTCTCCACCAGCTCCACCCGGCGCGAACCGAGACCGACCAGCGTCTCGATCGTGGCGCGGCGGGCCAGCGGGTCGGCGTCGTGCGGGGTGCAGGCGGCGGCCCGCAGGAACGGCTTGCGGCGCAGCTGCCGGCGGACCTTGTCGCCGAGCAGATGCCGCAGCATGCGCTGGGCCATCTCGATGTCGACGACCGTGCCGCCGGAGACCGGCCGCATCACCCGGATGTAGTCCGGGGTGCGGCCCGTCATCCGCTCGGCGAACTCGCCCACCGCGATCAGCGCGCCGGTACGGGTGTTCACGGCGGCGACGGACGGCTGGTCCACGACCAGCCCGGACCCCTTCACATACACCCGGGTCCGTGCCGCCCCCAGGTCGACGGCGAAGTGACAGCGGCGCAACTGCTCCAGACTGGCGGTCATGGCAGGTCCTCCCGAGAGCGCAGACCATGGGGCCGCCGAGCCGGCGGCCCTCTCGTGCGGGTGGGCCGCCGGACGGTCGGCCTCCTTCGCATCCTGCGGGGCGGGGAGGAGGGGCGCCTGTTCAAGGGGGCCGGGCGGGGTACGTCCGAACGGGACAAGGGCACCGGATGGAACGCTGAGCGCCATGGGAGAGGAAGCCGTCGGCCGCCAGATCGCTGTGTCGATGACGCTCTGGCGGCCGTGCGCCGAGAGTCCTCCGCTATCCAACATGATCGGGAGTCTCGCGCGTAGGGCTCTGGCGGCCTCGCCCGACCTGAGCAGGTTGGGCCGGACCTGGAGCAGGGCCCACACGCTGTGGATGTTCAGGTCCACGGCGGAGGAGGGCGTCGACGCGATGGGGGTCCCTCCCGCGCGAGCGCAGCCGAGCGTGGGGGAGTCGGCAACCGACGACAACGCGGCTGGGGGCACCCCCCTCTGGGGGTGGGGGTGCCCCCTCCGGGGGAGCGTGCCAGACCCCGCGTTTCTCGACGGCCAGGCGCCGCTCAACGTGGTGGGGAGCGGGACGCCCTGACGGACGGGCATGAGGGAACCCCGGTCGCCACCTGTGGCAAGGCGCCGACGGGGGGCGAAGGCGTGCAGGGTCAGTGCTCGCGCGGCCGGTACGGCAGCTGAGTGGCTCTGCCTCGCCAGGGTTCCGGACCGGGACACGGCGGGGGGTCCGGAGGGGAGACGGGCTCACCACAGAGCAGGCAGTAGCCCCAGCCCGTTTCGGGATCTGTCACACACCTGGCGCGGCAGCGCGGGCACTCATACATGGTCGCCCTCTCGGGTCATGTCGTGACGTCGTACTCCCCGGCCTTCACGGCGTTGGTGAACAGTGCCCAGGACTCCGCCGTCATGGTAACGACGGTCTCCGGGGCATTGCTGTCCCGAAAGGCGACCAGACCAGGAATGTTGGTAGCCACCTCCGGGCAGTTCTGAACCCCGGAACGCGGACGGCACATGGTCAGGCCGACGAACACGAAATCCGGCCGGTGATCCATCGTTTGTCTCCCTTCGTAGAGCTGCGGGGATTCGGTCCCCGCGCCGTGTTGCATCCGACCCCGATCGGATGCGTCCATACCGGGGCCGGAAATCCAGGTGCTGGGGCTCACGATGGTGCGTGGTGGCCTCACGTCGGGCGGATGGTTCGGGGGTCGTGCGGGTGTCCGTGGAGCAGATGGGTGCGCATGGCGAGGATCACGGAACGCGCCCTTGGCGGATTCCTCGACCCGATCACGTCCGCCATGCGGGCTCGCAGGTGAGCGCATGCGGGGCACGTGTCCGGGTCGGCCGGCCCGGAGCGAGGGGCTCGAAGATCTGGGGTCAGCACCGCTCCCCGCTTCTGGGCCAGGCGTACTTGGGGAGGTGGCGCGGGGGCTGCAGCGCTGTGCGGGGCGCCGTCATCGGGGGCACTCCAAGTGCCGGTAGCGAACGAGCGGACCGGCTGCGGACCGGTCGGTCGCGACCCGGCGGCACGGCTCAAGACTCCTGATCGGTTTCCTGCAGTCCGGGCACGTCTCCCCGTCGGGCGCGTAGGTCGTGTACTCATCCTGTCGCGCGTCGGTGTCCGTCCGTGCGCACCGGTCGCTTCCGCGAAGTCTGGCTGTAGCTTTGGGCAATGTCGTCAACGCCTTACCTGTTGATGGCCACGCCCCCGGACGTTCGCTGCGTCGCGGGGGTTCATTGCTGTCCGGCACGTGAGGAGTGCCGCCTCAAGAGCTTGGGCTGAGGGAAGCATCCGAGGGAACTGGTAACGGGGAACCCCGCAAGCCCATTTGGGGAACCCCGCTCCGGTCCGTTTGGGGTTCCCCTCTCTGCTCCCAGAGCTACGCTGGACAGTGATCAGTCCGGTTTCCCGCTAGGTGGCTGCATGGATGACCGTAGGACTCGGCGGAGTGGGTACCCGCTGACGATCCCCGATGCACTCCTCGAAAGCGAAGCCATGCGGCAAGCCTGTGCCACCCGGGACTTCCGAGAGATATTCCGACTCGTCAATCGCCGTACCGGCTCCAGCCACGCTGTGATGGCGGCGGCCGTCGGAAAGATGACCAGCTCCCGAGTCAGTGACATCATCCGTGGCGTCAGGGGTATCCGGGGACGTGAAGTAATCGAGCGTGTGGCAGACGGATTCGGCATTCCCGGGGAAATGCTTGGGTTGCCGGCACGCCCATGGGAAGGCGGGAGTAAAGCTGAGCAGGCGAATGTTGAGATTGCGTCTGCCCTCGAAGCGGCGGTACCACGGGATGATGAGAGGGTAACCGTGGACCGGCGTACTCTCGTCTCCGCCACTGCCGCTGCACTGTCGTTGTCCGCGACGCAGTTACATCGAGGGCAGCGCGTCATTCAGGCTCTCGAAATGATGGGAGGCGACAGTGCGAGCACGCTTCCCGTGGTCCTCGGTGAGCTGATTGATCACTACACTCTGACGCTTTGCTCTATGCCTCCGGCTGATGTGTACGACGAACTGCTTGTGGTCAGGGAATATGCAAGTCGATTCCTCGACACTGTCATGCCCGAGAGGCGGCGAAGGGAGATTGAGCTGTCTGTCGGCTGGATCTCCTGCCTGCTGGGTATAGCCGCATGCGACATGGGGGCGCATGCGGCAGCGCATATTTGGTGCGGTGACGCCGGACGGCGCAGTCAGGAAGTAGGACACCCGGAAATTTCAGGATGGGCAGTCCTGACGAAGTCGCTGATTGCCTTCTATCAAGGGCGTCCGCATCAGTCGGTGACCCTGGCATCACAAGGGCAGGGGCTCACTTCGAAAGGAACTGTGATTCATGCGAAACTAGCCACTCAGGAAATGAGGGCAGCAGCTATGACCGGCGACTCCGACCGTACGGAAAAAGCAAGGCGATATGCCGCAAAGGAAATGGCCGGACTGCCCGATGATGTGAAGATCGCAGGCGTCTTCTCGATTTCCCTCGGGGAAGATCCTCCGTATACGGCAACGTCCTTGATGCTGCTGGGGCGTCATGCGGAAGCAGTCTCCGCGACCCGCCGCGTAATTCAAACTCTCTACGGACCAGAGGCGCGGCAGCGTGATGAGCATCCGTCCAGCTACTCTCGCGCGTTGCTGATTCTCGGACTCGCCCAAGCCGGAGTCGGAAACCTTGACGAAGCAGTGTCCGCTGGGCACGCTGCTCTTGCGGGAAGCCGCCCTGCGTGGCCAACTGTAACGCTCGCCGGCAAGCTCAACCGTGTACTTGAACGCGACTTTGTAGACGCTCTTCAGGTGCAGGAATATCGCTCCCGATATCTGGAGGTGGAGCGTCGGCTGACCAGAAGAGCCGTTTAGCCACCCACTTGTCTGAGGGGTACGATGAGCAGCAAGCATCTCAGTGCGGATCAGATCCGCGAAATTGCGAGTTTCGTGGACATTGAGGCGCTGCCGCCGCAAGGTGAACCAACTGCCTACTTTCTCTTTGGGACGAACCAGAGGAAGCCGGTCGAAATTGCTGCAGAGCGGTACCATGAAGGACTGGCGCCGCTTGTCATCGCAACTGGAGGAATCAATCGGCACACTGGAATTGTAGAAGGTCAGGAGTTCCGCAGACTTCTCATTGGGCGGGGTGTTCCTGAATCTGCCATCCGCTGCGAGGATCGAGCCGCCAATACCTGGCAGAATGTAGAATTCTCCCTTCCCTATATACAGGAAGCGCTGGAATCCGGGTTGAGGGTCACGGCTGTCAGTAAGTGGTACCACCGTCGCACCCTTCATTGCCTGGCAACCTTGGCTCCGAAAATTGGCCCCTTTTATGCCGTCTCCTGGGAGCCCGTTTACGCGGGTCAGGTGGTCAATCGCATTGATTGGCCTCATATCCCGGATGGGAAGCGCCGGGTGATTCGGGAATGGGAGGAAGTCGCTCGACGTGTCGCAGAGGGAAGTTTCAAAGAGGTAAACCTTGTTGGTGGTGCTTGGCGGGCCGGCCACGGGTAATGGTGAGCTGGGCTCGTCGGACACCAGGCGAGGTGGCCCGGGACGGGGGTGAGGGCGCATCAGCCGGCCCGCGGTGCTGGTTCGGGAATTGGTTTCGCCTCCTCCGGGTGGGGGCGTCGCGTCGTCGGAACAGGGCGCTCGGCCACCACATGCAGCGGCCCGCGGCCAAGGTCAGCGCGGTGACCAGTACCGAGCGGACGACCAGGATGTCCAGCAGCACTCCGAACGCCACGCTTTCTCCTCTTTGGTGAACGGCTGAATTTCCCTGGACTGGTGCGCCGGCACCGCCTTGCACCGTGCCGCGGAGAATGGTCCTCCCCCCCAAGGGTGGGGCCGCAACGATCGAGATCACTCGGGCGGAATCCGCCTCGCACAGAATTCTGGAAGTTGAGGCCGGTGCTGTGTGGCGTGCACCCACAAAGAACGGGGGTCCTCGCAGGACGCGCGCTTGTGCGTCGCTTGCGTCGCCACTTCCGGAAGGAGCACGCGAGGCCCAGAGTCGGGAGGTCGGGCCGATTCCGCCGGCCGCCGCGCCGGCGGCGGCCGGGCCGCACCTGCTGCTCGGAATGATCGTCGCCGGCCAGGACGCCGTTGCCACCAGCGATGTGGACGCCCTGGCCGCGCAGGCCTGGCAGCCGGAGGCGGCCGCCGCGTCCGAATGGCCCACCGCATCGGCTTTCGACAGGCGCACGCACGCGGTGATGCCTAGCGTCACCAGAGGAAACCAGGTCATGGGATTCGGGCAGAGGCGCAAGGGCCGTAAGGAGACGGGAAATGACGGAGCGACATCTGGGGGCTCGCAGTGCGGGAAGAAGGCTGCGTCGCACCGCAGGGGTCTGCGTGCTGGCCGCTGGGCTCGCCCTCACGATCTGCTCGCCCTCCGCCGCCGCGGGTCCGCGACCGGACCGGCCGCGGCATTGCGCGACGGAGCCCGCTCCCCCGACCGGCAGCGCGACCACCCCGCCGCCGATCACCTCGGGCAGCGACGTGTGGAGCTTCATCTCCGAGCCGGGCCTTCACCCCCAGCGGGTGAAGGTGACGGCGCATCGGCCCGGGACGGCCCGGGGCAAGATCTTCGTCGGCCCGTATGCCATCGGCGCCGCGGTGGTCGGGCAGACGGGGGCACTGATCTCCGAGAATTCCGGCGATCCGGTCTGGTTCCGCCCCCTGTCCTCCCCCGACCTCCAGAACGCGGACTTCAGGGTTCAGACCTATCACCACCCCAGGTCCGGAAAGGCGCAGCGGGTGCTGACCTGGTGGCAGGGCTCCATCGCGATTCCGCCCACGTACACGAATCTGCCGGGCGGCGCTCCCGAACCGGGCGGGTGCTACTACGTCTACGACGATCACTACCGCCTGATCACCACGGTCTCCGCACATCACGGCTTCAACGCGGACGAGCACGAATTCCTCCTGACCCGCAGGGGGACCGCACTGTTCATCGCGACCAAGCCGGTCCCCATGGACCTCCGCCCCTACGGAGGTGCGGAGAACGGGGCCATCCTGGACAGCGAGATCCAGGAAGTCGACCTGGAAACAGGGAAGCTCGTCTTCTCGTGGGATCTGCTGGATCACCTGGACCCCGCCGATTCCCAAGTGCCGGCCTCCGACGCGGCGACGTCAGGCGGGGTATGGGACCCCTACCACCTGAACTCGATCGACGAGGGCCCCGGAGGGGAGCTGTTGATCTCGCTCCGGAACTTCTGGGCGATCTACGACATCTCCAAGAAGACCGGAAAGATCCGCTGGCAACTCGGAGGCAAGAAGAGCGACTTCACCCTCGGCTCCAACGCGGACTTCTACTGGCAGCACGACGCGCGATTCCGGCCGGGAAACAAGATCAGCATGTTCGACGACGGCTGCTGCAACCAGCCGGACGGTACACCGGAACAGGAATCTCACGGCCTGATCCTGGACCTGGACTTCGACCACCGCCGCGCTACCGCCGCGCGGACCTACTACCACCAGCCACCGCTGTTCTCGGCTTCCCAAGGGAACACCCAGGCCCTTCCCAACGGCAACGAGTTCATCGGATGGGGCCAGAGCTCGTACTACTCGGAATACGCGGGCGCAGGAAGCACCGAGGGCAACGGCTCACGGAACCTGCTGTACGACGCCCAACTGCCGGGCTCGAACATCTCCTACCGGGCCTTCCGGAACACGTGGGTCGGCAAGCCCTACTATCCGCCGAGCGCAGCGGCGAAGACCGAGAACAGGCACAGCGTCGTCCACGCCTCCTGGAACGGTTCGACGCAGACCACAGCGTGGCGCGTGCTCGCAGGCCGGAACCCCGATTCCCTGTCGGTGGTGGTACGACACGCCAAACGGACCGGGTTCGAGACGGCGATCCTGACGGACAACCCAGGACCGTACTTCCAGGTCGAGGCGTTGGATGAAAAGGGGCACGTCCTCAAGTCCTCCGCCATCGTGACCCTGGCCCGCTGAGGGCCGACACATGAAAAGCAGGTTTGTGTACATGATCAACCCACCCATACACACTCCTCCTCCCGGGCACTCGCCCCACACCGGCCCTCCGAAGGGGCCGGGCCGGCAGGGTCGCCGTCGGAGCGCCTTCCTGCGCAGGGAGCGAGCGTGCGTACTCGTGCTGCTGTTGGTCGCGCTCCTCACCGGCGGCTTCGTCGCTCCCTCCGGAGGAGGCCCGGTGGGCCCCGACGGCTCGACGGGGGCAGCGGGCAACGGAGACGTGGTAGGTACCCCCACCCCCCTGCGCAACCTGCCCCGGACGATATCCGCCGTGGCCAACGGCGAACTCGTCGTTTACCGGATGCCGGGCATCAAAGGCCACCAGATCAATGCGACGGCCATGCTGTTCCTTCCCGAGAAGCCACCTCCGGCGAACGGATGGCCGCTTGTCGTGTGGGGGCACGGCACCACCGGATGGGCGCCGGAGTGCGCGCCGAGCGTCCAGCTCCAGCAACACGGCACATGGGCCGACCATCCGAACGACGCCGTGCTGGCGGCCATCCTGAAGATGGGCATCGCCGTGGTCGCGCCGGACTACGAGGGGATGGGACCGGTGTCCGCGGGCGTCACGGAGGGACACGGCTACTACAACCTGTCGAGCGAGGGCAACTCCATGGTCTACGCCGCGGTCGCCGCGCGGCGCCACCTGGGCGACAGACTGTCCGGACAGTGGGCCCCGGCGGGGTGGTCGGAGGGAGGATTCGCAGCGCTTGCCGCCGCCTACACGTCCGGCTCGGCGGCGAAGGCGGACCCCGATCTGGAGTACCGGGGCACCATCGCCCTCGCCCCGGTTCCGGATGTTCCCGCCATGAACAAGATCTTGTGGCAGGACATCGACAACGCCTCCCAGTCCGGGCTCCCGCCGACAGAACACCAGCTTGAGCAACTGGTCTTCGCCAACGCGGAGACCGTCTACTTCACGAAGACCCAGCGCTACGCCGGCTACGACATCGACCCGGCGCAGATCTACGGCCCGAACATGCTGAAGATCTACCAACAGGACTGGCGGACCTGCTCGGACGACCTGAACGATCTCGTCAACCAGGATATCCAGGACTATCTGAACGCCTCTCCGTCCCACCGCCTGACCACTTATCCAGGGATCCGCGGAGACGCCCCCACCTCTCTTCCGGAGAACAGACGGTACTTCGAGCAGAACCAGGGCAGGCTCGAAAGCTCGACCCTGCCGGGTTCGGTCCTGTGGCTGTACGGGACCGACGACATCACCAGCCCGAACACCGTCACCTACAACGTCGTCAACAAGATGGTGGCCAACGGCAACGACATCAACCTCTCCGTCCTGGAAGGGGCGGGCCACTACGAGGTCCCCCTCGTCGGCCTACCGCTGGTCCAGGCCCGCCTCGAACAACTCTTCGGGGTGGGGTGATGACGCGTCGGCCCGGTCTCGCGCAGTCGGCCGAGCCCGCGGGCGGGGGGCGTCGTGGCGGCGGAACAGGGCGCTCGGCCACCACATCCAGCGGCCCGCGTCCAGGGTCAGCGCGGTGACCAGGACCGAGCGGACGACCAGGGTGTCCAGCAGCACCCCGAACGCCACCGCGAAGCCGAGTTCCGCCGCGAACACCAGCGGCAGTGAGGCCATCGCCGCGAAGGTGCCCGCCAGCACCAGACCCGCCGAGGTGATCACACCGCCGGTGGCGGACAGACCGGTGAGCGCGCCGCGCCGGGTGCCGTGCCGGAGGGTCTCCTCGCGCACCCGGGTGACCAGGAAGATGTTGTAGTCGATGCCCAGGGCGACCAGGAACACGAACGCCAGCAGCGGGAAGGAGGCCTCCTCCCCGGCGAAGTGGAACACGCGCTCGAACACCAGGGCGCTCACCCCCATCGCCGCCCCGAACGACAGCACCACCGTCGCCATCAGCAGCAGCGGGGCGACCACCGCCCGCAGCAGCAGCGCGAGCACCAGGAACACCACCACCAGCACGATGGGGATGATCACCGTCGAGTCGCGGTCGGCCGCCTCCCGGGTGTCGAGCAGCACCGCCGTGGTCCCGCCGACCTGCGCCCGCGCGCCCTCGACCTCGTGGACGGCGGCCCTGGCCCGCTCGACCGCCCGCATCGCGGCCGTACCGCTGGGATCGTCCCGCAGCTCCCCGAGCACCAGCGCCTCACCCCCCTTGACCACCGGCGCGGCGACCCGGGCCACCCCCGGGACACCGGACAGCGCGCTGCGCACGCCCTGCGCCGCGTCCGCCCGTGCCACCACGAGGACGGGGTCGCCCGAGCCGGCCGGGAAGTGTCGGGCGCGGATCTCCTCGCCGACGACCGTCTGCGGGCGGCCGGTGAACTGGTCCTTGCCGGCCAGCCCGTCGGCCCGCAGTGCGAACATCCCGAGCGTCATCGCGCCGAGGACCAGCGCGGTACCGGCCCACACGAGCCGCGGCCGCCCGGAGACCGCGGCGCCCACCCGGGCCCAGACGCCGTCCGTCACCGCACCGGCGGGTGTCGCGTCGTACGACGGGATCATCGGCCAGAAGATCCAGCGGCCGCAGACCACCAGCAGGGCCGGCATCAGGGTGGTCATGGCGAGGAGGCCGACGAGGACGCCGACCGCGCAGGCCGGGCCCAGCCCCTGGGTGGAGTTGAGGGAGGCCAGCATCAGCAGCGTCAGGCTGACCGCGACGGTCGCGGCGCTGGCGACGATCGCGGGACCGGAGCGCCGCAGGGCCCGGGCCATCGCCTCGTGCCGGTCCTCGTGCCGCCGCAGCTCCTCCCGGTACCGCGAGGTGAGTAGGAGGGCGTAGTCGGTGGCGGCGCCGAAGACCAGCACGGTCAGGATGAAACCGGTCTGCTTGTTGATGGTGAGTCCGGCGTTCTTCGCCAGGACGTAGATCACCGCCTCGGAGGTGACCAGCGCCGCGCCCGCGGTCAGCAGTGGCAGCAGGGGGAGGACCGGGCTGCGGTAGGTGAGCAGCAGGATCAGGACCACCACGGACGCGGTGATCGCCGTCAGCCCGCCCCCGCCGCCGAAGGCCTTGATCGAGTCGGCGGCCTGACCGGCCGGCCCGGTGACATGGAACCCGAGACCGCCGCCCGCGTCCCCCTTCCTCCCCTCACCCACCTCGGTCAGCGCGTCGACGACCTTGCCGATCCCCTCCCAGCCCGTCCGGTCCTTGTGCACCTGGACCACTGTCTGGATCGCCCGCCCGTCCGCCGACGGCACGGGGCCCTGCGGCGCGCCCTGGACCCCTTCGACCTCCCGGAAGGCCTCGGCGTCGGCCCGGGCCCTCGCCAGATCGGCGGCGGTGACGCCCCCGGGCCGGTCGTAGACCACGATCGCGGGCACGGTGTCGGCGGGCTGGAACCGCGCCACCCGCTCGACGACCCGCGTCGACTCCGCGTCGCCCGGCAGCCAGGCCGAGTTGTCGTTCTGCTCGACCTCGCCGAGCCGCCCGGCCAGCAGCAGGGCCGGGACCAGCAGGACCGCCCAGAGGGTGAGGACGACCCACTTGCCGACCCGCCCGCTCGGCAGGGTCGCCAGGGTGCGCGCCTTCACAGGGACCTCGCCGTGGTGTCGATGTGGGAGAGCTTGTCAGGGTTGGCGACGGCGTAGATCCCGCACACCCGGTCCCCGTCCGGGGTCAGGTCGAGGACCAGGACCGCGTACGGGGTGTCGCCGGCGAACAGCAGCGCCGAGGGATCGCCGTTGACGCTGCGGTAGGCGATGCGCAGGCCCTGCCCGGAACGCGGCGCGACCGAGGCGAGCAGCCGGGCCACCTTGTCCCGGCCCCGCAGCGGCCGGGGGCCTCCCGCGCCCTTGCCTCCGCCGTCGCCCCACAGGGTCACGTCCGGCGCCAGGAGCCGCAGCAGGGCGTCCAGGTCACCGCCGAGCGCGGCGTCCAGGAACCGTTCGGTCACCTCCCGCCGGACCTGCGGATCGGGCTCGTAGCGGGGGCGCCGGGCGTGCACGTGCTCCCGGGCGCGATGCGCGAGCTGACGGATCGCGGACGGGCTGCGGCCGAGGATCTCCGCGATCTCGGTGTGCGGGTAGCCGAACACCTCGTGCAGCACGAACACCCCCCGCTCCAGCGGGGTGAGGGTCTCCAGGACCACCAGCAGCGCCATCGACACCGACTCGGCGCGCAGGGCCGCGTCGGCGCCGTCGCCCGGGACCGGGACGTCGGTGAGGGGCCCGACGAGCGGCTCGGGCAGCCAGGGCCCCACGTACGTCTCCCGGCGGCGGCTGACGGCGGCCCGGTGGGCGAGGGCCCCGTTCACCGCGATCCGCACCAGATAGGCGCGCGGATGCCCGATCGCCTCCCCGCCCTCCGCCGCGTGCTCGTGCCGGGCCGCCCACGACAGCCAGGTCTCCTGCAGCACGTCCTCGGTGTCGGAGACGCTGCCGAGCATGTTGTAGACGATGGAGAACAGCAGCTCCCGGTGGTCGGCGAACACCTGGGTCGCGGTGTGCGCCCTCGGCTGCGATGGGTGGGACATCGTGGGCCTCCCGTAGTGGACGCTTCCGTCGCGGATGCTTTCCGAACCGAGAGGGCGCCGGGCGCCCGGAGTGTGACATCACCGGGTGGACATGTGACTCACCTCTCACTCATGGGGTGCTACAGCGACCGGGCCGCCTCCAGTACGGGGGTCAGCGAGGGCACCGTGACCTCGCAGCCCGCCTCGCGCAGCCTCTGCTCGACCGTGGGATTGCGGGCGAGGCCGATGAACCGCAGGCCCACCTGCTGGGCGGCGGTCAGCTCGGCGAGCGTGGAGCCGATCAGGACGCCGGTGCGGGCCGGGGTGCCCTGTGGGCGCAGGGCGCGCAGCAGACAGTCCGGGTGCGGCATGAGCCGGCCTAGGTCGTCGGCGCGGCCGTGCACGCCCGCGAGCAACGGCAGCCGCAGCGATTCCAGATGCCGCCGGACAGCCTGCTCGCAGACGTCCGTGGCGACCCCCACCCGGCGCCCGGCGGAGTGCAGGGCGCGCACCAGGGCCAGGGAGTGATGGGTCGTCGGCGCGTCCGGTACGGTCCTGAGCTCCAGCTGGTCCAGCCGTTCCCGCATGAGCGGCCCGAGCCGGTGGTGAGCGAAGGCCCGCAGGACGTCCAGCGGATGCACGAACAGCTCCCGGGCCGCCCCCGCCTCTCCGGCCGCCCGCCCGCGCGACGCGTCCTCGGGATCGCGGTGTTCCGCCACCACCCGCAGCAGCTCCAGAGCGGCCGCGCGGGCGCTCGTCGCCGTGAACAGCCGCACCAGCGGCCCGTCGAAGCCGAACAGGACGGTCTCGGCGTCCCCGAGCAGCTCGGAGAGGGGGCGGGCGGTGGTGGACGAGGGGGGGATCTCCGGCGGCGGGGCGTAGTCGGGCGCGAGAGTGACCGTGCACGTGACGTTCAGCCCCGGCACGGGCCACCGCCCCAGCTGCGAGTTGACGGCCCGCTGCGCGCCCGCGGGCCGCCGTACGGAGTGATGGCGGGTGATCCGGGGTGCCGCTTCCCGGAAGTGCTCCAGCAGCCGCTCCGCCACCCCGGTGACCTCCGCCCGCACGAACGCCACCGGATCGGCGACCCGCCACGACAGCTCCACGGCGGCGGTGAAGTCGCCCTTGCCGGAGCTGGGCAGGGAGACCTGGTGGACGGCGTGGTGCGGGGTGAGGTCCACCTCGTAGTACGTCACCGGCCGGGGCGTGCCGCCGCCGTGCGGGTCGGCCGGGTTCAGCGGGGTGAGCGGCCCCTCGGGACCGGTGTGCACGACGGCGGTGCGCCCCGGCGCGGGAATCCCGAGCCGCCCGAGATCGGCGACGACACCGGGCCCCTTCACCAGCTCCCGCTGCCCGCCGCCCGGGTGATACCAGGCGTTGGGCGCCCCCGAGTCCCCGTACAACGGATGGAAACGGTACGGCCCGGAGGCGGCGGAGCTCCCGATGAAGCTCCCGTAGAGGTCCGGGGAGACGACGATCAGCATCCGGCCCTCGGACCTCACACTCCGCCGCGCCGGAATCCCGAACGTCACCAGCAGCCGCGGCGGTTCGCCGAGCGTGGCCCAGTGATCCGGCAACCACCGCAGGGCCGCCACCAGGACGGGCAGCAGATCGATCCCGTACAGGACCCGCACGGAGTACCCGTTCGGCCGGACCTGCACCTCGTAATGCTGCGGGCTCAGCGCACCCCGGGCGAGCACCTGATGCACCGCGTACTCGAGGGTGATACGGCTTTCGGGGTGCGCGGAGAGGTCGGTGTCGGTCTCGAAGCGGAGGGGAGGGGGCGAGGCCTCCTCCAGGGCGGCGGTGAGGTCCCGGCGAAGGGAGTGGAAGCGCGTGCGGGCGGCTTCGGCGGCGGGACCGGGGACGCCTTCGAGGGGGTCGCCGTGGAAGAGGGCGAGGGTCTCCTGGAGGAGGGCGCGGCGTTGGCCGGTGCTCTGCGTGCGGGGGCGGTGGGCCAGAACCTCCTCGCAGGTGAACGCGTCGACGTAGGCGCCTGCCAGGTACAGGGCGTAGCCGTCGGTGATCAGGGCCAAGGTGCCCGGGCCCAGAATGCGGCGTAGCTCAGCGGCGAGGAGGTCGAGAGTGTGCCTGTACTCCCGCTCGGCGGGCGGCTGTTGCCACAGACCCGCCGCGAGTTCCTCATAGTTCATACGGCGCCCGCCGCTGAGCACCAGCATGCACAGCAGGGCTTGGGTGTACGGGGTGGGAAGGCCCAATGGCTCCGAGGAACGGCTGATCCGCAGCGGGCCCAGCATGCGGATCCGCAGCGGCTCGGCCTCCCGGGCCTCGGCGAGCTGGGTTGGTGCCGAGGACGGCACCGATCCCTGCTCGATCTGGTGCAGCAGCGGACGGAAGCGTTGCGGAGCCGGAACGTGCGGGGCCACATCCTGGAGCAGCAGGTTGAACAGGGCGATGTCCGAAGCCGCGTTCCGGTTCAGACGTTCCCTGCCCAGCGCGAACCGACTGATCACCAGGGTGCCGTCCGGGCGGAGCAACAGACCGTCCGGGCCCGCCTGCCCCCGTACCAGGCCCCGGTCGTGCAGTTCGCGCAGACCGGCGGTTCCGTCGCACACCAGCCGGGCGAAGACCTCGAAGGACACCCCCGGGCCGCTCCCGCCGACCAGCTCCGACAGGGTCACTCCCTCCATGAACTCCGCCACGAGGTAAGGGATGTCGTACTCCACCCCGAAGTCCCTGATCCGCGCGACATGCGGACTGTCGATCCGGCACAGAAGCTCCGCCTCCTGCCGGAACTGCGTCTGCGGGGCGGGCTCCTGTGGGTACAGGTGGACGACCACGGGCGCCTCGGTCCGGGTGTCCACCGCCTGCCACATCCGCCGCCCGGGCCCGCGTCGTCGCAGCAAGCGGTAGCGGCCGCCGATCAGTTGTCCCGAGAGCCGGTCGCGGAGATCCTCGGTCGCGTACGCCCGCGCGGTCTCGTAGCCGCTCGCGCCGGACGGTCCCCGCTGCTCACCCGGCTGCTCCCTCGTGATTCCGGCCCCGCCCAGCCGCAGCACCGTCTCCGGGCTCACCGTCGCGAACGCCGGGCCGTCGCTGTTTCCGTCGCTCCCGGAGGTCTCCGCGTGGAACTCGCCTGCTGTCAGGCCCGCCCGTTCGTCGATCAATCCGCCGATTCGGGCGAGGAGTTCGCGGGTGCGGCCGCGGGTCGAACGGGGGAGCGTGCGCAGGAGGAGGTCGCGTACGCCGGGGCGGAAGTCGTAGGAGCCGGGTGGGCCGGGGGCGGCGGTGAGCATGCCGCTGAGGATCACCTCGGCGAGGTGCTGGGGGCGCGGGTCGCGGTCGACGGCGCGTTGGACCAGGCGCATGACCGGCACGGACGGGACGGCCAGGGCCAGGTGACCGGCCAGGCGGAAGGCCTCGGGGGAGGCGGTGGCGCGGAAGCGGAGGACCAGGTCCTGGGCGGGGAGGTCCGTGGGGGAGGGGGCCGGGGCGGTGGGCGGTGGTGCCGGCGGCAGCCAGGCCGCCGCTCCGGGGGTGCGGGCACCGCCGGGGGACGCCACCAGCGCCGCCCAGTTGGCCAGCCACGGCGCGCCCGGTTCGAGCACGGGGAGGGGGAACGAGGAAGGGGCAGGGGGCGCGGCCTCCGAGGCGTACGGGGTGAACGCGAGTGCCGTGAGCGGGGCCGCCGCGGAGGGGGAGGACAGGACACCCGGTTCGACCGGGAGGGCGGTCGTCGGCCACAGGTGCTCCGGCAGCGGCTGTACGACGGCCAGCGGCATCCGGGACGCCCAGTGCCGCAGGGCGCGGTACCAGCGCTCGCCCGCCGGGCCGGGGCGCCACTGCGGGCCCATGCAGTCACTGACGACCAGGGTGACCGTCCGGCCGTCCCCCGGGTCGGGCACGTACCGGGCGCCCCCGTCGGGGCCGGCCGGGTGCAGGGTGACCGTGCGGAACACACCCGACTGGGCCAGCACGGTGTGCAGTTCGCGGACCAGGGGGCGCCAGACCGGCATGGTCGGGCCGGTGTCGTGGACCAGGTTCAGACGCAGCCAGCGGTCCCGGGCGGGGCGCAGCACGGGCAGCCAGCTGTCGGGGTGCGCGCCGAGCCGTGCGATGCGGTCCGCCGTCGCCCGCTCGTCGAGCAGCCGGGCGCGGGCCGCCGGCACGGTCCGCTTCAGCGGGCGCAGGGCGCGCTGGAGGGCCAGGGGGTGGGGGAGCATCGGGGGTGCGGGGGCGAGGAGGGGGGTGGTGTCGGCCGTTCCGGTGGACATCGGCTGACGTGGCGTCGGGAGGTGGAGGGGGACGCGGTCGTCGGTGGGGAGCGTGGGCGGGATCGGAGGTGTCGGGGACGCCTCCGGGGCGGCGGGCGGCGCCACTTCAGCGGCCTCGGTCGCCTCGGTCGCCTCGGTCGGCTCCGGCGTGCGTTCCGCCGTGCTTCCTCCGGCCGTCCTCGCCGAGAGCCTTCCGCCCTCCAACTCCCTTGCCAGCCATAGCAGTTCAGCCAGCTCCCGGGCCGTCGGCGGCGTGTCCGAGGCGGATGTCAGCAGGGCGGTCAGCCGGGCGAGTGCGGAGGTGTCGCCGCCGGACACCGTCTCGTCAGAATCCATCGCCGTCCGCCGTGCCGCCGAGATACGGCATCAGCTGCTCCGCCAGCGCGTCGCGCGAGTCGGCGTCCAGGCCCGCGACCCCGGTGAGATAGAGGGCGTTCAGCAACTGGTCGGTGGCGAGTTCGCCGTCGGCCGCGCGGGTCAGGAACCGGTTGATGAGGTGCTCCGCCTCGCCGGGCGGGGTGTCGAGATGGGCGCGGACGATCTCGGTGAGCTGCTCGCGGCCCGGGCGGCGCAGCTTCAGCCGGACACAGCGGCGCAGGAAGGCCGGCGGGAACTCGCGCTCGCCGTTGCTGGTGAGGACCACGAACGGGAAGGCCCGGCAGCGGATCCGGCCCCGGGTGACGGTGACCGGCGCGTCCGTGCCGTCGGCGAGGACCTCGGCGGTGACGCCCCCGCTGGAGTGGCGGGCGGCACGCATCAGTTCGGGGATCTCGTACTGGCCCTCCTCCAGGACATTCAGCAGGTCGTTCGGCAGATCGAGGTCGCTCTTGTCGACCTCGTCGACCAGAAGGGCGCGGGGACGGGCGTACGGCAGCAGGGCGGTGCCGAGGGGGCCGAGCCGCAGGTGGTCCTCGACGCCGCCGCCGGGCATGGCCTGCGGGGCGCGGGACGCCGCCTGCCGGGCCGCGTACAGCCGGGACAGCGGGTCGTACTGGTAGAGACCGTCGGCCAGGGTGGAGCGGCTGGTGATGTTCCAGCGCAGCACGGGACCGAGGCCCAGTTCCCGGGCGACCGCGTAGGCCAGGGAGGACTTGCCGGTGCCGGGCGGGCCGGTGACCAGCAGCGGGCGGCGCAGCACGAGGGCCGCGTTGACGAGCTGGACGCTCTCCGGGGTGGCGACATAGGTACGGGCGCGGTGGACCCGGTCGGGGGAGACGGCGGCCTCGTCCTCGCCGTCGCGCGGCGACGGGAGCACGGGCTCGCCGTCGAACGCCCGCCAGGGCGGCGGCGCCGGCAGCCGGTCGATGCCGTCGTGAGGCTCGCTGTTCCCGGTGTAGACGGTCCAGTGGGGCATGGTTCTCCGAAACTCTGCGGGACTCGGCGGGACTTGGCGGACGAAACCGTGGTGGTGGGGCGGCTCAGGAGACGGGGGAGCGGGGGAGGGCGGGGGCGTCGCCGTGCGGGTCGGTGAAGACGCGCGGGTCGTCCCACAGCAGCTGGATGTCCCGCGCCCAGTGGCCCTCCTCCGCGTCCGCCTCCTCGCGCAACGCCAGCACCTCACGCGGGAGTTCGGCGGGCGGCACCCCGGACACACAGGCGTCCAGCTCGTCCAGGAAGGACTTGCCGGTACAGCCGTCTCCGCCCGTACAGCCCTCGGGGCCGCCCGCGCAGCCGCCGCGCGACCAGATGACCACCGGGGCGGGCGCGGTGAGCGAGGTGTCGAAGTGGGGGCGGGTGCGCGAGGCGGCCGGGGCGGTCGCGAAACCGGCGAGGCAGGCGTCGGGCTTGCGCAGCTGTAGCCGCAGCCGGGCGGGTTCCTCGGTGCTGCCGCACTCCACGCGGTGCACGCGCGCCCCCGGCAGGGTGTCGAGCCGCTTCCAGGCGCGGGTCAGCTGATGCCGGGTGCCGGGCCGCAGCCGTGCCTGGTCGGTGACGACCAGCGGGTACACGGACCCCAGCGGGGTCTCGTCGTCGGGCGCGCTCGCCCAGCGGTCCACCGGCAGGTCGATCCAGTCCCGGGGCAGCGCGAACGCGATCAACTCGTCGCAGCCGGGCGTCAGATACCGGAACGCGGCCTCGATCCGGTCCTGCACATAGGCCCGCACCCTGGCCTGCGGCACGGTCTCCGAGCCGACCGGATGCCGGCGGCCCCCGCTGTACGCCGACACCTCCACGCGCACATGTCCGTCCCCGGCGCCGCTGTGCCGCAGGTCGACGAGGATCGGCGACCAGTCGGGCGCGGCGGCCGGCTCGGCGGGGGCCCGGAACAGGGCCTCCACCTCGGCGGTGAAGCGGGCGACGGTGGCGGCCGCGTCGGCGCCGTCGATCTCGCACAGCACGAACAGGGCCGCCGACCACAACGAGTCGAACCCCTCCTGCGGCGCGTCCGGGTCCAGCTGCCCCCGGGCGGCCTCGTAGAGCCGGACGAGCCGTACGGGATCGCAGTCGAGGCCCGCGCGGACGGCCCGCTCGACCAGGCCCCGCAGCCGGGCCCGGTCGGCCGCCCCGTGGTCGGAGGTGGGCACCAGGCCCTCCAGGCCGGGCCAGTAGCGGGCCATGACCTCGGTGGGCATCATCCGCCCGTTGTGCACCCCCTGCGCGCCGGCCGCCGCGGTGACCATGCCGACGACCTCGCCGGTGTCCACGAGAGTGACCGCCGCGCCGCTGAACCCGGGCGCGAGTGGCTGCCCGCCGGGCTGCCAGGCCTCCAGCTGCATCCACTCCCGGTTGAGCAACTGGGCGGCGGTGATGCGGTATTCGGCGAGCGTGCCCTCGTCGAAGCCGACGGGGAAGCCGTACACGACGAGCTTGCGGGGCCGGTCGGCGCGCTCTCCGTGCGCCGCTTCGACGGGGGCGAGCGCGGCCGGCGCGATCGGCACCTCGTACGCCAGCTCCAGTACGGCGAGGTCACCGAGGTCGGTCGGGCCGCCGCCCCAGCCGCCGTCGGCGATCACCCGGGCCGGTACGGCGGGGCAGCCGGGCCGCTCGGTGAACGTCACGGTCAGCTCGTCCGCCGCGCCGCCCTGGCCCACCACATGGGCGCAGGTCAGCACCGTGCGCGGGGTGACCAGGAAGCCTGCCCCGGCGACCTGGCCGCCGGTCTCGACCCGGGCGTGCCACTCGGCGCTGTTCATGAGGCGGCGACGGGCTCCGGCTCCGGCCCCGCCGCCGGCGAGGGGGTCCAGGTCAGCTTCACCACGAGGTGGCCCTCCGCCGTGCCCTTGGCGATGATCGCGCCGGTCTCCGCCGAGAGCTTCACCCCGAACTCGATCTCCACCCCGTCCGGCCGTAACGAACCGTCCCGGAACACCCGCAACGCGGACTCCGCCGCCGCGCGCACCCCCTCCAGCGCGTCCTCGAAGGTACGGGCCGCCTGGACCGTACCGTCGCCGCGCGCCACCAGCCGTGACCCGGGCCGCCGGTCGGCGGCCGCCTCGACGGAGACCACGGCCCCGTCGTCGGTCCTGAACTCCACGAGTCCTTCCACGGCGCCCCCGTAGCCCCTTCCCTCGGCTCCCGCAGCCTCTGCGGCTCTGTGCATCCTCATTGTTACGGACGGTGCGCGCGGTTGTCCTGTTCCTCCCTCGGTTTTCACTGCTTTCACGGCGCCTGCCACTCCTCCGACCGGATCACCCCCAGTTCCGTCAAGTCCTGGGGGCGGATCCGGAGTTGGTTGGCCGTCGCCTCCGCCTCCTCCGGTGGCCGTTTGAGGATCGCGGCGGCCAGTTCGGGCGCGATGACGGAGAAGTAGCTGTCCGGGGCCGCCCAGGTGCGGCCCGGCGCGGCCAGCGCGAGCGCCCCGCCGGAGCCGCCCTCACCGATCACCAGCGTGGTGACCGGGGTCCGTACGGTGGCGAGCACGCCGAACAGCTCGGCGATCGCCGCGCCCGCTCCCTGCCGCTCCGCCTCGGCGTCGTTGGCCGCGCCCGGGGTGTCCACCAGGGTCAGCACCGGGACGCCGAGCCGGTCCGCGAGCCGGATCAGCCGGGTCGCCGTACGGTACCCGGCGGGCCGGGTGGCCGCCCCGGTCTGCGCGGCGTACGCGACCGTACGGCCGCCGCGCTCCCCGAACCCGCACAGCATCCCGTCGGGGTCGACGCCGCCGCAGCGGTCGCCGGAGATCGCGACGCGGTGGGTGAAATACGCGTCCAAGTACTGTGCCGCGCGGGGACGTTGCGGCGAGCGGGCCCGGCGTACGGCCTCCCAGCCGGAGGCGGGCAGGTCCCGTGCGCCGAGGGGCGCCGGCACCGGGGCGGGCTCGCCCGACGCCCCGGTCAGCAGCCGCAGCCACCGCCCGAGCGTCTCCCGCAGCTCCCCTTCCGGTACGACGGCGTCCGCCGCCCCCGCCGCGACCTGCGCCTCGGCCGTGTACGCGGCGGGATCGGCGTCCGCGGGCCGCACCCGGGACCCGGCGAACCCGACCTGGGCGCCGGGCAGCGCGAGGACGACATCGGCACCGGCGCCGAGCGTGGCCCAGCCCCCGCCCGTCGTCGGGTCCCGCAGCACCGCGATCTGCGCCAGCCCCGCCTCCCTGGTCAGCGCCGACTGCCGGGCCACACGCTGGAGTTGGGTGAGGGCGAGCATGCCCTCCTGCATCCGGCTGCCACCGGTGGCGACCAACGGCACGACGGGCAGCCGGTGTTCACGGGCGTAGCGGTACGCCGCCTCCAGCCGGTCGCCGGTGCGCTCACCCAGCGAGCCGCCCAGGAACCCGAACTCGAAGGCGATCAGCACCACTTGGGTGCCCTCGACGCTCGCGGTGCCGCAGACGACGGACTCGGTCTCACCGGTGCGCTCGGCGGCACGGGCGCGCGAGAGGTCGTAACCGGGCCAGGCCAGCGGCCCGTCGGGGACGAAGTCCCGGGACGGGTAAGGGAGTTCGGTGAAGGTGAGGTGATCGGCGACGAGGGCGACGACCTCACGGGCGCTCGTGCGTTCCGTCATGACGACAGCGCCCGCTTCATGATCTTCCCCATGTCGTTGCGCGGCAGCGCGTCCAGGTACCGGACCTCGCGGGGCCGCTTGTGCGGCGCGAGCCGCCGGGCCACATGGTCGGCCAACTCGGCACTCCCCGGCGGCGCCTGCGGATCCACCGGGACGATCCAGGCGACGATCCGCTCCCCGAGATCCGCGTCCGGCGCCCCGGTCACGGCCGCCTCGCGCACCCCCGGATGCTCCAGCAGCGCGTTCTCGATCTCACCGGCCCCGATCTTGTACCCGCCGCTCTTGATGAGATCGGTGGCCTTGCGCCCGACGATCCGCACATAGCCGTCCGGGTCGAGCACGGCCACGTCACCCGTGCGGAACCAGCCGTCGGCGGTGAACGCGGCGGCGGTCGCGTCGGGCCGGTTGAGGTACTCGGTGAACAGGTTCGGCCCGCGCACCTGGATCTCGCCGACGGTCTCCCCGTCGTACGCCGCGACGGCCGCCCCGCCCTCGTCGACGAGCCGCAGCTCCACCCCCGGCAGCGGCACCCCCACGGTCCCCGCCCGCGCCTCCCCGTCGGCCCGCACGGCCGTGTTCATCAGGGTCTCCGTCATGCCGTACCGCTCGATCACCCGCCGCCCGGTCGCCGCCGCGATCCGCTCGTGGTCGTGCACGGGCAGCGCGGCCGACCCCGACACCAGCAGCCGCGCCCCCGACAGCGCCTTGACCAGCTCGGGGTCCTCCGGGAGCGCCTCGGCGATCCGGTGGTACATCGTCGGCACCCCGAACAGCATGGTCGCGCCGCCGTTCAGCTCCCGGGCCACGCCCTCCGGGGAGAACCGCCCCAGATGCCGTACGGACCCGCCCCGCCGCAGCGGCCCGAGCACGCCCAGCACCAGACCGTGCACATGGAACAGGGGCAGCCCGTGCACCAGCACGTCCTGTCCCGTCCACCGCCAGGCGTCGGCGAGGGCGTCCAGGGTGGCGGCGACGGCGCGGCGGGGGATGACCGCGCCCTTCGGGGGGCCGGTGGTGCCGGAGGTGTAGACGACGAGGGCCGGGTTCTCGTCGTCGTCCTCGTCGTGCACGGGCTCCCCGACGGGCACCGGCCCGACGGCGGACACATCGACGTCGACTCGCTCCAACCCGGCCAGAGCGGCGGGCAGTTCGTCACCGGGGGCGGCGAGCACGAGCCCCGGCGCGCTGTCGCCGAGGATGTGCCCGAGCTCCTTGTCCCCCGACTTCGGATTGAGCGGTACGGCGGCGGATCCGGCGAGCAGGACACCCACCACCGCCACGGCGGTCTCCAGGGCCGGCGTGGCCCACACGGCCACCCTGCCCGCCCCGCGCACCCGCTCCCCGACGGCCCCGGCCGCCGCCGCGAGCTCCGCGTACGTCAGGGCCCGCTCGCCGAACCGCAGCGCGACACGCTCGGAGGGATCACCCGTGAGAGCCGGGAAGAGAGAGGGCACGCGGACGCTCCTTGGACTTGTGGGCCTGTCGGACTGGTGAGGCTGTCGGACTGGTGAGGCTGTTGGACTCGTGGCCTTGTGCCACCGATCCTGCCCCGGGTCAGGCCGCCTCCACCACCTCCACCACGTCCGCCACGACACAGCTCACGTTGTCCGGTCCGCCGGCCGCG
This sequence comes from Streptomyces sp. T028, assembly GCF_048159505.1. Classification (NCBI taxonomy): domain Bacteria; kingdom Bacillati; phylum Actinomycetota; class Actinomycetes; order Kitasatosporales; family Streptomycetaceae; genus Streptomyces; species Streptomyces sp. T028. The sequence continues at coordinate 73,713 of NZ_JBLRVZ010000050.1, forward strand.
TTCGCCTCGGCGACCAGGGCGCGGACCGCGTCGTCCGGGACGGGCGCGGAGGCGAGGAGATCGTGGATGCGGTCGTGCGCGACGACACTCGACAGGCCGTCGGAGCACAGCAGGTAGCGGTCGCCGGGGCGGGCGTCGTGGAGGCGGAGGTCGGGGGTGGAGAGATCGCCGCCGGTCAGGGCCTTCAGCAGCAGGGCGCGCTGCGGGTGGCTGAGGGCCTCCTCCGGTGTCAGCCGGCCCTCGTCGATCATCGACTGCACGACCGTGTGGTCGTGGCTGATGACACAGAGGGCGCCGTCGCGCAGCACATAGGCCCGTGTGTCGCCGATGTGGACCAGGGCGAGCCGGGAGCCCGTCCACAGCAGGGCCGTCAGGGTCGTGCCGACCTGGTCCGAGCCGTCCGCGACCTCCCGCACCGCGGCGTGCGCGCCGCGCACGGCGTCCTCCAGCAGATTCAGCACGTTCCCCGCCGGGACCTCCTCGGTGTCCAGCACCCGCAGCGCCGCCACGGCCGCGCTGCTCGCGGGCGCCCCCGCCGGTCCGCAGCCGTCCGCGACCGCGAGCAGCCGTCCGCCCGCGTACGCCGTGTCCTGGTTCTCGGGGCGGACGAGCCCCCGGTCCGAGCGGGCGCAGTAACGCAGTTCCAGCATGGTGGTGTCCTTCCTCGGTGTCGTCGACAGCGTCGACAGCTGATCCACGAGGAACGCGGCGAGGTCCCGCCGTACGGCCGTCTCCGCCTCGACCCGCGCCCAGTACGCGCGGATCTCCCGCGCGGCCGCCGCCGGGTCGTCGAGAGCGCGGACCTCCCGTATCCGGGCCAGCGGCATCCCGAGCCGCCGCAGCCAGGCCACCAGCCGGGCCTGTTCCAGCTGGCCCGCCGCGTAGTAGCGGTAACCGGTGTCCGGGTCGACCCGTGCGGGCCGCAGCAGCTCCAGCTCGTCGTAGAGCCGCAGCGCCTTGGGCGACAGCCGGCACGCCTTCGCGAAGGCGCCGATCGTCAGCAGGTCCATGGGCAAACCCCCGCACTCCCTCGTGGTTCGTCGCGTCGTTCGCGTCGTTCGCGTTGTCCGTGTCACCGATGCTGTGGCTTCACCGAAGGGGAAGGTCAAGCGGCCTGTGAGGGTTCCGGCGGCGGTTGTTAGCCTTCCGGGGACCGATCATCGGACATCAGTACCAAGGGGGAGTCCGGCGTGCCACGTATCGCCCTCGTCACCTGCCGGCCCGGACCCGACGTCTCCGTCGACCAGGATCTGCCCGCACTGGTGGCGGCGCTGAGGGAGGCCGGGGCGGACGCGGAGGCCGTCGTCTGGGACGACCCCGACGCCGACTGGGCGGGCCACGACCTCGCCGTCATCCGCTCCACCTGGGACTACAGCTGGCGCGCGGCCGAGTTCCTGGCCTGGGCGGAGAAGACCGGCGCGGTCACCCGGCTGGCCAACCCGGCCGAAGTGATCCGCTGGAACAGCGACAAGCGCTACCTCGGCGCGCTCACGGCGGCCGGAGTGCCGACCGTCCCGACGCGCTACCTCGCGCCCGGTGAACCGGTCGCCCTGCCCGACGACCACGAGTACGTCGTGAAGCCGACCTCCGGCGGCGGCGCCCGCTTCGCCGCCCGCTACACGCCTGACGAGCACGACACCGCCGTACGGCACCTCGCGCGCATGCACGCCGAGGGTTTCACCGCGATGGTGCAGCCCTATGTGCGGGGCATCGACGTGGCCGGTGAGCGGGCGCTGCAGTTCTTCGGCGGACGTCTGCTGCACGCCAGCCGCAAGGGAGCCGTCCTCGCGCCCGGCACGCCGTACGACGAGCGCAAGGTGGCCCACCCGGGCCTGGAGCCCTGGCAGCCGACGGACGCCGAGCTGGCCGTGGCCGAACAGGCCCTGGCGGCCGTACCGGAGGCCCCCGAGTTGCTGTACGCGCGCGTGGACCTCGTGGACGGCGACGACGGGCGGCCCCAGGTCATGGAACTGGAGCTGGTCGAACCGAACCTGTTCCTGTCCCTGCACACCGGCTCGGTGACCGGGGTCGTGGCGGGGATCCTCGCCGCGGCCCGGACGCCGGACAGGCCCTAGTACTGCTGGTAGTCCCAGTACTGCTGGTAGTCCCAGTACCGCTGGGTAGTCCCAGACTGCTGGGTAGTCCTAGTACTGCCGGTGGTACGGGTACCGCTGGTGGTCCGGGTACTGCCCGGGCAGCAGGCCGTTCCCGTCCCTGACCGTCGTGCGCTGGAGCAGGCCCCAGGTGAACTCGGAGACCACCTCCCTGGGCACGCCCAGCGCGTCCGGCGCGGTGAACGCCAGTCCTGGGGGTCCCCCCACGCTTTTAGAGCTGTGGGGGAGGCCGGGGGCGGTCCCCTCCAGCGGGCGGGCCGGGGCGAAGGCGCGGGCGACCTCGTCGACCGTGCAGGACCAGGGGGCCAGGTCGTCCAGGGTCCGCGGCTCGGGGCCCGGCGTCTGCGGGGCGCGGACCAGCCAGTCGTTCCAGACCGACTTGTTCGGCGCGAGCAGCACCTCGAAGCGGAGGTCGGGCCACAGCGGGATCGGCCACTGCCAGGACTCGCAGTCGAGGTCACCGACGCGGCGGGCGGTCCTCGACTCGGGTTCACCGAGGACCGAGCGGTAACGGGAGAGGGCGCCCCGTGCGTGAGGGGAGTGGACCATGGCCTGCCAGCGCTTGTTGGCCTCCCTCATCTGCGCCAGGGACACCCCCAGGCCATGGCGGGCCTCATCCACCAGATCCGGGTTGTGGTCGGCCATACGGCGCAGCAGCACGAGTTGGAAGTCGGCGACACTGAAGGTGCCGGCGAGACGTTTCGGGGTCGGCATGCCCCCATCCTGGCCCACTGAGGCGATTCAGGACCATTGCCCAGCGCATCGTCATATGACAGCCTGTGTTCGCCATGCCGATCGCCTGTTGATATTTCGAACGCAGGCCAGGGACGAACAGGGAGGGGGCCGGTCGTGGGACGCCTCGTACCAGCCGTGACCCGAGCTCTCGACATTCTCGAGCTCTTCCTCGACGGGGACGGGACGCTCTCCGCCCCCGACATCGTGCGCAGACTCCAGCTCCCGCGCACCACGGTGCACGAACTGGTGACCACGCTCGCCGCGCGCTCCTACATCGTCCCCGTGCCCGGACAGCCCGGACGGTACCGCCTCGGTGTCCGCCCGTACCAGCTCGGCAGCCGGTACGCGGAGCAGCTCGACCTCGCCGCCGAGGGTCAGCAGGTCGCCCGCAGTGTCGCCGAGACGTGTGACGAGACGGTCCACGTGGCGATCCTCGAAGGGACGGACGTCATCTACATCGCCAAGGTCGACTCCACGCACGCGGTGCGGATGGTCTCGGCCGCCGGCCGTCGGCTGCCCGCCCACTGCACCTCCGTCGGCAAGATGCTGCTGGCGTCCCTCTCCGAGGCCGAGCTGACCTCGCGTGTCCCCGAGGACGCCCAGCTCGTGCGGATGACCCCGAACAGCATCACCGATCCCACCGCCCTGCGCGCGGCCCTCAGCGAGATCCGGGAGCGGGGCGTCGCGGTGGAGAGCCGTGAGTCGAACCCCGACGTCAGCTGTGTGGCGGCCCCGGTCCGCGACCGCACGGGCCAGGTTGTCGCGGCCCTGTCGATCTCCGTCCCGATGATCCGCTGGAGCGACGAGCGCCGCACCGAGCTGGAGCAGCTCGCCGCGAAGGGCGCCGCCGAACTGTCCGAGCTCCTCGGCTACCGGAGCGTGGCATGAGCACCTCGTACGACGTCGCGGTACGGGCCGAGGCCACGCTCGGCGAGGGCCCCACCTGGGATCCGGCCACCGGCCGCCTCCTCTGGCTCGACATCCTGGGCTCCCGGCTGCACACCTACGACCCCTCGACCGGCCGCCGCACGGTCCGGGTCACCGACCAGCACGTGGGCGCGGCCAAGCCGCGCGCGGGCGGCGGCCTGGTCCTGAACCTCCGCGACGGCGTGGGCCTCCTGGACGCCGACGGGGCGTTCCGCTGGCTGCACCACGAGCCCGTCCCGGGCCGCCGCGCCAACGACGCCGCCGTCGCACCCGACGGCTCCCTCTGGGCCGGCACCATGCGTTACGACGAGGCGCCCGGCGGCGGCACGCTGTCCCGCTTCACCGGTGACGGCACGGCCGAGGTGTTCCTCGACGACGTGGCGGTGAGCAACGGCACGGGCTGGAGCCCGGACCACTCGCTCATGTACTACATCGACTCGCCGACCCGCCGGGTGGACGTCTTCTCCTTCACCGACGGCCGGATCTCCGACCGCCGCCCCTTCGTCGAGATCGAGGAGGGCGCCGGCTTCCCCGACGGCCTGACCGTCGACGCGGACGGCTGTGTCTGGGTCGCCCTCTGGGACGGCGGAGCGGTACGCCGGTACACCCCCACGGGTGAACTCGACCGCGTCATCACCCTCCCCACCCCCCGGGTGACGGCCTGCGCCTTCGGAGGCCCCGACCTGACGGACCTCTACATCACCACGGCGCGAGTGGGCCTCTCGTCCCCCCACCCGGTGGCGGGCTCCCTACTGGTGATCCCGAACGCGGGCAAGGGCACACCCCAGCCGGCCTTCAAGGGCTGAGAAGACGCGGACGGCTGCGCCGGCTGCGGGCGGTCGTGCGACTGCGGCCCGGCGGGGGCTGATCGCGCAGTTCCCCGCGCCCCTTCAGGGCGTTCAGCCGCGGGCAGTCGTGCGACTGCGGCCCGGCGGGGGCTGATCGCGCAGTTCCCCGCGCCCCTTCAGGGCGCTCAGCTGCGGGCGGTCGTGCGACTGCGGTCCGGTGGGGGGCTGGTCGCGCAGTTCCCCGCGCCCCTTCAACTTGCGCAGCCGCGGGCAGTCGTGCCGCTGGGGCGGCACGGGTGGGCGCGGCGGCACCCCGCGAGCGCGGGTAAGCGGAACCCACCCCCGGCCGGCACCGGCGCCGGCACCGGCACAGCTCGGCTACCGCAACCCCGCCCGCTCGCGTTCGTCCCCCGTCAGCGGCGGCCCGCCGAGCGCCGGCTTCAGCGGCCCCACCGCGGCGGCCAGCAACACGGACGGCGTCAGCAGCACCTCCGCCCCCCGCTCCAACGACGTCACGTCCGTCACCCGCCGGGCGATCCGTCCGTTCCCGGTCGCCGTCAGCATCAGCCGCCCCACGTACGCCGACAGCACCCGGTCCCGCACCGTGGGCCCGCCCTCCGTCGCCCCCGGGTAGAACACGTCCTGCCCGACCGCGAGGTCCCACGCCGCCCCCGCCGGCCGCGCCACCGCCCGCTGGACCCGCCGCGCCAGCCCGGCCGCCCCCCACCCGTACCGCCGCACCACGTCCCGCAGCAGCACCGCGCTCTGCGCGGCGACGGCGAGACCATGCCCGTAGAGCGGGTTGAACGCGGCGAGCGCGTCCCCGAGCACCGCGAAGTTCTCCGGCCACACCGGCATCCGCTCGTAGAAATGCCGCCGATTGAGCGTGGCCCGCGTGTACGACACGTCGGTCAGCGGCTCGGCCCGCTCCAGCAGTTCCCCGATGATCGGATGCCGCAGCTCCTCCCGGGCGAACCGGACGAAGTCCCCGGCGTCGGCGGACGGTTCACCGCCGCGCGTACCGTTGAGGGTGACGATCCAGCGCCCGTCCTCGATGGGCAGCAGGAAGCCGGCCCGCCCGGGACGCCGGTCCCGCGGATCCGGCTGCACGTTCACGATCGGGTATCCGGACCGCGCCCGCTCGGGCGCGAGATACAACCGGCTCGCGTACGCCAGCCCGGAGTCGACCTCGCGCCGCTCCACCTCGGGCAGCCCCAGCTCCGTCAGCCACCGCGACGCCCGCGAGCCACGCCCGGTGGCGTCCACGACCAGCCCGGCCCGCACCACCCGTACGCCGTCGCCGTCGCCGTCCCGCTCCTGCTCCCGGCTGCGGACCCGCACCCCGGTGACCGCCCCCGCCGTGCCCTCCAGCCCCAGCACCTCCGTGCCGTCGAGCAGTTCGACCCGCTCGTCCGCGAGGACCCGCGCCCGGACCGTCGCGTCCAGCAGGTCCCGCCCGGCGAGGATCACGTGGTGCGACTCGGGCCAGCGCCGGAACCAGCCGCGCGCCCCCATGACGACCATGTCCGTGGTGACCGGATGCCGGCGCGCCCCGGCCGCCCACAGCGCCTCCGTGGCGCCCGGCAGCAGCTCCGTGAGCGCCCGCACCCCGCCCGACCACAGCATGTGGGCGTGGCGCGCCTGCGGCAGCCCCTTGCGGGGTGCGGGACCGTCGGGCAGCACGTCGCGCTCGACGACGACGACCCGCTCGGCGAGACCGGCCAGCGCGGCCGCCGCGAGCATCCCGGCATGGGATCCCCCCAGGACTACGGCGGTTCTGGCGGGGGTGGGATCTTCAGTCATGCGCGGACATGCTCTCTGCCGGGGCGGACCGCGAGCTCACGGACCGCGTCGATGTCATCGGGATACCGGAGAACCTCGGACACGGCCTGGATCTCCCGCAACAGATAAGTCGTATCCGGCCCGGAACCCCCGCCCGAGCCCGCCGCCCCGGACCCGCCCGAGCCCGACAGCCCCGAGGAGTCGGAGCCGGCCGACGCCCCGGAACCCCGGGCCGAGCCCGAGCCGACCGCCGAACGGGACACTCCGGGCGCACCCGCAGACCCGGCCCCGCCGGAAGGGCCGGACGAGGCGGCCACGTCAGAGGCGGCCGAACGAGCCGACGGACCGCCAGAGCCGGACCCCCCGCCCCGCCCGCCCACCGCACCCGCCCCCACAGAGCCCCCCGAGCCCGTGTTCCCGGTCACCGCGCCCGCCAGCCTCGGCCCCGCGCCCTCCAGCCTCGGCCCCGCGCCCCGTGCGCCGGCGACCGCGCCCCCCAGCCCGCTGCCCCCGGCCCCCGCTCCGGCGTCCCCGATCCGTGCGGCGGCGGCACCCGCGGCTCCGGCCGGCTCCGTCGACTCCCCCCGCCCCCGGGCCGCGACCGCCTCCTGGATCGTCACCGCTGCCGCCAGTGCCTGGGCGCGGCCGCGTTCGAAGCCGAGGGCGACCGCGGCGTCGTAGGAACGTACCCGCAGGTCGTCGTCGAGGTGGCGGGAGAGCTGGAGGACGGCGTCGCGGATGAAGGTCTCGCGACGGATCAGACGGAGTTCGGGGGTGGCCCGCAGGGCGAGGGGCTCGCGCGTGCCGACGACCGAGCGCATCAGCCGGGCCAGCGGCCTCAGACCGCGGTGCAGCCGGCGGACCCGCCAGCGTTCCTGGAGGTACTGGCCGGCGTGCGGGACGATGAAGCCGACCGCGACCAGGGTGGCCGCGACGCACGCGGCCGACGGCGCGATGTTGGTGTTCAGCCAGTCCAGGTCGTGCCCGGTCCAGCGGGCCACCACGGCGGTCAGCTTGGCCGCGCTGAACACCAGGTTCGTCACATACCCGGCCCCCAGGAAGCGCAGCCCCCAGCGCAGCCAGGCGTCGAGGCCCTCGGTGCGGCTCCAGTTCCAGATCAGCCCGGCGGTGACCGAGCAGGCCACCGTGTGCGCGAGCAGATAGAGCAGGATCTCCTCACGCATGAAGGGCGTGCCCGCGTAGTACGTGTCCAGGTCCCGGATCCGCTCCACGGGCACGTCGGCGAGCGCGAACAGCACCCACAGCGCGACCACGACCCCCGCGTACACGGAGACCACCCACCGGGTGGCCCGCCGGGTCTGGGCCGAGCGCTCGGTGAGGTTGTTGCGCCAGGCGATGACCAGCAGCAGCCAGGACGCGGAGAGCGCGGTGAGCAGGGAGTACACCCAGGGCGCCGCGATGTTGGGGACTCCGGTGACCCGGTTGGTCCAGGCGATCGTCTTCGGGGCGGCGAACACGAACACCGCGCAGGCGAACAGCAGCAGTCCGCCGACCGCCCGCAGCAACGGGTCCCGCCACAGCTTGAGGATGCTGGGCAGCTTGATCGCCAGGGCGGCGCCCAGCACCACTGTGGGCAGCCAGAAGGAGATGTACAGGCCGTGGATCACCGGGCCGCGCCCCCGCGCCCGCGGTAGCCCAGCGTCCGCTGCACCGGCGAGGTCTCCCCGCCGACCGCGGTGCCGGCCCCGTCCCCGGCCCCGTCCTCGCGGAGATAGCGCCGGAAGCGGGCCGCGAGCCGGTGGCCGAAGTCGTCGGCCTCGGCCTCGTCGGCCTCCCGGGAGCCGTTGCGGGCGGCCACCGTCAGCGCGACGGACTCCCAGCCGCGCCGTCCGGCGAGGGCCCCCGCCGCGTGCCGGCCGACGCCGTGATGGTGGTGCCGGTGCCCGGCGTGCAGATGCCACAGCTCATGGCCGAGGATGACCAGCTGCTGTACCGCCTCGGCCCGCTCCTCCACGATGACGAGGTCGAAGTCGCGGAACTCCACCCACAGCCCGGTCACCCCGATCTCGTCGGGGAACCGTTCGAACCGCAGCTTCACGGGGCGTCCGCCGCGCCGTGCGGCCATCGCCTCGCAGAGCGCCCGGGACACCTCCCGCACGCCGGCCGGCCGCCGGGGCCGGGCCCGCAGCGCGGCGGAGAGCTCGCCGGTCAGTTCGCGCATGGCCGGTCCGGTCCTCGGGCGCCGCAGCGCGGAGGCGATCCGGGCCGCCCTCCCGCGCGCGCCCGCGATGTCCATCAGGTCCCGCCCCCTTCTCACCGCCGTACGGCACCCGCCCGGCGCCTTCCGGCCGCGGCTTCGAGCCTACGCGGCTGGTTGTGTCCGCGTCACGAAAAGAATCGACGGGAGCGGGACAAGAGGCTGCGGGGGCAGGGGCCAGGAGGCTGCGAGGGCGAGGGGCGGAAAAGCGCGACCGGGATAGAAAGCGCTATCAGACTTCGTGTCGAAACCATTGACGCGCAAGCGCATCGATTTTACGGTCGCGTTCGAAGTTACGGGCAATATCCGAAATGCCGAACGACGCTGATGTGATGGAACCGACCGGACGACAGGGGCAAGGTATGGCACAACCTCGCCTGAACCGCAGGCAACTCCTCACCGCCGCCGGCGGCGCGGTGGTCGCGGGCAGCTTCGGCTTCGCCGCCCTCGGTACCGGCGCCGACGCGCTCGCGGCGGGCAGCCGCACCCGCGTCCGCTACTGGAACCTCTTCCAGGGCGGCGACGGCGCCAACCAGGTCGCGATGGTGGACGCCTTCCGCAAGGAACACCCGGACATCGCGGTCAAGGACGCCACCCTCACCTGGGGCGGACGGTACTACACCAAGCTCGCCATGGCAGCGGCCGGCAACCGGGCCCCCGAGCTCGCCGTCATGCACCAGGGCCGCATCCCCGGCTTCGCCCCGGGCCGCCTCCTGGACCCCTGGGACGTCGACCTCCTCGCCAGGCACGGCGTACGGGAGGCCGACTTCAACCCGGTCCTGTGGCAGCGCGGCATCGTGGACGGCAGGCTGTACGCCCTCCCGCTGGACATCCACGTCCAGCTCAGCTTCTACCGCAAGGACGTCTGCGAGAAGGCGGGCCTCCTCGACGCCGACGGCCGCCTGCCCACCGTCACCTCGCAGGACGACTGGTTCGCCGTACTCAAGGCGGCCAAGGGGCGGCTGAAGGACGGACAGCAGACCCTCGGTCTGCACGCCAACGACCAGAATTTCTGCTGGTGGTTCTTCGTCGCCTTCTACCAGCAGCTCGGCGGCACCTACTTCACCGACGACCGGACCGACGTCACCTTCGACACCGGCAAGGCCACCGAGGTCCTGGAGTTCTTCCGCAAACACGTCACCGACGGCTATGTCACGGTCGGCGAGGCCGACGCCGAGGCCTTCCTCGACGGCCGCTACTACTACCTCTTCGCGAGCTACGACCAGTGCTGCGCGGGCGTGAACTCCACGTACAGGATCAGGGTGGGGAGAGCGACTTCGGTGACGGGCCCGTACCTGGACAGCACCGGCAAGTCCCTGCTGGAGGGAGGCGGCGACCTCCTGCTGGCGGGCCACGGCAGAGACGTGGGCACCGGCGGAGAGTCGATCTTCAAGGACAGGGGCAGAGATGTCCTGGCGTACCACTACTACGACGCAGAGGACGATGGCACCCCGAAGCTGGGGCTGAACACCCTCACCTGGACAAGAGACGGCTGGCCCAACGTCCCTTAGGGGCGCGGGGAACTGCGCGAGCAACCACAACGAACCCGCACCCGCCGACGAACAAGAACCACCCACCTCGAAAGGCGCACCTTGCGATCCGCACGCTTCACCCTCGACCCCGCCTTCACCATAGGCGAAGTCAACCCCCGTATCTTCGGCTCCTTCGTCGAACACCTGGGCCGCTGCGTCTACACCGGCATCTTCGAACCGGACCACCCCACAGCGGACAAGGAAGGCCTCCGCCAGGACGTCCTCGACCTCGTCCGCGAACTCGGCGTCACCGCCATCCGCTACCCCGGCGGCAACTTCGTCTCCGGCTACAAGTGGGAGGACTCCGTCGGCCCGAAGGAGGACCGCCCCCGTCGTCTCGACCTCGCCTGGCGCTCCACGGAGACCAACCGCTTCGGCCTCTCCGAGTACATCGACTTCCTCCGTAAGGTTGGCTCCCAGTCGGAGCCGATGATGGCGGTGAACCTCGGCACCCGCGGCGTCGCCGAGGCCCTGGAACTCCAGGAGTACGCCAACCACCCCTCCGGCACCGCCCTGTCCGACCTCCGTGTCGCGCACGGAGACAAGGACCCCTTCGGCATCAACCTCTGGTGCCTCGGCAACGAGATGGACGGCCCCTGGCAGACCGGCCACAAGACGGCCCAGGAGTACGGCCGCCTCGCCGCCGAGACGGCCCGGGCGATGCGCCAGCTGGACCCGAAGGTCGAACTCGTCGTCTGCGGCTCCTCCAGCCAGTCCATGCCCACGTTCGCCGAGTGGGAGGCGACGGTCCTCGCCGAGACGTACGACCTCGTCGACTACATCTCCCTGCACGCCTATTACCAGCCCGAGAACGGCGACGTCGACTCGTTCCTGGCCTCCGCCGTCGACATGGAGTCCTTCATCGAGAACGTGGTCGCCACCGCCGACCACGTGGGCGCGAGGCTCAAGTCCAAGAAGAAGATCAACCTCTCCTTCGACGAGTGGAACGTCTGGTACATCTCGAAGTGGCACGAGATCGAGAACTCCGGCGCGCGGGACTGGGCGGAGGCCCCCCGTCTCCTGGAGGACAACTACAGCGTCACCGACGCCGTCGTCTTCGGCTCGCTCCTCATCGCCCTGCTGCGGCACGCGGACCGCGTCACGGTCGCCTGCCTCGCCCAGCTGGTGAACGTCATCGCCCCGATCATGACCGAGCCCGGTGGCCCGGCCTGGCGGCAGACGACGTTCTTCCCGTTCGCCCAGGCCGCCCGCCACGGCCGGGGCCAGGTGCTCGACGTACGGGTGGACTCGCCGACGTACGAGACGAAGAAGTACGGCGAGACCGATCTGCTGCACGCCACGGCGGTCCGGGCGGAGGACGGCACGGTCACCGTCTTCGCCGTCAACCGCGGCCGCACCGGGGCACTGCCCCTCGAAGTGGCCCTGAACGGGCTCGACCTGACGTCGGTCGTCGAGCACAGCGCGCTCGCGGACGCCGACCCGGACGCCCGCAACACCCTCGACGCGCCGGAGCGGGTGACTCCGCACACCGTCGAGGGCACGGCACTGCGGGACGGCACCCTCACCGCCGTACTGGAACCGCTGTCCTGGAACGTGATCCGGCTGGCCTGAGTCTCACCGGAAGGCGCGTCACAATGTCCGCATGAGGATCTCGGCACGGGCGGACTACGCGGTACGGGCGGTACTGGAGCTCGCCGTACGGCAGGGCGGTGACCCGGTGAAGGCGGAGACGGTCGCCGCCGCGCAGGACATTCCGCACAAGTTTCTGGAAGGGATCCTCGGCGACCTCCGCCGGGCCGGTGTGGTCGACAGCCGGCGCGGCGGAGGGGGCGGCTACCGCCTGGCCCGCGACGCCGCGTCGATCACCGTCGCGGACGTGATCAGGGCGGTGGACGGCCCGATCGTCTCCGTACGGGGCGAACGCCCCACTTCTCTCACCTACACGGGTTCCGCGCAGCCCCTGCTCCCGCTGTGGATCGCGCTGCGGGCGAACGTGCGCCGGATCCTGGAGGGCGTCACGGTCGCGGACATCGCGGCGGACGCGCTGCCGGAGCCGGTGAAGGACCTGGCGGCGGAACCGGCCGCCTGGGAGAACCCCTAGGTTTCACACGCTGCTCTCAGGTTGGCCCCCTACCCTCGCGTCCCGTTGATCCCCACTTAACCCGTGGGGAATGCAGGGAACGAAGAAGCAGGGAACAAGGGGACGGTATCCAGGATGCGCACGCTCGTACTGCTCGCCCTCGCGGGCCTCGGCGCCCAGCTCGTGGACGGCAGCCTCGGCATGGCCTACGGCGTGACCTCGACCACGCTGCTGCTGGCCATGGGCACCAACCCGGCCGCCGCCTCGGCCACGGTCCATCTCGCGGAGATCGGTACGACGCTGATGTCCGGAGCCTCGCACTGGCGGTTCGGGAACGTCGACTGGAAGGTCGTCGCGCGGATCGGCGTACCGGGGGCGGTGGGCTCGTTCCTGGGCGCGACCGTCCTGTCGTGGCTGTCCACCGAGGTGGCCGCGCCGGTGATGTCCCTGATCCTGCTGGGTCTCGGCCTGTACGTCATGTCCCGTTTCACGTTCCGGGGGCTGCCGAAGGACCGGCTGGGCAAGCCGCTGCGCCGCCGCTTCCTGACCCCGCTCGGTCTGGTCGCCGGATTCCTGGACGCGACCGGTGGGGGCGGCTGGGGCCCGGTCGGCACTCCGGCGCTGCTGGCCAGCGGCCGGATGGAGCCCCGCAAGGTGATCGGCTCGGTCGACACGAGCGAGTTCCTGGTGGCGCTCGCGGCCAGTCTCGGCTTTCTGCTCTCGCTCGGCTCGCAGGGCCTGAAGTGGCCCTGGGTGCTGGCCTTCCTGCTGGGCGGCATGGTCGCGGCGCCCCTCGCCGCCTGGCTGGTCCGGCTGCTCCCGCCGCGTGTCCTCGGCTCGGCGGTCGGCGGCGTCATCATCGTCACGAACGTCCGTACGCTCCTGAGGAGCGACTGGCTGGCGGCCCCCGCCTCGGTGAGCACGCCGGTCTACGTCGTCCTGTACGCGGCGTGGGCGGGTGCCCTCGCCTACTCGATCCGGGCGCACCTGAAGGAGAAGGCGGCCGAGTTGCCCGTCGCGGAACGCCAGCCGGCGGCGGCCTGAGGAAGGACCGCCGCCGGGCTTGCTCGATGCTTTCTCGACAAGAGGGCAGCTTCACCGAGAAGCCGAGAAGGCCCGCCGTTCCGCCGCGGCCCCGACCAGTGCGTGGCTGGCTGCGGGCCGCGGCGGGGGTGGGTGGGCACCGCCCTGGGGGTCAGGCGGAGTTGACGCCCACGGTGAGAGTGGCCTTGTAGCCGTCGGAGACGCTGGAGCCGAGGGCGGTCAGGGTCAGCAGGCCCGAGGAGGCGCCTCCGTCGTCGTAGATGCTGTCGTCGGCGAGGGCGGTCTCCTTGGTGGTGTTCGCGGAGTACGGCGAGGTCGCCTGGATCTCCTCGTTGATGTCCGGGTCGAAGAACAGCTGACCGGTGTGGATGATGTCGCCGCCGGTGTACGAGTCGTCGGTGAGCGTCACGTCCGTGTGCACTCGCATATGGACGTGCACCGCGCGGGAGACGTAGTGGCCGGGCCAGATCGAGGTGATGCTGCACTGGCCGTTCTCGTCGGTCATCTGACCGCCGCGCAGGAAGGTGCCGTTGTCCTCCTCCTGGTGGCCGTTGCCGCCGACGAAGCCGGAGTACTCGCCGAGGGCGTCGCAGTGCCAGATCTCCACGAGGGCGTCCGCGAGCGGCTCGCAGTCGTTGGCCTGGTCGACGACGGTGAAGGTGTACTGGACCTCGAAGCCCTCCTTGTCCTCCCGGATGTCCTCGCGGACGAGGGCGCCTTCCAGGGAGTACGGACCCTCCGTGACCTCGGCGTTCAGGGTGCAGACGGCGGTGGTGGAGGAGGTGGAGGTGTCGGCGTCGGCCGCGGCGGCCGAGGAGTCGGACTCACTGCTGCTGGTGTCGGCCGAGGCGATTCCGGCGATCGCCAGTCCGCCGGCCGCGGCGACCGCGCTGCCGCCGATCAGAACGCGGCGGCGCTTCATGCTCTTGTCGAGCCGGTGCTTGCCCGGCTGCTGGTTGTCGTTGTTGTCGAGGATCTCGTTGTGCTCGGTGTTTCCCGTCATGCGGAAGAAATTAGGAGCCCAGCTGAGGAAATCCTTAATGTGCGGCTGTGAAGGACCTGGGGATGCAACGCCCAACTGCCCCCCAATGCAAGAGAGTTCGGACATTAGGTCGCTTGCGGACCCGGCGTCGTTGTGAACGGGCCGGGGTGAATGGCCGGAGTTCGACCTGTCCGTGCCCCAGGGGTCTCCCTACGATTCCATCGCCGCGGTGCTTCACAGAAAACACACAGGTTCTCCACGCTTCAACGAAGAGGAGAGACCCCCCATGGCAAGTGGACTGCTCCTGGGTGGCGCCGTCGCCGCCCTCGTCACCGCGGCGGTGCCCGCGCACCAGCCGGGCGGGTTCGTCGACCCACCCCCGGACAAGATCGTCATCGATGTCGCCACGGTCAACGGCTCCGGCTGTCGCCCCGGTTCGGCGGCCGTCGCCGTCTCCGAGGACAACACGGCCTTCACCGTGACCTACAGCGAGTACCTCGCCCAGGTCGGCGGCAACTCCGACCCGACCGCGTTCCGCAAGAACTGCCAGCTCAGCCTGATCGTCCATGTCCCGCAGGGCTTCACGTACGCCATCGCCCAGGCGGACTACCGCGGCTTCGCCTCGCTCCAGTCCGGGGCGAACGCCGTGCAGCGGGCCTCGTACTACTTCCAGGGCTCGTCGCAGACGGTGTTCAAGAACCACACCTTCAACGGCGCGCTGAACGACAACTGGCAGGCGACCGACGTCACCGACTGGGCGAACCTGGTCTACGCGCCCTGCGGAGTCCAGCGCAACTTCAACATCAACACCGAGTTGCGCGTCAACGCGGGCACGTCCTCGCCGTCCAGGGTCAGCTTCATGACGATGGACTCGACCGACGGCGACATCAACACCGTCTACCACATGGCCTGGAAGGAGTGCCCCGCCAAGTGAGCCAACCCTGACTCTCGGGTCACCTCCCCGCGTGGGCCACGAAGTCGGCCCACGCGGTGGGGGAGAGGGCTAGCTGGGGGCCGGTCTTGTCCTTGGAGTCGCGGACGTGGACCCGGTCGGGGCAGGTGGCGATCTCTACGCAGTCACCGTCGCCGCCGCTGCTGTAGCTGGACTTGCCCCAGGTGAGTGCGACCTCGACACAGTCGTCCCCGGAGCCGCTGCTGTAGCTGCTCTTGAACCAGGCCAGTTCGGAGGTGTTCATAGGTCTCCTCGCATCTGTTTCAGGAGGCTCACCGAGTCCTGGAAGGTGAGAGCCTGTGAACGCATCCTGGCATACCGGTTCTGGAGCAGGCTGATCACTTTCGGGTCGAAGATGAACTGCCCGCTCGCTTGGCCCTCGCTGTACGCGTACCACTTGTGCTCGGGGGTTTCCAGCAAGCGGATGGGTCCGTGCAGCCCAGCATGTGATTCCTGGACCAACGGCATGATCTGGATCTCGACGTTCCGCAACTCCGGGATCTTCAGCAGGTGGTCGATGGATTCACGCGTGACCTGCACTCCGCCGGTCTGACGTAGCAACACGTGCTGCTCGATGATGAAGCTGAAGGTGGTGTTCGGCCGCTCCATGAGCAGCCGCTGACGCTCGGCTCGTGCTGCCCAGTTGGCCTCGATCTCCTCGCCGGTCAGCAGCGGTAGTTCGTCCATGAACAACTGCCGCGCGTACGCCTCCGTCTGCAATAGGCCCGGGATCATCCTGGACTCGTAGGTGAGGAGCGTGATTGCCTCCTTCTCCAGTCGAGCCCACCGACGAAACCAGGACGCCAGTCCCGGTTGCCTCTCCAAAAACCCCGACGCCCGCCTCAACGCCCCCGTGTTCCCCAGTGCCGTCTCCGCCGCCTCCACGAAGTCCTCGTCCGGCATTCGCCTCCCCAACTCCACGGATGCCACCGTGTGTTTGGAGAAGCCCACCACGTCGCCGAGTTCCTCCCTGCTCAGCCCGTGATGCTCCCGCAGGCCCTGGCGGTCGAGTAGGAGCCATGCAGAGAGTGCAGTTTGGTGTCACATGATTTGACACCCGGGTTGAGCGGGTTGTTCGCTGTGCCGTGTGGATGAGGTGAGTGACCCGCGGGTGGGGTTCCTGCGTTCGGATATGGAGCGGTTCTGTCAGCAACTGGACGGGCTGGCGCCGGCGTTGCGGATGCGGCTGCTGGAGGAGCTGCGGGGTGTGTTGGTGGGGGTGTTGGACGAGGCGCGGGTGGAGGCGATGGCGGCGGCTTCGGATGAGGGGTGGGGGCTGCGGCGGATCGGTACGTTCTGCGGGATCTCGCACGAGCAGGTACGGCGGCTGCTGGCCGAGCGGCAGGCCCAGGGCGGCCCGCCGGTCAGTTGACGGCGGTCTCTCGCGTGATCCGTAGGGGGCGGAGCTTGCCGGCGGCGAGTTCGGGTGAAAGCCGGAAGTGGTAGCGGCCGATCATGCGGATGTGGTCGTGGCCGAGCGGGGAGAGGCGGGCGAGGTCGGCGTCGGAGACGTGGTGGCCCTCGGCGCGGAGCTGGTTGACGGCCTGCTGGAGATACACCGAGTTCCACAGAACGCAGGCGTTCAGGACGAGTCCCAGTGCTGATAGCTGATCTTCCTGCCCCTCTTTGTACTTCTGTCGTAGTTCGCCTTTCTGTCCGTAGAAGATGCGGCGGGCGAGTTCGTGGCGGGACTCCTGCCGGTTGAGCTGGGTGTTGATCTTCCGGCGGAAGAGTTCGCTGTGGTAGTAGCGGGCGAGGAAGGCGGAGCGGTCCAGGCGGCCGATCTGTATGACGGCACGGCCGAGCGGGCTGGGGCGGCCCTGGCCGGCGAGGACGGGCAGGATCTGGGAGGCGCGGACGGTGCCTTCGCGCAGGGAGCCCGCCAGACGCAGTAGGTCGTCCCAGTTGTCGGTGATGGTCTGCTTGCGGATGCGGCCGGTGGTGAGTGGGTTGAGGGGGCCGTAGTCGGCTGCGGGGTCGGCGCGGTAGAGCAGGGTGTGTCCGGCGTCCGCGAGGCGTGGGGAGAACTGGTAGCCGAGGAGCCGGAACAGTCCGAAGATCATTTCGGAGGCGCCTGCGGTGTCGGTGGCGATCTCGGTGGGGTTCAGGCTGGTGGGCTGGTCGAGGATGCCGTCGAGCAGGTAGAGGCTGTCGCGGCGGGTGCCGGGGATGACGATGTGGTTGAAGCCGCTGTACTGGTCGGAGAGGTAGTTGTAGAGGGTGATGCCGCGGGCGGCGAAGTACTTCGGGTTGGGCCCGGAGTTGAGGACCCGCAGCGGGGTGGCGAAGCGCAGGCCGTCGGCGGAGGCGAGTTCGCCGCCGCCCCAGTGCCCGACGATCGGCAAGGTGGACTGGTGGTCGACCAGGACCGCGTTCGCGAGGCGCAAGGTCTCGGCACGCAGGTAGTTCTGCTCGGCCCAGAACATCTGGTCGCGGGAGCGGCCCGGCTCGTCCTCGGAGACCATCGCCTGGATCCCTATATTGCACGCCTCGGCCACGAGAACCGCCGCGAGGGAGACGATGAGATGTTCGGCGCGGCTGCCGGCCTCGGAGACGTGGTGGAAGTGGTTGAGGAACCCGGTCCAGGCGTGGACTTCGAGGAGAAGCTCCGGGAGGTCGACGGTGGGGATACGGGCGTCGACGGCGTCGCGCAGGGTGGTGAGGCTGGCGGGTTCGGTGAGCTTGTCCAGGCCGGTGAGGACGAGGTGGTCGCGCAGTCTGCCGCTCTCGGTGCGCTGCTCGATGCGGACGTGCGGGTTGTCGGCGAGGCCTGCGGCCAGGCGCCGGTAGTCGTCGTCGAGTTCGCTGCACCAGCGGTCCAGGTCGGTGCCGGGCTGTGCGGACAGGCCGAGGCTGCGGCACACCCGGGTGCGGGCGTTCTCCCAGGCGGCGCCGGTGAGCAGGGCTGTGCGGGGGTCGCCCCACTTGTCCAGGCCGGGTACGAACACGTCGTGGCGGCGTAGAGCGCCGCGCAGGGTTTCGGCGGTGCCGACGATCCAGGCGTGCTTGTCGACGCCGCCCGCGTGCTCGCCCTCGGCGGGGAACGCCTTCGTCTGCCAGGTGGGGCCGAGATGCTGGACGGGGACGGAGGGGAACAGCTCGCTCTGGCGGCTCCTGGCCAGGGTCCGCTCCAGCTTCGGCAGGAACGCAAGCGCCTCCATCAGGGGGCCTGCCTCTTCGAGGCCTTCCAGGCCGAGGTGTTTGGCCAGGCGCCGCAGGGGCTGGTTGACGGTGCGGTAGCGGGCGGTCAGTTCGGCGGCGATGGTCTCGGCCTCGGGGCGGGCGAGTTCACCGACGGTCCGGGCGGCCTGGTGCATGGCGGTGATGTCGAGCAGGTCGAAGCCGGATCGGACGTCGCCCTCGGGGTCGGCGGCGGCGTGGGCGAGGGTGATCCATGCCTCGCGCAGCATCAGGGCGGCGGAGTCGAGGTCGCCCATGGTGCGCAGGCGCTGCTTGGCGGCCAGGTGCGCGGAGGTGCGGGCCAGGTCGGACATCAGCATGTCGAAGACCTCGATCGCCTCGTCCGCCGCGCGGGTGCGCATCGCGGCGGCGAACGCCACCAGGGTGGCCGTCCGGCGCGGCTCGGCGAGGTCGGCGACCGCCTTCGCACGTACCTGGGAGGCGTAGCGGGACAGGGCGGTCAGGCGGCCGGCGGGAACGGCGGACAGGTCCCAGCCGGCGCCGCCGAGCTTGTCGAGTTCGACGAACCGGCCGATGGCCTTGACGGCGCCGGGGCCACTGATGTCGCGCGGGGAGCGCCGCAGCCGGTCCAGCCGGGAGGTGCGGCGGCTGTCCTCGACCGGCAGCAGCGCACTCAGGGCGGCCCGCTGGGCAGCATCCGGCTGGGCGGCCAGCATGCGCCAGGTCCTGCGGTTGGTGCGCTCCCGTACAGAGGAGACGAGGCGTTCGAGGACGGTGGCACCGGGCAGCAGCACCCCGTGCTCGACAAGGTGCAGGGTGGCGAGGTCGAACAGCGCGATCGGGCGCTCGCTGCCCGACCAGCAGCGGTCCCACAGCCAGCGGGTCAGCCTCCACCAGGCCTCGCCCTTGAAGTCGGTGTAGCCGTAGGCGTCTTTGATGGCGTTCTGGTGGTCGAAGCGGGTGCGTTCCCTGCCGTAGCCGGCCAGCGCGGACGTCGGGTAGCCGAGCTGCTCGGCGACGTAGGCGACGACCTCGCCAGGCGTGTCTTCGGGGTTGTCCAGGAAGGTGCCCAGGAACCGCACGGTGCCCAGCTGGAGCGCGTAGCCGAGCTGCGAGCGCGCGCCCCGGCAGGCCGTCGCCCGCCGCCGCGCGGCACGGTCCAGGAGGAAGTAGCCGGCCAGCTGCCCCTCGTCCGGAACAGCCCTGAACGTGCCGTAGCCGCGGCGCTGTCCGTCGGTCAGAAACGCCACCGGGCCCTGCCCCTTTGCCTCGCATCCTGCGCTGCCGTGACGGCACTCACCCTGGATCGACCTGTCCGACGCCGCCGAGAACCGAGGGCGCGGGCAGCGGTCGCCCGCCAAGGCGGAGCCGTGTGTGCGATCAGCCTACGGGGTAAGGGAGTTACTGCCATTGTGGTCGTGTATGTGACGGCTCGGGCAGAGGGGGAACCATGCAGCAAAATCTCCGGTGGGCAGCGGCGGGGCTGGTCACGATCGTGGTCTTCGTGGTGTGCACCTGGCTGTGTGGTGCTGTGCTCCTGCCCTCGGTGCTTCCCGATCCCGCGATCCGGTGGGGCGTCTCCTCGACGGCCGGCGTCGTGCTGGCCACGTTCGCCGTCGCGTGGGGCCAGATCTTCGCCACCCGCACCCGCCAGGAAGACCCCCCGGCCTTGCCGTCCGACGGCCCGGTCACAGCGTCCGGTCCGCGCAGCGTTGCCATCAAGGGCAACCCGACGGGCAACATCTCCACCGGTGACACCGGGGTACGCCAGTCTCCGGAGGTCGCTCCGGCCCGCCCGGAAGCCGCCGCACCGGCCGGTCCCGTACCTGCCGCGCCGCAGCCCGAACCCGGGCCGGGCTCGGTGACCGCGTCCGGGGACCGGTCCATCGCCATCAACGGCAACCCCGCCGGTACCCTCTCCACCGGCGACCAGCTCGGCCAGGACCCTGCCTGATGGGGTTTTTCAAGAAGGGGTCCGCGCAACCGCAGGCACCACAGGCCGCTGCCCCGCACCGGACGACGGCGTCCGGGCCACGGTCCATCGCGATCGACACCGGCGGCGGCGACTTCCTGGGCACCGCCCTGACCGGGGACAACGCCACCGCCGTCCACCTGCCGCCCGAGGCACTCGTGCCACCGGCCGAGGTCCAGGCCCCACCAGGGCTCGACAACCTGCCACTGCGCCCCGCTGCGTTCGTAGGCCGGGCCCGTGAACTGGAACAACTGGACGTCGCGTTCTCCTCCGACAACCAGGTTGTGGTCCAGGCCGTGCACGGCCTGGGCGGGATCGGCAAGAGCACCCTCGCCGCCCACTGGGCCGCCACCCGCCCCCACGGACACACACCCGTCCGGTGGATCACCGCCGACAGCCCCGCCGCCCTCCAGCAGGGTCTGGCCGACCTCGCCACCGCCGTCCAGCCCGTGCTGGCCCGCGTCCTGCCGACCGAGGCACTCGCCGAACGCGCCGCACAGTGGCTGGCCACCCATACCGGCTGGCTGATCGTCCTGGACAACGTCAACGACCCCGCCGACATCGCGGGCCTGCTCGCCCGCGCCCGAGGCGGACGCTTCCTGATCACCAGCCGTCTCGCCACCGCCTGGACCAACGCCGCCACCGTCCTGCGCCTCGACATCCTGGACCCGCACGAGTCCCTCGCGCTGTTCACCCGCATCACCGCCGCCGCCCACCCCGGGCGGGACCTCGACGGCGCCACCGACTTGTGCGAAGAACTCGGCCACCTCCCCCTGGCCATCGAGCAGGTGGCCGCCTACCTCGCCCAGGACCTGCTCACCACCCCCCGCGCCTACCTCGATCTGCTCGCCCAGTACCCGGCGGCGATGTACCGCAACGGCGCAGCCACCACCCCCGAACAACGCACCATCGCCCGCATCTGGAACATCACCCTCGACCGCATCACCCACCTCCAACCCCACGCCGCCGACCTGCTACGCACCCTCGCCTGGTACGCCCCCGACCACATCCCCACCACCCTGCTTGACACCGGCCCCGCCGACCCACCCACACGCAACGCCGCACTCGGCCTGCTCACCGCTTACAGCATGATCACCCCCGACCTCGCCACCAACACCCTCGCCGTCCACCGCCTCGTCCAAGCCCTCGCCCGCACCCCCGACCCCAACGACCCACACCGCACCCCCACACTCATCGACCAAGCCCGCCAACAGGCCACCATCCAGCTGGACACCGCTCTGCCAGCACGCTGGGACACACCTGCGGCGTGGCCCACTTGGCGCACCCTGCTCCCTCACATCGAGGCCCTAGCCGCCCACACCACCGAGAACACCGACACCGAAACCACCGCACACCTGCTCAGCTTCACCGGGAACTTCCTGGATAATCAGGGCCAGTTCACCCGCGCGATCCGCCTCCTCCAACGCGCCCTGGCCGGCTGGGCAGAGGTGCTGGGCGACGACCACCCTTCTACCTTGAGAATCCGCAGCAACTTGGCGCGTGTTTACGAGTCGGCCGGGCAGCCTGGCCGGGCCGTTCCGTTGCTTGAGCAGACCCTTGCGGACTCCGTACGGGCGTTGGGCAAGGACCACGTGATAACAGGAGCAGTCCGCAACAACCTCGCCTACGCCTACCGGTCGGCGGGAGATCTAGAACGGGCTATCCAGCTGTTTGAGGAGAATCTCACCGAACGGTTGCGAGTGCTAGGCGAGGATCACGCCGACACCCTCACCTCCCGTAATAACCTGGCCGACACCTACCGGCTGGCGGGGGATCTGAACCGGGCGATCCCACTGCTTGAGGAGAATCTCACCGAACGGTTGAGGGTGCTGGGCGACGATGACCCAGACACCCTGACCTCCTTCAACAATCTGGCGACCGCCTACGAGGTGGTGGGGGAACTGGGACGGGCCATCCCACTACATGAGCTGACCTTGAACGAACGGCTGAGGGTGCTGGGCGAGGGCCACCCCGACACCCTGGTCTCCCGCAACAACCTCGCCGGCGCCTACGAGTCGGTGGGGGATCTGGGGCGGGCGATCCCGCTGTTCGAAACGAACCTCACCAACACCGTGCGGCTGCTAGGCAAAGACCACCCCTCCACCCTGGACTCCTACGGCAATCTCGCATGCGCCTACCGGACGGCGGGGGACCTGAGCCGGGCTATCCAGCTGTTCGAAACGAACCTCACCAACACCGTGCGGCTGCTAGGCAAAGACCACCCCTCCACCTTTCTCTGCCGCAACAACCTCGCCTGCGCCTACCGGGAAGCAGGCGACCTGGAGCAGGCCATCGAACTGCACGAGCAGAACCTCACCGACTGCATGAGGGTGCTGAGTTTTGATCACCCCATGACTAAAGCTGCGCGAACCAATCTTGCTTACGCCATCACTCAACGCGACAGTGGTGGTATCGCCCGACCCTGACCGCGTGTCATAAGCATGGATGTGACACAAGTGGACGGCCGTCGGAACGTGATCTCGTTCCCGCAGGTCGCCCTGTATCAGAAGCTGGTGTCATAAGGCTTGGTCAAAACCCGCGCCACGACGTCAGGTTATGGGACAGTCGCGGGATGGATCTCGCATATTGCCGCGTCAGCACGACCGCGCAGGACCTCGCCCGGCAGATCGACGCCATGCGCGACGCCGGCGTCGCCGAGGAGCACATCTACGTCGACAAGCGCACCGGCGCGAACATGGACCGCGAGGGACTGACCGCACTGCTCGGCTTCGCGCGGCCCGGCGACCGGATCAACGTCCTTACCCTGGACCGGCTCGGCCGGAACATGCGCGAGACCCTCAACCTTGTCCACGACCTCACCGAACGCGGCATCTTCCTGCGCACCCTCGGCGACAAACTCGCCGTCGACACCAGTGAACCGGGACCCGGCACCGACATGGCCATCGCGCTGCTGGCGATGTTCGCCCAGATGGAACGGATCTACATGTTGGAGCGCGCCGCCGGCGCCCGCGCGGCCAAGCAGGCCCGCGGACTGCCGACCGGACGCCCGGCGAAGCTCAACGCGACCACCCGGGCCGGAGCCGCCCAGCGGATCAAGGACGGCGCCATTCCCGAACAGGTCGCCGCCGACCTCGGCATCAGCCGCTCCACGCTGTACCGCGAGCTACGCAAGCACCGCGAGAGCACCACCGCTGAACAAGTCGTACACGATGGTTGATCAGCTACCCGGTGTGCATCCCTGCTGGTCAGCGATATCCGTTGTTTTGCGGCCGTTATGATGGTTCCTCGGCCACGTCACCTGCCCGCCTCCTCCAGCGCGCGAGGTTATCCCGGACAGCGAGGGTCTGAGGGTGGTCCTCACCCAGCACCCGCACCTGGTCTTCCAGTAGTTCAGCAAGGACGGCAACGGCCCCAGCCGCATCACCCGCGCGTCCCCGCATAGCAGCAAGGTTGTTCCGGGTCGCAAGCGTGTCGGGGTGGTCTTCGCCCAGCACCCGGCGGCGGTGCTCCAGCAGCCCAGCGAACGCAGTGGCGGCCCCGGCCGCGTCACCCGCTTGCCCCCGCATAGCAGCAAGGTTGTTCCGGGTACCCAGGGTGTGAGGGTGGTCCTCACCCAGCACCCGCACCTGGTCTTCCAGCAGTTCAGCAAGGACGGCAACGGCCCCAGCCGCATCACTTCCTGNTCCTGCCCGCCACCGCCAGCGCGCGAGGCTGCCGCGGATGGCCAGGGTGTCGGGGTGGTCTTCGCCCAGCACCCGCACCTGGTCTTCCAGTAGTCGCTCGTAGGCCGTAGCGGCCCCGGCCGCGTCACCCGCTTGCCCCCGCATAGCAGCAAGGTTGTTCCGGGTCGCAAGCGTGTCGGGGTGGTCCACGCCCAAGACGCGCAGTTGGTCTTCCAACAGTTCGGCGAGAGCGGTAGCAGCCCCGGCCGCATCCCCCGCTTCCCCCCTCCAATGCGCGAGGCTGCCGCGGACGGCCAAGGTGGCGGGGTGGTCTTCGCCTAGCACCCGGCGGCGGTGCTCCAGCAGCCCAGCGAACGCAGTGGCGGCCCCGGCCACATCACCCGACTCCCCCCTCCAACGTGCCAGGTTGTTCCGGGTGGCCAGGGTGTCGGGGTGGTCTTCGCCCAGCACCCGCACCTGGTCTTCCAGTAGTCGCTCGTAGGCCGTAGCGGCCCCGGCCGCGTCACCCGCTTGCCCCCGCATAGCAGCAAGGTTGTTCCGGGTACCCAGGGTGTGAGGGTGGTCCTCACCCAGCACCCGCACCTGGTCTTCCAGCAGTTCGGCGAGAGCGGTAACGGCCCCGGCCGCGTCACCCGCCTCCCCCTGAATCGAGGCGAGGTTGTTGCGAGTGATGAGGGCGTCAGGGTGATCCTTGCCGAGCACCCGCTGCTGGTCTTCGAGCAGTTCGGCGAGAGCGATAGCGGCCCCGGCAAGATCGCCCGCCCGCCATCGCCAGCGCGCAAATTCGCCGCGGGCAGCAAGAGTGTCGGGGCAGTCGGGGCCGAGCTGAGTGGTTGTGATTTCGGCGAGGCGCTGGTAGTGGTCGCGGGCGGCAGTAACTTGGCCAGTCTCGCCGAGGCTGTGGCCGGTGCGGTAGAGCACCGCGTGCGCATCCGGCTGGTACAGGGCTGGGCCTGCGTGGCGGGCCAGCGCTTGTGCGTTGGCGCGCAGAGTCTGGGCTTGGTCAGTGTCACGTTCGCTGGCGGGCCAGACGGCCAGGAGGGCGTCGGCGGCAGTCCGCGCGACCTGGTGGTGCTGGTCGGGGAGGAGGCTGTCGCGGGTGGCGCGCTGGATGAGCTGGTGGACGCGGACGGTCCCACCACGAGCGTCGGGCGCATAGGGGGTGTGGTCAATGAGGCTGAGCCGGTGCAGAGCCCGCAAAGCGAGTACGGCGTCCCGGGCGGAGACCGTGGCCGATTCTCCGACCGGGGCCGGGCCGGTGCTCGTGCGGTATGTGGTGAGGTGAGTCAGCGCGGCGCTGCTGGTCAAAATGTCCTGGGGAATGCCGTTGGCGTCGAGGAGGGCTGCCAGTTGGAGCATGGGGCGAGCCAGGCCGACGGGGCGCAGAGAGTCGGCACGGTCGATGGACAGCGACCAGGCCGCAGCGACGGTGGTGGTCTGGTCGCCGGGCAGGACGTCCGGGGCGGCATCCGCGAGTGTCATAGTGCGGTCGGCCAGCAGTTCCCGGTAGGCGGCCGCGCTCTCGCCTGCGTCGACGAGATAGGCGGCGGCCTGAGCCAGCGCCAGCGGCAGGTGAGCCAGTTCTTCGGCGAGGGCGGCGAGCTGTTCGGCGGGCTCGCGGCGGTTACGGGCGGCCAGTGCGTCGGTGAGGTAGGCCAGAGATTCGGCCTCGGTAAACAGGCCGACCTCGATCAGCTGTCGTCCGCTTTCGGTGAGGGCGGCATCCTTGCGGCGGGTGGTGACCAGGGTCCGGCCGTGTGGGCTGGCAGGTGGCCACAGTCCTTTCAGATCCGTCGGGTCGGTGACGTCGTCTAGGACCACGAGCCACCGGCAGGGCCGTTCCTGCGCTTTGGGTTCCAGCCAGGCCAGGAAGGACCGCGCCGCCTGTTCCGGATTCGCCGGGTCCGCGCCCAGCACCTCCATGCCGGCCTGTGCGTAACCCGACACGGCGGCGGTGGCGTTGTCGGCGGTGGTCCACACCAGCACGTCCACTTCGCCGTTCTGCCAGGCGGTGCGGGCGTAGTCGGCGGCGAGCTGGGTCTTGCCGACCCCGCCCATCCCTGCCAGCACCTGCCCCGCCGCTGGCCGGGCTCCCACCAGTACCGCGGTGTCTCCGCGGGCCAGTGCTTCCCGCAGCCGTGTGACCTCGGCCCGGTCCTGGAAGCACTGCGCCAGTCCCGGCATCACACCTACCTGGTGCGGCCATGATGCCGGCGTGCGCGGCGGGGCATGGTGGTGCTGGTGAACCTCCCCGATGTTTTCGGCGACGACGGCGCCGCGTGTCGCGGTGAGGTTCTTGCCGCTTGTGGCGGGGGGCGAGCTGGCAGCTGGGCTGCTTGTGGTGGTGCCGGACCCGGTCAGCCCTTCTCCGGGCCCGGCGCCGAAGGGTTTCCCAGGGACACGTTCCCCATCCGCAGCGCGGCCGCCGATCCGCCCTCGGCGCGGATGTCCACGTTCCCGCCGATGGCCTGCCCGTCGCCGGACGCCGACACCACGCCCGCGCGAGCGGCTGCGGACTGCAGTTCCTTCACCGCACGCTCCAGGGCGTCGGCAAAGCTGCTGTCGTCCTCGGCCGCGTCCTGCAGTGCGTCGGTCAGCCGCCGACGCGTGCGTTCGGTCGGCTCCTCGCCGCCGGCTGCGGCCTCCTCCTGTGCCCGATCCAGCGCCCGCTCCAGAACCGGGTCCTGCCCCAGCCTGGAGCTGATCAGATCGTGCAGCCGGTCCATCCCGGCGTCCAGCCCGCGGTCGACCTCAGCGTCCGCTCGCCCCGCCACCCGCCGGGCCTTGCGCACCAGCCACGCGAACACGTACCCGGCCGCGATCTCCACGCCCGTCATCCAGCCCCCTCAATCCACAGTGACAGCACGTCAGACCGTACCCGCACACCACCCGGCCAAGACGCACCCCGGAACGAACGGTCAAACCCGAAACCACGACGATCACAACCCGCCCCCCACCCAGCGTCAAATCATGTGACACCAAACCGCACTCACTGCATGGCTCCTACTCGACCGCCGCCCTGGACGACCGCCCCGAACGTCCGCAGACTGTCCGAGGACTCCGGCTCACCGCTTTCGACCGCCATGGTCACCTCCCGCGCCCCATGGTCACGGCGAGTGACCGGTACTGTCCAGTGCGTCACCGCGTACGCTTGCACGGCGTACGCGCCTCCCACCTGGCGTGCCGGGTCCGGGCCCGACACCTTGGCCTCATGACAGTCCGCCCCACCCCCCAACCCCCGGTTACCGTACGTGTGTTCACCCAGCGTTTCAGTGCCACCCCGCGCGGCGCCCGCCTGGCAAGGCACCTCGCCCTGAACCAGCTCCACGCCTGGGGCGTCCCGTACGGCACTGGGGCCTCCGACGACGTCGCGCTGATCGTCGCCGAACTGGCCGCGAACGCCGTGACCCACGGCCGCGTCCCCGGCCGGGACTTCGAGCTGCGCCTCTCCCTCGTGACCGGAAGTGTCCGCGTCGAGGTCAGCGACACGCACACCGGGTCGCGTCCGCCCGGACCCGGTGCCGTACGTGCCCTGCGTCCGCTCGACGACGCCGGTCGGGGACTGCTCCTCGTCGATGCCCTGGCCGCCCGCTGGGAGGTGGTCGACCGGGAGCCGCCGCCGGGGAAGACAGTGCGTGCCGAGGTCGACGTACTTCCTGATAGTCATTTTTCGGAATGACGCTTCGAGCGCCCCTGTTCCACGCCCTGCCGCGAGCGGTCCGGCGCCATCACGCTGTGCGAGGAAGGGCCGCGCCCGCACCGGGCCGGCACAGACAGGGGGGAAGAACCTTGAACGTCCGCATACCGGTGGCGCTCCTCGCCGCGGCGGCACTGGGAATCGCCACGCCCATGACCGCCACCGCCGCCACGCCTCGGACCGCCGCGCCGCAGAACACCATCGTCGTCAACCGCAATGTCACATTCAGCGGCGGGGTGCCGGTCGGCGGCTGGACATCACTGACCCTGAACCGGAACGGGACCTACAACTGGTCCGGGCACATGCACGATTCCGGCGGGACCAGCTACAACTACAGCGGCGTGTGCGTCGTCCGTTTCTCGTCGGGCACGGCGTTCGTCTTCGAGACCAGGGGACGGGTCCACGGCACCTTCGACTCCGGGTCCCGCGACTACAACTGGAACAAGTCGGGGTACAACCGGGCTCTGCCCTCGGTGTGGAACGCGTCATCGAGCTACCGGTGGACCTGCAAGAACCGGACCACCCTCAACCTGGCCGGTGTGGTCGACTCGGCGCTGGCTGCCGTCGGATACGCCGCCAGGGTCGTCGCCATCGTCGCCTGAGCCGACGCGATCGTTTCTCTCCTCGGCGCCCGCCACCCCCGTCCACCGCGTGGTGGGGCAGGTCCCGCATCATCTACGTCTGTAGAAGTGGCTGCGGAATCAGCTGGGGAAGGGGAGTGGGCGCATGAGTCGGGGCACCGCGGTGGTCGTCGGTGGGGGGATAGGCGGGCTGGCCGCCGCGATCGGGTTGCGGCGGATCGGCTGGGACGTGACGGTCCTGGAGCGCGCGCCCGCCTTCGAGGACGTGGGCGCGGGCATCTCGATGCACGCCAACGGCGTACGGGCGCTGGATGCGCTCGGTGTCGGGGAGGCGGTACGGGCTGCCGTACGGCCCCTCTACACCGGCGGCACCCGCGCCCCCGACGGCCGCCTGCTGGCCCGGATGGACGGCGCGGCTCTGGAGCGTCGACTCGGCACCCCCGTCGTCGGTGTCCTCCGTGCCGACCTGCACCGCGTCCTGCGTGAGGCGCTGCCCACCGGATGTGTGCGGACCGGCGAGGAGGTGACCGGTCTCGACGGTCTGCCGGACGCCGATCTCGTCGTCGCCGCCGACGGCGTCCAGAGCCGGCTGCGCGCCGAACTGTTCCCCCGTCACCCCGGAGCCGTCTACAGCGGCACGACGGTCCTGCGGGCCGTCACCGAGCGGCCGCCCCTCGGCCCGATCGACGACCTGGCGCTGACGTGGGGGCCCGGCGCGGAGTTCGGGCACCTCGTGTTCGTCGACGGGCGGGTCGAGTGGCACGCGGTCCTCGACGTGCCGCCCGGCGTACGCCACCCCGACTCCCTCGCCGAGATGCGCAGGCGCTTCGGCGGCTGGCACGACCCCGTCCCCGCCCTGCTGGACGCGACCCGCCCCGAGGACGTCCTGCACCACGACATCCATGAACTGCGCACCCCGCTCCCGGCGTTCACCGTCGGCCGGGTCGCCCTCCTCGGCGACGCCGCCCACGCCATGACCCCGAACCTCGGCCAGGGTGCGAGCCAGGCGCTGGAGGACGCGGTGGTCCTGGCCGCCCGTCTCGCGGGCGCACCCACCGTCACCGAAGCCCTGCGCCGCTACGACGCCGAACGCCGGCGCCGCACGCAGTCCGTGGCCCGCGCCGCCCGCCAGGCGGGCCGGATGGGGCACGGCCTCACCCACCCCCTCGCCACCGCCCTGCGCGACACGGCCCTGTGGCTGGCCCCCTCCGAACTCACCCTCCGCGCGGCCCTCCGACACGCGGACTGGGCGCCACCGCGGTTGCGATGACGCCCAGCCGGAAGACAGAAAGGGTTCAGCTGTCGACACCCAGGGTCAGCGTCGCCGAGTACCCGGAGGACGTCGAGCTCCCGAGGGCGGTCAGCGTCATCAGACCGGAGGCGGCGCCTCCGTCGTCGTAGATGGAGTCCTGGGCGAGAGTGGTGCGGGTGACCGTGTTGGTCGAGTACGGCGAGATCTTCGCGACGGCGGTCGTGATGGTCTCGTCGATGAAGAGCTGGCCGGTGTGCAGCTCGTTGCCGCCGCTGAAGTGTCCGTCGGAGGAGACCGTGACGCCGGTGGCGACCTTGATGTGGATGTGGATGCAGCGGCCGCGGTACCAGCCGGGGTAGATCGTGGTGATCGAGGCGAGCCCGTTGGAGTTGGTGAGGACACCGCCGCGCAGGAAGGTGCCGTCGTCCGGCTCGCTGTGGCCGTTGTTGCCGACGTAACCGGAGTACTCGCCGAGGGCGTCGGCGTGCCAGATCTCCACCAGGGCGTTGCTGAGGGGGGCGCAGCTGCTGGAGTCGACCACGGTGAGGGCGAGCTTCAGCGGGATGCCGGCCTTGCCCTCGGTGACGTCGGAACGGACGTACTGTCCGTCGAGGTAGTAGGGGCCTTCGGTCATCTCCTTCGTGAGGGTGCAGACGGCCGCGGCGGCGACGGGGGCGGTGTCGGCCGTCGTGACGGTGGGGGCTTCGGTCGACGCGGCGGCGCCCACGGCGAGGGTGGCGGCGGTGGCGCCCGTCGCCACGAGCACCGTGCGGCGTCCGATGGGGCTGCGAGTTTCCGAGGTGTCTGTCATGAACACGGCACCGTAGGGAGCCTCCCTGTCGGGAGGCTGTCAGAACGGCAAAGTGAGCACCCGTCAAGTTACTTGCCGGGCAAAGTGTCGACAGGACCGGGTGGGCTCCCCAACGGCGCTACCCGACCTGCCCCATCCCCGCCGCGTTGGGCCAGGACTGCGCGTTGGGCTGGGTGTTGGGCCACCCGGTGGCCGCCGCGGGCGCAAGCCCGGTGGTCCCGCGCACCTGCGCGGCGGTGAGCCCACCTCGAGCCGGAACCCCCGGCGGGGTCGCGGCGGCGGGAGCCATCGGCGCCTGCATGGCCGGAGCCATCATCGGCGCGGGCGCGGGGACCGGCGCCGGGGCCGGAGCGGCCGCGGGCACAGGCTGGGGGAAGACCTGTGCGGCGGCCGGCAACGGCATCCCGGCGCCGTTGGACGGGGCGGCCGGCGCCATCATGGCGGGCGCCTGCATGGGCATGCCGGCGGCGGCCGGGGCCGCGACCAGCCCCGGCATGCCCATGGCCTGAGCGGCGAGGCCCTGCATACCCGCCCCGTTGGTCGCCTCGACCAGCAGCCGGTCCACGGCGGCCGTGCCCGAGCTGTAGCTGGTCCCGGCGCCCAGCTCGGGCACGGCGGCTCCTCTCCTGGTCCCGTAGAGCACCTGTTCCAGGCCGGACACCAGGCGACGTACGTCCACCTGGGGGCGCACCACGAGCCGCGCGAAGCGGCTGGAGGAGCCGATCTTGTTGCCGCACTCACGGATCAGGATGCGGTGCTCGGTGAGCAGCCGGTCCCGCACGACCGTGCCCTCGGCGCCGACGGGAAGGCGCACGAAGAGGAAGTTGCCCTGGGAGGGGTAGACCGTGAGGCCGGGGAGCGCCGAGAGCTGGCTGGCCATGTCGAGGCGGTCCCGGCGCACCTGCATCAGGCTCTGCATGTACTCGGGGCCGTGCTCCTTGAGCATGAAGACCACGTACTCGGCGAAGGCGTTGAGGTTCCACTTCGGCAGCATCGAGCGGACCTTGCCGGCCAGGGAGGGGTTGGCGACCATGTAGCCGAAGCGGATGCCGTGCAGACCGAAGTTCTTGCCGAGGCTGCGCAGGACGATGACGTTCGGCCGGATCATCGCCTCCTGCACGACGCTGGGCTCCTGCTCCGCGTCGGCGAACTCCAGGAACGACTCGTCGATGACGATCAGGTCGAGGTCCGCCATCGCGTCCATGAACTGCACGAGGGCGTGCTTGTGCAGGAAGCCGCCGTCGGGGTTGTTCGGGTTGCAGATGACCGCGGCCCGGGTCCCACGGGTGCGGATGAACTCGGCGTACTGGGCGAGGTCGAGGGCGAAGCCGCTGGACTCCTGGAGCGGGAACATGTCGACCCGCTTGCCGGTCTCCATCGGCTGGTCGGTCCAGCGGCCGAAGGTGGGCACGGGGACGGCGACGGACTCACGGATCAGCAGATGGTCGATCCAGGTGATCAGCTCGGTGGAGCCGTTGCCCATCGCGACGGCCGACGGCGGCAGCTGGAGGAGGTTGCACAGCTCGGCGGTGATCGTGTCGGCGCTGCTCGGGTAGTACGTGACGATGTCCCGGAGCTTCGCGGACATGGTGTCCATCATGGCCGGGGTGGGGAAGTAGGGGTTGCAGGGGATACAGAAGTCGACCGGGCCCGTCCCGTCGCCGCCTTCTCGTGTCAGTGCCGCCATCGACGGACTGTGGGCCGCCGTACTGCGGAACAACGAGGTGACGTTGTCGGCCATGGAACCTCCGTATGGGGCGGGCCCGTTGGGGACGACCGGGCCCGTCTGTCGCGGGTGGCCCGCGCGGGGGAGCACGGGCCACCTCTACATACGCAGGTGTGAGTTACCCCGTTCAACCGGTGTGAAAAAAATGTGAGTTGCGGAACCGGGAACCCGGGTTTCGCATCCGCGTTCCCGGACCAGGGGTGCTACACCCCGAAGGTGTGCACCGTCGTCGACCGGTACGTCTCCCCGGGGCGCAGGGTCGTCGACGGGAACGACGGCTGGTTCGGGGAGTCCGGGAAGTGCTGGGTCTCCAGGCAGAGCGCGTCGCCCTGACGGTAGACGCGGCCGGCCGGGCCGGTGAGGGTGCCGTCGAGGAAGTTGCCGGAGTAGAACTGCAGCCCCGGCTCGGTCGTGGCGACGGTCAGGGTGCGGCCCGAGGAGGGGTCGCGCAGGAACGCCACCGGGACGGGCTCCTCGGTGACGCCCTTGTCGAGGACCCAGTTGTGGTCGTAGCCCTGCCCGTGCAGCAGCTGCGGGTCTGCGATGCGCAGGTCCCGGCCGATCTCCTTGGCCTCGCGGAAGTCGAAGGGGGTGCCCGCGACGTCGGCGAGCTCGCCCGTGGGGATCAGTCCCGGGCCGACCGGGGTGTAGCGGGAGGCGGCGAGGGACAGTTCGTGGCCCGCGACCGAGCCGCTGCCCTCGCCGGCCAGGTTCCAGTAGACGTGGTTCGTGAGGTTGACGACGGTCGTGCGGTCGGTGGTGGCCTCGTAGTCGATCCGCCAGTCGCCGGCCGCGGTGAGGGTGTACGTCACCCGGACCGTGAGCGTGCCGGGGTGGCCCATCTCGCCGTCGGGGCTCGTGCGGGACAGCCGCAGGCCGACGTCCCCGCCCTCCCCGCCCTCCCCGAAGGGCGCCACGTCCCAGACCCGGCGGTCGAAGCCCTGCGCGCCGCCGTGCAGGCTGTTCGGCCCGTCGTTGACGTCGACCCGGTGGGTCTCGCCGTCGAGGGTGTACGTCCCCGCGCCGAGCCGGTTGCCGTAGCGGCCGATCAGCGCGCCGAAGTACGGGGTCTTCTCGACGTACTCCTCGATGCTGTCGAACCCGAGGCTGACGTTCGCGAGGCGGCCCTCGCGGTCGGGGATCTCCAGGGACTGCACGATCCCGCCGTAGGAGAGGACCCGCAGCCGGGTCCCGCCGTTCTCCAGCGTCCAGCTGTGGATCTCGGTGCCGTCGGCCAGCTTGCCGAAGAGCGACTTCACCGGCATTTCGCCTCCCTGTTCATGGTTCCTGCTCATGGGAAGGGCCCCGCCGCACGGCGGGGCCCGATCCGTTCTGCTCGGCCGATTCCGCTCGGCCGATCCGGTCTACGAACCGGACTTGCGCTTGTTCCAGACGTCGAAGCCGACCGCGAGCAGCAGGGCGAGGCCCTTGATGACCTGCTGCCAGTCGGTGCCGACGCTCAGGAGGTTCATGCCGTTGTTGAGGACACCGAGGACGAGACCACCGATGATCGCGCCGAGGACGGTGCCGACACCGCCGCTCATCGACGCGCCGCCGATGAACGACGAGGCGATCGCCTCGAGCTCGAAGTTCAGACCGGCCTTCGGCGAGGCCGCGTTGAGCCGGGCCGCGACCACCAGACCCGCCAGGGCCGCCATCACGCCCATGTTGAGGAAGACGTAGAAGGTGACCTTCTTGTCCTTGACGCCGGACAGCTTGGCCGCCGGCAGGTTGCCGCCGATCGCGTAGATGTGCCGGCCGAAGACGGCGTTGCGCATGACGTAGCCGTAGCCGACCACCAGCAGGCCCAGGATCAGCAGCACGATCGGCGCGCCCTTGTAGCTGGCGAGCAGCATGGTGACGGTGAGGATCGCGGCGGCGATGGCGACGAGCTTGAGCAGGAAGGCGTTGCGGGGCAGCACGTCCAGCGAGAACTCCTGCTGGCGCTTGCGGTCGCGGACCTCCTGCAGGACCACGAAGGCCAGCAGGGCGAAGCCCAGCAGCAGCGTGATGTTGTGGTAGTTGGTGTTCGGGCCGACCTCCGGCAGGAAGCCGTTGCCCATCTTCTGCAGTCCGTCGGGGAACGGGCCGAGGGTCTGGCCCTCCAGGAAGATCTCCGTCAGACCGCGGAAGAGCAGCATGCCCGCCAGGGTCACGATGAAGGACGGTATGCCGAGATAGGCGATCAGGACGCCCTGCACCGAGCCGGCCACCGCGCCCACGACGAGGCACAGCACCAGCGCGACGGGCCACGCCACGTCGTGCTCCACGGTCAGCACGGCCGCGAAGGCGCCGATGAACGCGGTCAGTGATCCGACCGACAGGTCGATGTGACCCGCGATGATCACCAGCATCATGCCGATCGCGAGGATCAGGATGTAGCTGTTCTGCAGGACCAGGTTGGAGACGTTGCGCGGCAGCAGCAGGTCACCGCCGGTCCACACCTGGAACAGGACCACGAGCAGGCCGAGCGCGATGAGCATGCCGTACTGCCGCATGTTGGCGCGCAGACCGCTCAGCATCAGCTGCAGCAGCCCGCCGCCGGTGGCCTGGCCCCCGCTCTTCCCGGGCGGCGCCGCCGCCGGAGACTTGTCGGTGACGTCCGTGCTCATCGCGTTACCTCTTTGTCCTTCGTCATCTGGCGCATCAGCACTTCCTGCGTGGCCTCGGCCCGCGGGAACTCACCCGTGAGCCGTCCGGCGGCCATGGTGTAGATGCGGTCGCACATGCCGAGCAGTTCGGGCAGCTCGGAGGAGATGAAGACGACCGCCTTGCCCTGGGCGGCCAGCTGGTCGATGACCGTGTAGATCTCGAACTTGGCGCCGACGTCGATACCGCGCGTGGGCTCGTCCAGGATCAGCACGTCCGGACCCGCGAAGATCCACTTGCTGAGGACGACCTTCTGCTGGTTGCCGCCGGACAGCTTGCCCACCGGCTCGAACACCGTGGGCGCCTTGATGTTCATGGACTTGCGGTAGCCCTCGGAGACCTGCCGCTCCTCGTGCTCGTCGACCACGCCCCGCTTGGCGACCTTGGCCAGGGCGGTCAGCGAGATGTTGCGGTTGATCGTGTCGATGAGGTTGAGGCCGTAGTGCTTGCGGTCCTCGGTGGCGTACGCGATCCCGTGCCCGATCGCCTCCGCGACCGTCTTCGTCCGGATCTCCTTGCCGTCCTTGAGGACCGTTCCGCCCGCGTGCCGGCCGTAGCTGCGCCCGAAGACGCTCATCGCGAGCTCGGTGCGGCCCGCGCCCATGAGGCCGGCGATGCCGACGATCTCCCCGCGGCGCACCTGGATCGAGACGTCGTCGACCACCTTGCGCTGCTGGTCGATCGGGTGGTGCACGGTCCAGTTGCGGATCTCCAGGGCCGGAGCCGCGCCCACCTCCGCCTCGTGCGGGGTGCGCTCGGGGAAGCGGTGGTCGAGGTCGCGGCCGACCATGCCGCTGATGATCCGGTCCTCGGTCGTCTCCGCGGCCTTCACATCGAGCGTCTCGATGGACCGGCCGTCACGGATGATCGTCACCGAGTCGGCGACCTTGCGGATCTCGTTGAGCTTGTGGGAGATGATGATCGAGGTGATGCCCTGCTTCTTCAACTCCAGGATGAGGTTGAGGAGCTTGTCGCTGTCCTCGTCGTTGAGCGCCGCCGTCGGCTCGTCGAGGATGAGCAGCTTCACCTTCTTCGAGAGCGCCTTCGCGATCTCCACGAGCTGCTGCTTGCCCACGCCGATGTCGGTGACGCGGGTCTCCGGGTGGTCGTCGAGACCGACCCGGCGCAGCAGTTCGGTGGCGTGCCGCAGGGTCTCCCGCCAGTCGACGAACCCGCCCTTGGCGTGTTCGTTGCCGAGGAAGATGTTCTCCGCGAGGGAGAGGTACGGCGACAGCGCCAGTTCCTGGTGGATGATGACGATGCCGCGGTGCTCGCTCGCCCGGATGTCCCTGAACGAGCAGACCTCTCCCTCGAAGAGGATCTCGCCCTCGTAGCTGCCGTGCGGATGGACGCCGGAGAGCACCTTCATCAAGGTGGACTTGCCGGCGCCGTTCTCACCGCAGATGGCGTGGACCTCGCCCTGGCGGACGGTCAGTGTGACGTCCGACAGCGCTTTCACACCGGGAAAGGTCTTGACGATCGAGCGCATTTCCAGGACGGGTCCCGCCATGGTCGTGCCTTCCAATCCTTAAGGGTCGACGCTTACTTGAGCTGGTCGGCCGTGTAGTAGCCGCCGTCGATCAGGACCGACTCGTAGTTGGTCTTGTCGACGCTCACCGGCTCCAGCAGGTAGGCCGGGACGACCTTGGTGCCGTTGTCGTACGACTTGGTGTCGTTGATCTCGGGCTTCTTGCCGTTGAGGGAGGCGTCGACCATGTCCGTGGCCACCTGGGCGAGCTTGCGGAGGTCCTTGTAGACCGTCTGCTGCTGCTCACCGGCGATGATGGACTTCACGGAGGCGAGCTCGGCGTCCTGACCGGTGATGACCGGCAGCGGCTTGGCCTTGGTGCCGTAACCGTCCGACTTCAGCGCGGCGATGATGCCGATGGAGATGCCGTCGTAGGGCGAGAGCACCGCGTCGACCCGGCCGCTGGTGTAGGACGAGGTGAGGTTGTCCTCCATGCGCTTCTGGGCGGTGGTGCCGTCCCAGCGCAGGGTGGTGACCTGGGTGAGCGCGGTCTGGCCGGACTTGACCACCAGCTTCTTGCTGTCGATGTACGGCTGGAGCACGCTCATCGCGCCGTTGAAGAAGTACTTGGTGTTGTTGTCGTCGTTGGAACCGGCGAACAGCTCGATGTTGAAGGGGCCCTTGCCGCTCGCCAGGCCCAGCTTGTCGACGATGTACTGGCCCTGCAGCTTGCCGACCTTCTCGTTGTCGAAGGACGCGTAGTAGTCGACGTTCTTCGTGCCGAGGATCAGGCGGTCGTAGGAGATGACCGGGATGTCGGCGTCGGCGGCCTGCTGGAGGACGTTGTTCAGGGACTTGTTGTCAATGGCGGCGATGACCAGCGCCTTGACACCCTGGGTGATCAGGTTCTCGATCTGGGAGACCTGCTGGTCGGGGTCGTCCTCACCGAAGACCAGCTTGGTCTTGTAACCCTTGGCCTGCAGGTCCTTCTCGACGTTGGCGCCGTCGGCGATCCAGCGCTCGGAGGACTTGGTCGGCATCGAGATGCCGATGGTCCCGCCCTTGGCGCTGCCCTTGTCCTCGTTGCTGCCACCCTCGCTGTCCTGGCCGCAGGCGGTCAGGGTGAGGGCGAGGGAGGCGGCTCCGGCGATGGCGGCGAGGGCGGCTCTGCGGTTACGCATGTTCATCATCCTTGATGTGTGTTGCAGGGCTCGGTCTCGCCGTATGGACGGCGCCCCCAGGATGGGAGGCGCCGGGAAGACCGAGAGAAAGAGGTGTGTCGGATTCTGGTCGCCTGTGTCGGCTTGTGTGAAGCGAGGTTTCCGGAACGTTATGACCGGGCATCAAACCTGTTCAGTTCGCCGGGCAGCCGGGAGCCCAGCGGGGCCATGTCGCCGTCCGCTCCGTGCCGCGCGAGCAGGTCGAGAGCGAGCCGGCCGCGCCGGACCCGTTCCCGCGCGGTGGACAGGGTCAGATCCCGCATGTGGTGGCCGTAAGGGTAGATCCCCGGGGCCTTGGACAGACCGAACTTGAGGTACAGGGGTGCGCCGCGCCGGATCAGCTCGGCCACTTCGTACATCCGGATGTACCCGCCGAGGTCGTCGGGTGCCTCGATGTACATGTCCATCGGGGCAGCGGAGACCCGGCGGATCTCGGTGAGATGGTCCAGCGTGAGGTCGCTGGGCACATTCAGCGAGTCGCCGCCCAGCCGCTCGTAGACGGCGTACGAGGCCGGGTTCACGGGGCCGATCAGCGCCGACACCTTCAGCGTCGTGTCCGCCGGGATGATGCCGGCCCCACGGGCCTGGTGCAGCGTCCACAGCACGCCCTCGTCGGCGACGAGGAGGCACTTGACGCCCAGCTCGGTGGCCCGGACGGCGTCCTCGACACACCCGGCGACGGCGTCGTGCCCACGGGCGCGCAAGCCCCCGCCGCGCGAGTCGGTGCGGGTGGAGCCGCCGATGTCCCAGGTGCCGCGCGGGCCGGTGAACAGGCAGAGCTCGATGTCACGCTCGCCGGTCGCCTCGACCATCTCGGTGATCTCGGCGTCGGTCAGCATCCACACGCCGCTGCCCTGGCTGATCCGGTGGATCGGCACGTCGAGCCGCGAGGCCTCCTTCAGGATGACGGCCAGCGCCTCGGGACCCTCGCACGAAGGGACCTCGGTGCGCCAGCGGCCGCCGCCCGGGAAGGAGTGGGGCGAGGCGTCGGCGGGGTCGAGGGCGGGTGCGCCCAGGCCGAGTGCGGCGAGCGCCTGCTCACCGGGTCGACGGGCTGCCGGGGCGGAAGCGTCGGTCACAAGGTGTCCTTAGGTGTTCGGTATTTCGGACGAGGTTCGCGGCTCAGGGTGCGGGTGGGTCTGGATGTACGCCGGTGCGGCGACCGTCAGGTTGCCCCCGCACCGGCGTACGACTTTGGGGTGCTAAGGCCTGAGCAGCACCTTGCCCACCTTCGGGTCGCCGGATCCCACCAGTTCGATGGCCTCGGGGAACTCGGCCAGCGGCAGTTCGTGCGTGACCAGCGGCAGCGGGTCCAGCAGCCCGGCCCCGAACACCCGTACCGTGTGCGACCAGGCGTCCGGCGGTGCCCCGAAGACGGTGTGCACCTCCAGCTGCCGTACTACCAGGTCCGTCGGGTCGAGACCGTCGGCGCCCGGAGCAGGAATGCCCGTGAGGACCAGCCGCCCGCCCCTGCGGAGCAGCGAAGCGGCCGTCTGGGCAGCACTCGCGGACCCGGCGGTCTCGATCACGACGTCGAAGTCGTCGGGGAGCTCCTGGTCCTTGGTGCGGAAGTCGGTCGCCCCGAACCGCCGTGACAGCGTTTCCCTGTCGTCCCGGGTGCCCACGACCAGCAGCTCCGCCGGCGAGCCCGCCTTCAGGAACTGCACGGCGAACATGCCCAGCGTCCCGGTGCCCACCACGGCCACCTTCTCGCCCGGCAGGGCCCGCGCCTTGATGGCGGCGGCCGCGATGCACGCGGCGGGCTCCAGCAGGGCGGCGGCCGTGAGATCGGCGTCCTCGGGCAGTACGTGCAGCAGCCGCGCCGGGAGGGTGAGGGTGGTGGCCATCGCCCCCGGCTGGGTGAAGCCGGTCTCCTCGTACCCGTCCGTGCACAGCGTCGTCTCGCCCGCGTGACAGCGGTCGCAGACCTGGCAGTTGCGGAAGCCCTCGCCCACGACCTTCCGGCCGACCATGCCCTCGGGCACCCCGGCGCCCACGGCCTGCACGGTCCCGGACCACTCGTGGCCGGGGGTCAGCGGGTAACGGACGTACCCCTCGGGCCGGTTGCCCTGGTACACCTCGCGGTCGCTGCCGCAGATGCCCACCGCGTGGACCCGGACCAGCGCCTCGCCCGGACCGGGCTCGCGCGGGGTGTGCTCGGTGAGCCGGTGCTCGCCGGGCGCCTCGATGACGACTTCGGTGCTCACTTCGCGCCCTTCGGCTTCCGCTGCTCCCAGCCCTCGGCCCACAGGTCGAAGCGGGCCTGCTGCTGCGGGAACTCGGCGGCGGCGTCCACGTCCAGCTCGACGCCGAGACCGGGCTTGTCGGAGAGGTGGAAGTAGCCGTCGACCACCTCGGGCGCGCCCTTGACGACCTTCTTGATCTCCGCGTCGGCGAAATCGTTGAAGTGCTCGAGGATCTTGAAGTTGGGGGAGGTGAAGCCGACCTGGAGGGAGGCGGCGGTCAGCACCGGGCCACCGACGTTGTGCGGGGCGACGAGCACGTAGTGCGTCTCGGCGGTGGCGGCCAGCTTCCTCGTCTCCCAGATGCCGCCGATGTGGCCGACGTCCGGCTGGATGATGTCCACGGCCTGGCTCTCGAACAGCTCGCGGAACTCGATGCGATCGTGGATGCGCTCACCGGTGGCGACCGGGATGTCGACCTTGGCGGCGACCTTCTCCAGCGCCTTCAGGTTCTCCGGCGGGCAGGGCTCCTCCAGCCACGCGGGCTTGAAGGGGGCCAGCTCCTTGGCCAGTCGCACCGCCGTGGCGGGGGAGAACCGGCCGTGCATCTCCAGCATCAGCTCGGCGTCCGGCCCGATGGCGTCGCGCACGGCCTCGATGAGGGAGACGGCGTACAGGGTCTGCTGGTGGTCCAGCTCGAAGTGGCCGGTGCCGAAGGGGTCGATCTTGAGCGCCTTGTAGCCGCGCTCCACGACCCCCTGGGCGGCCTTGTGGTACGCCTCCGGGGTGCGCTCGGTGGTGTACCAGCCGTTGGCGTAGGCCTTGACCTTGTCGGTGACCTTGCCGCCGAGCAGCTGCCACACCGGTACGCCGAGGGCCTTGCCCTTGATGTCCCAGCAGGCCATCTCGACCACGGCGATGCCGGACATCACGATCTCGCCGGCGCGCCCGTAGTCGCCGTACTTCATCCGGCGGGTGAGGTCCTCGACAGCGAACGGGTCGGAGCCGAGAATGTGGTTCTGCTCGGCTTCTCTCAGGTAGCCGATCAGCGCGTCGGTG
The DNA here is from genome assembly GCF_048159505.1 of Streptomyces sp. T028. Classification (NCBI taxonomy): domain Bacteria; kingdom Bacillati; phylum Actinomycetota; class Actinomycetes; order Kitasatosporales; family Streptomycetaceae; genus Streptomyces; species Streptomyces sp. T028. The sequence continues at coordinate 114,231 of NZ_JBLRVZ010000050.1, forward strand.
TGACCCAGCATGCGGGTCTCGCCGACACCCGTGATGCCCTCGTCGGTATGCACCAGGACGTAGGTCAGGTTGCGCCACGGCGTCCCGACCACGTGCGTGCTGATTCCGGTGATGCGCACGGAAGTTACCCTTCGGCTGTTCGAGATTTCGTCACACGTTCGAAATGCTGGCCAGACAGTAAGGATGGCGTGAGCCGAGTGTCAATGGGTCGAACAGGTAACGGTTTCGACGGTTTCGATGACCCTTTCGACACAGGGGTGTTGAGCGGTGTGTGACAGGTCACTCAAGCCGCCGCGCCGGTATGGCCGGTTTCCCACACAACTTTCACAGGGCGGCCTCGGAACGTGACCGCCCGGGAACCTAGTCTTCCCACGTCATGGACTACTGCCACCCGTGCCGAAGGCACCTCAACGGCGCCCTCGCCTGCCCGGGGTGCGGCGCACCTGCCGATCAGCTACGCGCGTATCCCCAGGATGCGTACGCGCCGGAGCCGCCGCGCGGCGTGTCCCGCGTGTCCGACGATCATGACACGTCCGGCGGAGCCGCGGGCGGTGCCGATCACGCCAATCACGCCAATCACGGCCCGCACGGCGAAGACGGCGCCGTCGGCCGGGACGCCTACCCCGACCACGGGTCGTATGACGCCGGGCGGGACGCCCACCCCGGCCACGGGCCGTACGCCGCCGGCCGGGACGAGCACGCCGACCACGGGGCCTACGGCGGTGGCGGCGGCCGGGACGAGCCCGCCGGGCACGAGGTCTACGGCGGTGGCGGCGGCCGGGACGAGCACGCCGGGCACGAGGTCTACGGCGGTGGCGGCGGCCGGGATGAGCCCGCCGGGCACGAGGTCTACGGCGGTGGCGGCGGCCGGGACGGCTACCCCGACCGCAGGTCGTACGAAGTCGGCCGGGACGAGCACGCCGGGTACGCCGACCCCGACGGCCGGAGTGCCCGTGAGGGCGGCGACGGCGAGCCGCAGGGGCGTGCCGCGCGGCGGCGCGGACAGGGCCGGGGTGGCCGCAGGGGTGGCGAGGACGCCGCCGGGGCGGGCCCGGCCGACGCCTCGGAGGCGAGCCGACGGGACCGCAAGGCCGCCGTCCACCGCAAGCGCCGTAAGCGAACCGTGCTGATCACCGCCGGTTTCGTGCTCGCCGCGGGCGGGCTGAGCCTCGCCGAACTCGGCGTGGACGCACCGGGGTTCGCCTCCAAGCCGAATCCGTCGGCGGCCGGCGGCGAGTCCTCCGAGGTGGACGACTCCACGACGGAGCCGAGCACCTCCGCGCAGCCTTTGGACGACCGGACGGGCGACGGCAGGTCCTCGGCCTCGCCCAGCGCCTCCGCCTCCCCGTCGGCCTCCGAGTCCCCGGACGAGACCCCGAGCCGGACCCCGGTCAAGGAAGCCCAGTCGGCGACCGTCCCCGGCTCCTCCGCCGACGCGACGACCCCCTCCGGCTCCACCCCGACCGCCACCCCGACGACCTCCGGCTCGTCCTCCCCCGACCCCTCCCCATCGGAAACCTGCACACGCTTCCTGTGGTGGTGCTCCTAGGTCTGTCGCGGGACCACCCCGCCGACCCGGCCCCGACCCGGCCCCGACGCGCCCACCGCCCACCGCGTCCCGCGTCGCGCCGGTCTCCGCCGCCTTGCCGCAGCCTCGGCGTGCCCACCTGCCGGTGCCGGTGCCGGTGCCGCGGGCCGACTTGTCGCGGGCTCGGCGTGTCCACCTGCGGCGCCGCTGTCGTCGTCGGCTCGTGGCCGGATGCTGCCCCCTGCTGCCTCGCGGACTCCTGCCGTGTCGCGGGCTTCTGCGGTGTCGCACCGGTCTCCGCTGGGCTCGCTCCAGGTTCGGCGTGCCTGCTGTGCGGTGCCGCCGCCGGTTGCCGCCCCCCTTGCGGCGCGCCGACTCCGGCCACCGGCCGCCGCGTCGCGCCGGTTCCCGCCGGCTGCCGCAGGCTCGGCGTGCCCGCCTATCGGTGCCGGTGCCGGTGCCGGTGCCGGCGCCGTTGTCGGTTCGCGGCCGCCCGCCGACTCCCGCCGCGTCGGCATAGGGCTGTTTCCGGTCTTCGGGCCGATTCGGCGGCAGGCGCCGGTGCTCGTGCTCCGGGTGTCGTTCGGCTGGGGCAACTTCGCTGGTGTGAGCGGTGGTTGAGGGGTGTTTGGACGGCCGTCCACCGGGGGTCCGCCGCCTGTCGCGTTATTCAACCGTGACGACGTTCCGCTGCAGCCCTCTTGACCGCCATGAATTGTTAGCGCTCACAATGTCGTCCGCATTCACCGGTCGGCGTCGGACGTCAGCGTGGGAGGTATGAGCGTCGTGCCCGTAGTGTCCCAACTCGAAAGTCCCAGCAGCGCTGTTGGGCTCTCGGACCACGCGGAGTGAAGCCGGCCGCGCGGAAGCCACCGCTCACGACACAGGACTTATCGGCAGACGACCGCCAAGGAGGTGCGGCCGTGTCACCCGCGCAGCTCAGGCCGCCCACCATGGCCGACGTGGCACGCCAGGCCGGCGTGTCCCACCAGACCGTCTCCCGCGTACTGGGGGACCACCCCAACGTGCGGGAGGAGACCCGGGCCAGGGTGCTCCGCGTGATCGAGGAGATGGGCTACCGCCGCAACTCCTCGGCCCGGGCCCTGGCCACCCGGCGCACCCGGACGCTGGGCGTGATCGCCTCCGACACCACCCTGTACGGCCCGGCCAGCACCCTGTTCGCGCTGGAGGAGGCCGCGCGCGCCGAGGGCTATCTCGTCTCCACGGTCAGTCTGCGCGAACTGACCATGGCGACCCTGTCCGAGGCGCTGGACCATCTCAGCGAGGGCGGCGTGGAGGGGGTGGTCGCCATCGCCCCGCAGCGGTCGGCGGTGGACGCCCTCACCGAACTCCGCAGCCCCTTCCCGGTGGTGATCGTGGGCAGCGGGCAGGGCGTGGACATCCCCAGCGTCAGCGTGGACCAGCATCTGGGAGCACGTCTGGCGACCCGCCATCTGCTGGCCGCCGGCCACCGCACGGTCTGGCATCTCGCCGGACCCGAGGACTGGCTGGAGGCGGCCGACCGGGCCGCCGGCTGGCGGGCCACCCTGGAGGCGGCGGGCGTCGAACCGCCCCTGCTGCTGCGGGGCGACTGGAGTCCGCTGTCCGGCTACCGCGCCGGGCAGGAACTGGCCGGCTGGGTGGGCCGGGGGCTGACCGCGGTCTTCGTCGCCAACGACCAGATGGCGCTGGGGGTGCTGCGGGCCCTGCGTGAGGCGGGGGTGCGTACCCCGCAGGACGTCGCGGTGGTCGGTTTCGACGACATCCCGGAGTCGGAGTTCTTCGCACCGCCCCTCACCACTGTCCGGCAGGACTTCTCGGCGGTCGGCAAACAGGGCATCGCACTGCTCCTGGAGATGATCGAGGGCAGGCCACCAGCCACCCCGTCCCCGATCGCGATCGAACCCCAACTCGTCGTCCGCGCAAGCACGTTCCCGCACGCCGCCCAACCCGAAGGCGTGCCCCTCTGACGGATCCGTAGGCCTCCCTGCCCAGCGGTGTGGCCGAAATACCGAACGATGATCGACAGGCTGGACGCAGTGCAGCCGGTCCTTGAGTACCAGCAGGTCCGTCCCCGGGCCGGCTCTTCAAAGGAGAAGAACATGCTCAGCAGAAGGAACTTCCTCACCGCGGCGGTCGGCGTGGCGGCGGCGGGCGGCCTGGCGGCCTGCGCCAAGGAGGACAGCGGCTCCTCCAGCTCGTCCTCCGGGGGCAGCAAGACGATCACGCTCGGCTTCTCCCAGGTCGGCGCGGAGAGCGGCTGGCGCAGCGCCAACACCACCTCGGTGAAGGACGCGGCCAAGGAGGCCGGCTACACCCTCAAGTTCTCCGACGCCCAGCAGAAGCAGGAGAACCAGATCTCCGCGATCCGCAGCTACATCGCGCAGAAGGTGGACGTCATCGCCTTCTCGCCGGTGGTCGTCACCGGCTGGGACGCCGTCCTCAAGGAGGCCAAGGCCGCAAAGATCCCCGTGGTCCTGACCGACCGCTCGGTGGAGACCTCCGACGACTCCCTCTTCGTCACCCTGGTCGGCTCCGACTTCACCGACGAGGGCCGCCGCGCCGCCAAGATGCTGGCGACGGTCGTGGAGAAGGCCGGCCTCAAGGGCGCGGTGAAGATCGCCCAGCTGGAGGGCACCACCGGTGCCGCCCCCGCGATCGAGCGCGCCAAGGGCTTCAAGGAGGTCATGGACGCCGACCACGCCGACGACTGGAAGATCGTCGTCAGCCAGACCGGTGACTTCACCCGCGCCGGCGGCAAGCAGGTCATGGCGGCCTTCCTGCAGTCCAACCCGGACATCAACGTCCTCTTCGCGCACAACGACGACATGGCCATCGGCGCCATCCAGTCCATCGAGGCGGCCGGCAAGAAGCCCGGCACGGACATCCTGATCGTCTCGATCGACGGCGTGAAGGACGGCTTCGTGGCCATGTCCGAGGGCAAGATCAACGGCATCGTCGAGTGCAACCCGCTCCTCGGCCCCCAGCTGATGGACGTCGTCAAGAAGGTCCACGACGGCGAGACGGTCGAGCGCTGGATCAAGACCGAGGAAGGCGACTTCCTCCAGGACCAGGCCAAGGCCGAGCTCCCGAACCGCAAGTACTGACCGACGGCACCCACCGCCAGGGAGCTCCCGGCCGACCGAGCGCCATCGGTCCCGGGGCTCCCTGCGGGCCTGAACGAATCTCATGAGGAGCACTGCCATGGCAGAGCCGCGGCCCGTCCTGGAAATGGCGGGCATAGTCAAAGAGTTCCCGGGGGTACGGGCTCTGTCGGACGTCGACTTCCGGCTCTTCCCCGGCGAGATCCACGCCCTGATGGGCGAGAACGGCGCGGGCAAGTCCACCCTCATCAAGGTGCTGACGGGGGTCTACTCCCTGGACGGCGGCACGATCACGCTGGACGGCAGGTCCGTGCGGTTCGCCAGCCCGCTGCAGGCCCAGCAGGCCGGCATCAGCACCGTCTACCAGGAGGTCAACCTCTGCCCCAACCTGTCGGTGGCGGAGAACATCTTCATCGGCCGCGAGCCGACCCGTATGGGCCGCATCCAGTGGAAGCGGCTGCGCCAGGAGGCGGCCCAGCTGGTGGACCGGCTCGGCCTCGACATCGACGTCGCCGCGCCGCTGTCCTCGTACCCGCTGGCCGTGCAGCAACTGGTCGCGATCGTACGGTCGTTGGGGACGGGCGAGGGTGAGGGCACCAAGGTGCTCATTCTCGACGAGCCGACCTCCAGCCTCGACCGCGACGAGGTCCTCCAGCTCTTCGCCCTGATGCGGCGGTTGAAGGACGAGGGCGTGGCGATCCTGTTCGTCTCGCACTTCCTCGACCAGATCTACGAGGTCTGCGACCGTATGACGGTCCTGCGCAACGGCACCCTCGTCGGCGAGCACATGGTGCGCGACCTCGACCAGGTCGGCCTCGTCCAGCTCATGCTCGGCAAGGCCATGAACCAGCTCGAGGAACTCCACGAGCACCAGCTGCACTCCCACGCGGGCGAGACCCTGCTGAAGGCCGACGGACTCGGCCGGACCGGCGGTATCGCCCCCTTCGAGCTGGAGATCGACAAGGGCGAGGTGATCGGCCTCGCCGGACTGCTCGGCTCGGGCCGCACCGAACTCGCCCGGGTGCTCTTCGGCGCCGACCAGCCCGACAGCGGCACGGTCACCGTCGACGGCAAGCAGGTCTCGCTGAGCGCACCGAACGGCGCGATCGGCGCCGGGGTCGCCTTCTGCTCCGAGAACCGCAAGACCGAGGGGCTGGTGCCCGACCTGACGGTGCGGGAGAACATCATCCTCGCCCTGCAGGCCGCGCGCGGCTGGACCCGGCCCATCCCGGCCGCCCAGCGCGACGAGCTGGTCGCCAAGTACATCAAGGCCCTCGACATCCGCCCCGCCAACCCCGAGGCGAGGGTCGGCCAGCTCAGCGGCGGCAACCAGCAGAAGGTGCTGCTGGCCCGCTGGCTGATCACCCAGCCCAAGCTGCTGATCCTCGACGAGCCGACCCGCGGCATCGACATCGGCGCCAAGGCGGAGATCCAGAAACTCGTCGTCTCGCTCTCCGAGGACGGCATGTCCGTCCTGTACATCGCCGCCGAGCTGGAGGAGGTACTCCGGCTCAGCCACACCATCGGAGTGCTGCGCGACCGCAGGCTGGTGGCGCGGATCACCAACGGGCCCGAGATCACCACCAGCAAGATCCTCGAGACCATCGCGAGCGGAGAACACCAGTGACCACCACCTCCCGCTGGCGAGCACTGACGCACCACCAGCTGTTCTGGCCGGTCGCGGTCCTGATCCTCCTGCTGCTCGTCAACGTCCCGTTCACCCCCGACTTCTTCTCGATCAAGATGACCGAGGGCCACCTCTACGGCAGCCTCGTCTCGATCGTGCTGTTCGGATCGCCCCTCATCCTGGTCGCGGTCGGCATGACCCTCGTCATCGCCACCGGCGGCATCGACCTCTCCGTCGGCGCCGTGGTCGCCATCACCGGAGCGCTGGCCTGCTCCTACATCAGCGACCAGGCCGACCAGAACGCCCTGTCCGGCGTACTGCTCGCCATGGGCCTCGGCCTGCTCGCCGCGGTCGTCTGCGGTCTGTGGAACGGCTTCCTGGTCGCCCGGATGGGCATCCAGCCCATCATCGCCACGCTGATCATCATGGTCGCCGGACGCGGTGTCGCCCAGTTCATCACCGACGGCCAGATCATCACCATCAACAGCGAGCCGTACAAGCTGATCGGCGGCGGCTACTGGCTGACGCTGCCCTTCTCCATCTTCGTCGTCGCCGTGGTCGTGGCCATCACCGTGGCGCTGACCCGCCGCACCGCGCTCGGCCTGCTCGTGGAGTCGGTCGGCGGCAACGCCGAGGCCAGCCGACTGGTCGGCATCAGGTCCGCCCGCATCAAGATCATGGTGTACGTGTTCTGCGCCCTGTGCGCGGCCATCGCGGGCCTGATGATCAGCTCCAACACCTCCGCCGCCGACGGCAACAACGCCGGTCTGTGGATCGAGCTCGACGCCATCCTCGCCGTGGTGATCGGCGGCACCTCGCTGCTGGGCGGCCGGTTCTCCATCGGCGGCACGGTGGTCGGCGCCCTCGTCATCCAGACCCTGACCACCACGATCTACACCATCGGCGTCCCCACGCAGACCAACCTGGTCTTCAAGGCCGCCGTCGTCATCGTCGTCTGTCTGCTGCAGTCCCCGAAGTTCCGCGCCAAGGTCTTCGGCGCGAAGTTCGGCGCGAGGTTCGGTGCGAAGGGAAGCGCCCCGCAGGCCGCCGCCCCGGCGGACACCGCCACGCCGGCCGACGCCGCTCCCAAGATGGAGGTGTCGTGATGACCACGACCACCCAGAGCCCCCAGGCCGCCCCGGACAGCCGTACGCCGTCCAGGGCCGCGCGGCTGCTCGCCGACCGGCGCCTGCCCGTCGCGGCCACGGCCCTGCTCTTCCTCGTCATGTACGGCGTGGGCCTGAGCCGCTACCAGTTCTACGGCTTCGCCGAGCCGCAGGTCTTCCTCAACCTGTTCATCGACAACGGCTACCTCCTGGTCGCCGCCGTCGGTGTCACCTTCGTCATCCTCTCCGGCGGCATCGACCTCTCCGTCGGCTCGATGATCGGCTTCACCACGATGTTCACGGCCTGGCTCGTGGAACGCCAGGGGCTGCCGCTCGCCCTTGTGATCCCCTTGGCCCTCGCCGTGGGCGCGTTCGGCGGCTTCCTGATGGGCTACGTGATCCACAACTTCGAGATCCAGCCCTTCATCGTGACCCTCGCCGGCCTCTTCCTCTTCCGGGGCCTGTGCCTGGTCATCAGCAAGGAGTCGATCTCCATCAGCGACTCCGGGGTCAGCAGCATGGCCCAGGCGCAGGTGCAGCTGGGCATGGGCTTCCTGTCGATCGGCGCGGTCGTCTCCCTGGTCGTCCTCGCGATCGCCTTCTACGTCCTGCACTACACCCGCTTCGGGCGCCGGGTGTACGCCATCGGCGGCAACGAGCAGTCGGCCCTGCTGATGGGCCTCCCGCAGGGCGGCACCAAGATCGCCGTGTACACGGTGAGCGGCTTCTGCTCGGCGCTGGCCGGTCTCCTGTTCACCCTGTACATCCAGTCCGGTGACCCGCTGCACGCGACCGGCATGGAGCTCGACGCCATCGCCGCGGTCGTCATCGGCGGCACCCTGCTCACCGGTGGCTCGGGCTATGTCCTCGGCACCCTGTTCGGCGTCCTCGTCCTGGGCCTGATCAAGAGCCTCATCCAGTTCGAGGGCACCCTCAGCTCCTGGTGGACCAAGATCGCCACGGGTGTGCTGCTCTGCGCGTTCATCCTGATCCAGCGCTTCATGACGACCCGTAAGAAGGCCTGACCCGCGGGTCCGGGAACGGCCCAGGTCCGGCGCACCCACCGGTGCGCCGGACCTTCACGTTCCGGGAACCGCGGCCCGGACCCCCGCGTGTAGAACGGCAGTGCCACCCCTAGAAGGAGCGATCCGTGATCCTGCTCGCCCTGTCCGTCATCCTCGTCCTCACCGTCGGAGGATGCGTCTGCGTCTGGTGGGCGGCCCGCGGCGGCCCCCGCTGGACCCGAGCGATCGCAGGCGCGACCCTCGCGGCCGGCAGTCTGGCGCGCAGGATCAGCATCAAGAGCAACGGCTCGGGTTCTTCGGACGACTGAGCAGGTCGGTCGGATTCCACTGCGGTGCGGCAGCGCCCCGAAAGGGGCGCGGGGAACTGCGCGACCAGCCACGACGGCGCCGCAGGCGACGCACCGGACTTCCAGCGAACGCTCAGTCCTTGCTGTTGTCCACGATGACCGGCGTGCCGTTCGAGTCCGTGCCGCACGGCACCGCGTACACCGGATTGGCCTTGGCGGCCTGCTTGTAGGCCTCCAGGCACTGGTTGTAGAGGACCTTGTCGCTCAGCGAGCGCTCGATGATCTTGTTGGCGTTGGCGATGCCCTCCGCCTCGATGCGCTTGCGCTCCGCCTCCGCCTTGGCCGTGCGCGCCGCCTCCAGGGACCGCTCGGTCGCCTGCTCCTGCTGGATCTTCTTGTCGATCTGGTCCTGCAGTTTCTCCGACGGCCGCACATTGCGCAGGTTGACGGCGGTCACGTCGATCCCGCGCGGCGCGAGGCGCTCCTTGATGGCGGCGGCGATCTCCGCGCCGATCTGCTCACGGGCGGAGGCGTAGCCCTCCTCGCTGGTGTGCTTCGCGAAGACGTTGCGGATGATCTCGCGGCTGTCCGGCAGCACCAGCCGAGCCTGGACCCCCTCCGCGGTGCCCGCCAGCCGGTACAGCTCGACCGCCTTCGCCGGCACCACGGCCCACTTGATCGTGACGTCCGCGTACAGCACCCCGCCCTGCGAGGAGCGGACCTCGACGACTTCCTTGTCGTACAGGTTGAGGTCGACCGGACGCGTGGAGAAGGACGTGACGTCGGTGAACGGCGACTTGAACTGGATGCCCGACTTCATGGGCGAGCCGACCTTGCCGAAGGTCACCGGCACGCCGACCTCGTACGCGCTCACCACGTGCACACACGAGAAGACGCCGAACAGCACACCCCCGACGGCGCTGATCGCCGCCCCGATCTTCCACCATGCGGCGTCCTGACTGCGACCGACGAAGAACAGCACGACCGCCACTATGAGCAGCAGTACGAACATGACGAACACCGAGATCCCCCCTTGGATGCGAAGCCGCGCCGCCGTGAGTGCGACGCGCGGCGCAGCGCATCGTAATGGGCAAGGTCCCGGATGTCAGCCGCCGTTCGCCTCCGCCGCCAGCATCCGCTGGAGCAGCCCCCGCAACACCATCCGCTCCTCCTCGGCCAGCCCGGCCAGCGGCTCGCGTGCGAAGCGCAGGGACTCGCGCAGCCCCTTGGCGACCCGGCGCCCCTCCTCCGTCGCCGCGGCCAGCTTCACCCGGCGGTCGGCGGGGTCCGGCCGGCGTTCGACCAGGCCCCGGGACTCCATGCGGTCGACGATGCCGGTGACGTTGGACGGCTCGCACTTCAGCTTCTGCGCGAGCTTGCGCATGGGGAGCGGTTCGAGGGAGAGCAGGCTGAGCAGCCGGGCCTGGGCGCCGGTGAGGGCGTGGTCGGAGGCCGCGTCCTCGTAGTCCTCGTAGAAGCGGGCCACGACCTCGCCGATGAGCTCGACGACCTCCAGGGTGAGCGCGTCGGGCAGAGGGGTCCGTGGTGAGGTGGCCATGCCTCCGAGGATACCCCCTTTACTTGACAACATGAAATATTAAGGCGCATGGTTGTTTCAGGTAGTGAAGCTTTTGATGTGAAAGGCGCCCCCCATGACTGACTCCGCCCTCCCCACCACCGGCCGCGAGTGGCGTCTGCTCAGCCGCCCCGTCGGCTGGCCGAAGCCCGAGGACTTCGAGCTGGCCGAGGCGGAGATACGGCAGCCCGGCCCCGGTCAGGTGCTCGTACGCAACGCGTACGTCTCCGTCGACCCGTACATGCGCGGCCGGATGAGCGCCGCGAAGTCGTACGTCGCCCCCTTCGAGCTGGGCAAGGCCATGCAGGGCGGGGCCGTCGGCGAGGTCGTCGCCTCCGCCGCCGAGGGGATCGCCGTCGGCGACCACGTCCTGCACTTCGGCGGCTGGCGCGAGTACGCCACCTTCGACGCGGCCCAGGCCGTCAAGGTCGACCCCGAGGCCGCGCCGCTCTCCACCTACCTCGGCGTCCTCGGCATGACCGGCCTCACCGCCTACGCCGGCCTGCTGCGCACCGCCGCCTTCAAGGAGGGCGACTCCGTCTTCGTCTCCGGCGCCGCCGGTGCCGTCGGCAGCCAGGTCGGGCAGATCGCCAAGCTGAAGGGCGCCTCGCGGGTCATCGGCTCCGCCGGGTCCGACGACAAGGTCAAGCTCCTCGTCGAGGAGTACGGCTTCGACGCCGCCTTCAACTACAAGAACGGCCCGGTGAGCGAGCAGCTGCGCGCCGCCGCCCCCGACGGCATCGACGTCTACTTCGACAACGTCGGCGGCGACCACCTCGAGGCCGCCATCGGCTCCCTCAAGGAGCGCGGCCGCATCGCGATCTGCGGCATGATCTCGGTCTACAACAACACCGAGCCCGCCCCCGGCCCGAGGAACCTCGCCCGTCTCATCCAGACCCGCGGCCGCATCGAGGGCCTCCTGGTCGGCGACCACTACGACCTCCAGCCGGAGTTCGTCCGCGAGGTCGGCGCCTGGATCCGCTCGGGCGAGCTGAAGTACCGCGAGACCGTCGTCGAGGGCATCGAGAACAACCTGGAGGCGTTCCTCGGGGTCCTGCGCGGCGACAACACCGGAAAGATGATCGTCAAGCTCTGAGGTCGTCACGCTCCGGGCGTGACGCGGCTACGCCGCCGCTCGTTGCGTACGACGAGGGCCGCACCCTTGGACGTGGGGTGCGGCCCTCGCTCATGCCTGCCGTCAGACGGCGAGCGCCGCCCGATGGACCGCCCCCGCCAGCCGGTCGTTCTCCTGCGCCGCCCCGCCCGGGAACGCGAACCGGCGCCGCGTGTACCCGTAGGCCAGCCCGCTGCGCGGATCCGCGAAGGCCTGGCAGCCACCGGCCCCGCTGTGCCCGAACGCCCCCGCGCCCAGGAACGGGTGCCAGGTGTCCGCGGTCGCCTGGAAACCGAGCCCGTACGATTTGTGCGCGCGGGCCACCAGGTCGTACCCCACCGAGTGGAACTGCCCGAACTCCGCCGCCGTGTCCTCCTTCAGCAGCGGCGCCTTCCCCTCCCGCTCGCTGATCGCCGCCGCGTACAGCCCCGCGAGACCGCGCGCCGAGGCGACCCCGCCCACCGAGGCCGGCCCCTTGGCCCGGACCAGCGGGTCGTTCGGCAGCAGTTCGAGGTCGGTGGGCTCGGCGGCGTGCCGGTTGAAGGCGATCGACGCGAGCGTGTCCGGTCCGCCGGGCAGTGAGTCGAGCAGCGCCCGCTGCTTTGCCGTGGGGGCCATCGGCAGGGCCGTGCGGAACCGCGGTTCGTGCGCGGCGGGCAGCCCCAGGAAGAAGTCCAGCCCGTACGGGGCGCGCACCCGCTCCTCGTACACCTCCTGGAGCGTACGGCCCGTGGCCCGGCGTACGACTTCGCCCGTGAGCGCGCCGATGACCAGCGCGTGGTAGCCGAAGGCGGTGCCCGGGCGCCAGAACGGCCGCTGGTCGGCCAGGCGTTCGGCGATCTGCCGGTCGTCGGCCAGCTCCTGCGGGGAGAACCCGGTGTCGGTGCCGACCACCCCGGCCCGGTGCGCGATCAGCTCGCGCAGGGTCAGCTGGCCCTTGCCCTCGGCCGCGAACTCCGGCCAGTAGTAGGTCACCTTGCGGTCCAGCTCCAGCGTGCCGTCCTGGACGAGCAGCGCCACCACCAGATGCGCCGCACCCTTGGTGGACGAGTACACGCCGTACAGCGCGTCGGCCTCGCCGCCCGCCCACAGGTCCACGACCCGCCGCCCGTGCACATACGCGCACAACTGACCCTCGTAGTCCGGCTGTTCCTCCGCCACGAACGCGGCGAACTCTTCCCGCACCGCTTCGAAACCGTCGGCCACGGTGCCGTGGATCTCCCTGGTCATCCGCTCCTCCTCGCACTCAGCCGCCTCTGGAGATCGGTACGGCGAGGCGTGCCCGTTCGACTCAAATGCGCAGACGGGCACGGCCGATAGAGTTCGGCCATGCGAGATCTCGGGGTGGGTTTTCAGTATCTGGTGAAGGGCCAGCGGTGGGTGGCCCGCAACGGCAGGCAGTACGGGTTCGGGCTGCTGCCCGGGCTGATCACGCTGGTGCTGTATCTGGCGGCGCTCGTCGCGCTCGCCATGTGGGGCGGCGACCTCGTCGCGTGGGCGACGCCGTTCGCCGACGACTGGTCGAGCCCCTGGCTCGGTCTCTTCCGGGGCTTCCTCCTCGTCGTACTGTTCGCCCTCGGCCTGCTGCTCGCCGTGCTCACCTTCACCGCCGTCACGCTGCTCATCGGCCAGCCCTTCTACGAGAGCCTCTCCGAGGCGGTCGACCGGGACGTGTCGCCCGACGGCACGGCCCCCGAGTCCGGGCTGCCGCTCTGGCGCGAGCTGTGGATCTCCGCCCGGGACAGCCTGCGCATCCTGGTGCGCGCCGCGGTGTGGGGCCTGCTGCTGTTCGCCCTCGGGTTCGTGCCGTTCGTCGGGCAGACCGTCGTCCCCGTGATCGGCTTCTTCGTCACCGGCTTCTTCCTCACCGAGGAACTCACCGCCGTGGCCCTGCAGCGCCGCGACGTCGACCTGCGCGCCCGCCTGGCCCTGCTCCGCTCCCGCAGGACCCTGGTCTGGGGCTTCGGCACCCCGCTGGGCCTCGCCTTCCTGGTCCCCGTCGTCGCGGTGTTCCTGATGCCGGGCGCGGTGGCGGGCGCCACCCTCATGGCCCGCGACCTGCTCGGCGAGGAGATCCGGGACGAGGACCACCAGACCGAGGACCACCAGGCCGAGGGCCACCCGTCCGAGGAGGAGCTCACCGCGTGACCGAGATATTCGCCGTCGCCCTCATCACGGTCCTCGCCGTCATCGCCCCCGGCGCCGACTTCGCGATGATCGTCCGCAACAGCTACCTCTACGGCCGCCGCACCGGACTCCTCGCGGCCACCGGCGTCGCCGCCGGCGTTCTCGTCCACGTCACGTACACCATGCTCGGCGTGGGCCTGCTGATCGCGTCCTCCACCTTCCTGTTCACCGTCATCAAGCTGATCGGCGCGGCCTACCTCGTCTACATCGGCGTCCGCACCTTCCGCACCCGCGGCGAGGTCGAGATCGACCTGAGCGGCAAGACGGAGCTGACCCCGCTCGCCGCCCTGCGCACCGGCTTCCTCACCAACGTCCTCAACCCGAAGACGACCCTCTTCGTCGTCTCCACGTTCTCCCAGGTGGTCAGCCCCGGCACACCGCTCGTCCAGCAGGTGGGCTACGGACTGTTCATGTCGCTGGCCCATCTGCTGTGGTTCGGTGTCGTCGCCGTCTTCTTCTCCCAGGAACGGATGCGCACCCTGATGCTCCGCGCCCAGAAGGTCCTCAACAAGGTCATCGGCTCCGTCCTGGCCGGCCTCGGCGTCAGCCTCGCGCTCGCCCCGTCCCACTGACCGCCGTGCGGCCCCTCACCCCCGGCGACCTCAACCGGGCCACCCTGGCGCGCCAACTCCTCCTGAACCGCGAGGCGTTGACGATCCCCGACGCGGTCCGCCGGATCGTCGCCCTCCAGGCGCAGTACCCCGCGTCGCCGTACATCGCTCTCTGGAACCGTGTCGCAGGCTTCCGGCCGACCGACCTGGACGACGCGTTCACCGCCCGTACGGTGGTGAAGGCGACGCTGATGCGGATCACGCTGCACGCCGTCCACGCCGACGACCACCGCCCGTTCCGCGGCGCGCTGCAGCAGACGCTGTACGGCTCCCGCCTCGGCCCCCGGTTCGCCGTGGCCGGACTGACCCCGGCGGACGCGGACGACATCGTCCCGGAGCTGCTGGAGTTCGCCCGGCGACAGCGCACCGCCGCGGAGATGGAGGCGTGGCTGGAGGAGCGGCTCGGTGCCGAGCGCAAGGCCGGAGCCTGGTGGGGTCTGCGGGCCTACGCCCCGCTCCTGCACGCCCCCACCGGCGCCCCCTGGTCCTTCGGCACCCGCGCCTCCTTCGTCGCCGCCCCGCCCGGCCCGCGGCTGTCGGGCCGCACGCCGGAGCCGGAGGCCCTGCGCACCCTGATCCTGCGCTACCTCTCGGCCTTCGGCCCGGCGACGGTGTCGGACATCGCCCAGTTCGGCCTGGTCCAGCGGGCCCCCGTACGCGAGGCCCTGCGCACCCTCGACGACGGCCGGCTCGAACACCTCAGGACCCCCGACGGCACGCCGCTCCACGACATCCCGGACGCCCCCCGCCCACCGGCCGACACCCCTGCGCCGCCCCGCCTCCTGCCCATGTGGGACAGCATCCTGCTGGCCTACGCCGACCGGTCCCGGGTGATCCCGCCGGAGTACCGCAAGCTGGTCACCCGCACCAACGGCGACGTCCTGCCGACCCTCCTCGTCGACGGCCGGGTGGCCGGCGTGTGGCGCCCGGTGGAGGGCGGCATCGAGGCGAGCGCCTTCCGCCCCCTCCCGCCCGCGGTCTGGGAGGCGCTGGCGGCCGAGGCCGACTCCCTGACCGCCCTGCTCACCGACCGCGATCCCGGCGTCTACGGCCGCTACGCCCATTGGTGGGCCAAGCTGCCGCCCGCGGCCGAGGTGCGCCTACTCGCCCGCGACGGCCACGGCTAGGATCGCCCGCACCTGCGCGACGATGTCCAGCCGGTTCTGGACGAACTCCGGATCGGTCACCTCGGTGGTGTTGGCGGCGCCGAACTGCAGCACCGGTGTGTGCACATGGCCGCCCGGCAGGGTGTCGTGCAGCCCGAGCCGGTCGCGCAGCAGCGTCGCCCGGTAGGCGATCTCGTTGGAGAGGTAGTTCCCGCCGGCCCCGGACCGCGCGGCCGACCCGGCGGTGGGCCCGTCCGGCCGTATGACGGGGGTGGTGGCTCCCGCCGGGATCTCGATGACGCTCGTGTGGTCGTAGACCGGGAACCGGCCGGTGTCCGCCGCCACGATGCCGGCGTACGGCAGGGTCGTGGTCGTCCACTGCGGCTGTGAGGCCGGGTCGGTGACCGGGATGGTCTCGGTCCGCCCGATGTTCTCGTTGTCCGGGAAACCGCCCCGCCAGGCCCCGTTGGTGCGCTCCACGTCGAAGCGGCCGACCCGGCCCTGGCTGACCGTCGTGAGCAGATCGACGTACGGCAGATACGGCCGCAGCGTCCGCTCCACCGTGCCCTCCGCGAAGTCCTGCCAGCGCACCGGGAACACGGCCGTCTCCACCCGGGCCGGCCCGTCCGCCGTCTCGATGACCGTGCCGTCCAGCGCCAGCGCGCTCGCGCCGGACGGGTTGGAGATCCGGATGTCCCGGTCCAGCGTGAACGGGTCGAACCCGGTGACCAGCACCCGCTTGAGCCCCTTGGACCTCGGTGACTTCGGATACCGGATGTCGGTCTGGCCGCGTGACGTTCGCTCCAAGTGACTCAACAGCGCGGCTCGCTGATTGTCCGTCAGACCGAACTCCGGCTCCCAAGTCCGCACTTCGCGCGTCATGCCCAGCCGCGCCCAGTACAGCGGCCGGTCGTCGTCCCGGCTCAGGTCGCCGCCCGCCGGGCCCCGGCCCTGTACCCGGTCGACGGCCCGCCGCCACAGGGCCGCGCCCTGGCGTACGACGATCCGGCGGGCCTGGGCGTAGGAGTGCGCGCGGTCGAGGGCACGGGCCAACTCCGGTGCCACGGAGTCGAATCCGGACCGCCCGAGAATCTCCTGCGGTACGGCGAGGTCGAGCCGCTGTTCCTCGACGGTGGGGGAGGGCGCCGCCTCGGAAGCGGTCGCGGTCGTGGGTGCGGACAGGCCGGCCAGCAGGGCCAGACCGAGAATGCCGGTGCGAACGCGTAAGGATTTCACGGGAGTTGTATGCCCCGTGCCCCACGGGTCACGCGCTACACGCGCTCACCTCCCGCCCCTCTCCCCTCTCAGTCCCCGTTCTCACCGTTCTCACCGTTCTCGCCCAGCAGCCGAAGGAGGACGGGGACGCACACCGGTGGCCCTTTGTGAAGGGTTCGTACGAAATCCAGGTGGGTAGGTCCATCGCCGACCGCAGGATCACCGCGACGGCTAACGTCTGACGCGGGACTCCTCACCCCATGAACAGCCCCGGTCCGGGACCTGACCCCTGGACCGGGGCTATTTCTCACCTGGTTCCGAAGCCGTACACCGTCTCCGACCGGTACACCTCACCCGGCCGCAGCACCGTGCTGGGGAACTCCGGGCGGTTCGGCGAGTCGGGGAAGTGCTGGGTCTCCAGCGCGATCCCCTGGCACGGTGTGAACGGCTCGCCCAGATGGTCCGCGGTGTACACCTGGAGGCCCGGCTCGGTCGTCGACACCGTCAGCACCCGCCCGCTCGCCGGGTCGTGCAGCTCGGCCACCTCCTGCGGGGCCGCGGTGACGCCCTTGTCCAGCACGAAGTTGTGGTCGTAGCCGGAGCCGGTCTTACGGGCCGTACGGAAGTCGAAGCGGGTGCCGTCCACCTCCGCGAGGTCCCCGGTCGGGATCAGATCGGCGTCGACCGGGGTGTACCGGGAGGCGGCCAGCCGCAGTTCATGGCCGCCCGCGTCCCCGCTGCCCGGGCCGCCCAGGTTGAAGTAGCTGTGGTTGGTCAGGTTCACCACCGTCGGCGCGTCCGTGACCGCCTCGTACACGAACCGCAGCGCCCCCGACGCGTCCAGCGAGTACGTCGCCGAGACCTCCAGCCGCCCCGGGAAGCCCTCCTCCCCGTGCCGGCTGACCCGGCTCAGCCGCAGCCCGTGCTCGACCGGCTCCACCTCCCACACCCGCTTGTCGAAGCCGCGCGGACCGCCGTGCAGCGAGCCCGGCGCGTTGTTGGGCTCCAGGGCGTACGTCAGCCCGTCCAACGGGAAACGGGCGTGCCCGATCCGGTTCGCGTACCGGCCGATCAGGGCGCCCAGGAAAGGCTCCGGGTGGGTGAGATAGCCGTCCAGATCCGCGAACCCCAGCACCACGTCCGCCGTCCGTCCGTCCCGGTCCGGGACCTCCACGGACTGCACGATCCCGCCGTACGACAGCACCCGCACCCGGATGCCCGCCCGCTCCAGGGTCCAGCGGTGGACCGGAGTGCCATCGGAAAGTGTTCCGAAGTGTTCGCTCATGGTCGAAACACTAAGTCACGTGACCTGCTCTGTGACTTTTCGGTACGCGATCTCCGCGAGCCGCGCCTGTCCGTCCTTGCTCGGATGGAACCAGTCCCAGTGACTCAACTGATCCGTGCCGAACCGGAAGTCGTACACCGCGCCGCCGTCGAACCGGCAGCGCGTGTCCTTCGCGCAGACCTCCTTCAGCACCTTGTTGTAGTCCTCCACCCGCCGCTGCACGGTGTCGCGCCGCGCGGTCGCCGCCGCGTCCAGCGCGTCCGCGTCCCCCAGCATCGAAGGACAGATGCCGAGCTTCCAGATCTGCCTGCCCAGCGCGCTGGTCCGCCCCTGCGACCACAGCCGCTTCAGATTCGGCACGCTCGCCACGTACACCTGCGCCTTCGGCAGCGACCGGCGCAGTGTCCGCAGCGCCTCCTCGAACTCCGCCCGGAAGTCCGCCACCGGCGTCATCGCGGCCGGCGACTCCCGGCAGGCGTCGTTCGCCCCCGCCATCACCGTCACGAGCTGCGGCTTCTGAGCCACCGCCTCGGTCAGCTGGCCCGCCACATCCGCCATCCGGGCCCCGGTCACCGCGTAGTTCCAGCTGTGTGTCGCCGCCTTCGACGCGCCCAGCAGCCGTACCGCGAGACTGTTCACCTCGGCGCTCGCGCCCGTCGCCCAGGACACCTCCGGACAGTCCTGCAGGACCGTACAGGCGTCGAAGCCACGGGTGATGGAGTCGCCCACCGCCGCCATCGACGCCGGGCTCGTGTCCCACAGGGGCGCCTGGGACGCCTTCGCCTTCCGCGCCCCCGTGCCCGAGGTCCCCGAGTCGCCCCCGCCCAGCGCGTCACAGCCGGCCAGACCGAGGACGGCCGCGCCGGTGACGGCGAGGACCGCCCGCACCCTCCGGTTTCGCATCCGCATCCCCTGGTGATCCCCTCGCTGCTCGGACAGACGGCCCCACCCATGACAACGCACAGGAGTTCCCGCCCGCCCGGCCCCTTCGCCGGAACAGCAACAAGACAGGACCCGCAAGATGGAACGCTTCACACCCGTACAGGCGTCCTGCCGAGTGAAAGGCGGACGTTCACGGCACCGGGACCGACGGTACGTCACACTCCTCGCGCCGCCGCACGGTAGCCTCGCCATCAACGCGGCTGCCCCGACACCGCCGCCCTGCCCGCCTGCAAGATGTCCCGCTCTGTCCGGAGGTCCCGGTGACGACACGTGGAGTTCTGTACGTGCACTCCGCGCCGCGCGCGCTGTGCCCGCACGTCGAGTGGGCGATTGCCGGGGTGCTCGGTACGCGCGTCAACCTCGACTGGATCCGGCAGCCCGCCGCGCCCGGCACCTGGCGCTCGGAGTTCTCCTGGCAGGGCAAGGTCGGCACCGCCTCCAAGCTCGCCTCCGCGCTGCGCGGCTGGCAGATGCTCCGCTTCGAGGTGACCGCCGAACCCTGCGCCACCGCCGAGGGCGAGCGCTACAGCTGCACCCCGGACCTCGGCATCTTCCACGCGGTCACCGGCATCCACGGCGACATCCTCATCCCCGAGGACAGGCTCAGGGCGGCCCTGGTCCGTTCCCAGCGCGACGAGACGGACCTGCAGGCCGAACTCACCAAGCTCCTCGGCAAGCCCTGGGACGACGAACTGGAGCCGTTCAGGTACGCGGGCGAGGGAGCCCCGGTCCGCTGGCTGCACCAGGTCGTGTAGACCGACCTGAGGGGCAGCGGCTTTTCAGGGGCGCGGGGCTGTATCGATATGCGGCTCCGCCGCGCGGGCGCGACAAGCCCCCACCGGCCCGCGGTCGGCCGACAACAGACGACGAAACGGCGAGTGGCCCGCCCCCAACCCTGGGTGCGGGCCACTCGCCGTTCACGGCAATTCTCAGACCGAACGGAACGCCAGCACAACGTTGTGCCCACCAAACCCGAACGAGTCGTTCAGCGCAGCGATCCGCCCCTCCACAGGCAGCTTCCGCGCCTCCCCCCGCACGATGTCCGCGTTCGCCTCCGCCTCGGGGTCGAGGTTCTCGACGTTGATCGTCGGCGGCGCCACCCGGTGGTACAGGGCGAGCACGGTCGCGACGGTCTCGACACCGCCCGCGCCACCGAGCAGGTGACCGGTCATCGACTTGGTCGCGGAGACCGCGAAGTGGTCCGCGTCGTCGCCGAAGACCTTGCGCAGTGCCTTCAGTTCGGCGATGTCACCGGCCGGCGTGGAGGTCGCGTGCGCGTTGACGTGCACGATCTCCGCCGGGTCCAGGTCGGTGCGGTCCAGCAGGTTCTGCAGCGCGTGCGCGATACCGCGGCCCTCGGGCTCCGGCTGCACGATGTCGTGGCCGTCGGAGGAGATGCCCTGCCCGACGGCCTCGGCGTACACGCGGGCCCCGCGCTTCGCCGCGTGCTCGGCGGACTCCAGGACGATCACACCGGCGCCCTCGCCCATGACGAAGCCGTCGCGGGCCACGTCGTAGGGACGCGAGGCACCCTGCGGGTTCTCGTTGTTCTTGGACATCGCCATCATGTTGCCGAACGCGGCGATGGGCAGCGGGTGGATCGCCGCCTCCGTACCACCGGCGACGACGACGTCGGCGCGGCCCGTACGGATCATCTCGATGGCGTAGCCGATGGCCTCGGCGCCCGACGCGCAGGCGGAGACCGGGGTGTGCACGCCGGCGCGCGCGCCCACGAGCAGACCCACGTTGGCGGACGGGCTGTTCGGCATCAGCATCGGCACGGTGTGCGGGGAGACCCGGCGGACGCCCTTCTCCTTCAGCACGTCGTACTGGTCGAGAAGGGTGGTGACACCGCCGATGCCGGAGGCGATGACCGCGCCCAGCCGGTCGGGGTCCACGGACGGGCCCGACGCGGAAGCGTCTGATGTCACAGCGCCGGCCCCGGCCTCGAAGCCGGCGTCCTTCCACGCCTCCTGAGCCGCGATCAGCGCGAACTGCGCCGAGCGGTCCAGCTTGCGGGCCTGCGGGCGCGGGATGACCTCAAGAGGCTCCACGGCGACCGGGGCCGCGATCCGGACGGCCTGGTCGGCCGCCCACTCCTGCTCCAGGACCTTGACACCGGACTTGCCGGCGACCAGGCCCTCCCAGGTAGAGGCTGCGTCGCCACCCAGCGGTGTGGTTGCGCCGATACCGGTGACGACCACGGTGCGATTGGTCGGGCTCACGGATTCTTTCTCCAACGGTACGAGGAATCAGCGGCGCCACCGCCGGGTGGCGGGGCAGTTCAGCCCAGAGGCTCGGAAGATCAGCCCTGGTGCTTGAGGATGTACTCGGTCGCGTCGCCGACCGTCTTGAGGTTCTTGACGTCCTCGTCCGGGATCTTGACGTCGAAGCGCTCTTCGGCGGCGACGACGACCTCGACCATGGACAGCGAGTCGACGTCCAGGTCGTCGGTGAAGGACTTGTCCAGCTGGACGTCCTCAACCGGGATGCCGGCGATCTCGTTCACGATGTCGGCGAGACCGGCGACGATCTCTTCCTGAGTGGCGGCCATGGTGGCGCTCCTTCTTTGTGTTCCAGAGGGTGTGGCAGTGGTGCTTTCCGTGCCCGGACCGCATGATCCGGCACGGAGTGCCTAGGGGAGGGTAACGACAGTCGCGGCGTAGACGAGACCCGCCCCGAATCCGATGACGAGCGCGGTGTCGCCGCTCTTCGCCTCACCGGTCGCCAGGAGCCGCTCCATCGCGAGCGGGATCGAGGCGGCCGAGGTGTTGCCGGTGGTGCGCACGTCACGGGCGACGGTGACGGACTCCGGCAGCTTGAGAGTCTTGACCATCGAGTCGATGATCCGCTCGTTGGCCTGGTGCGGGATGAAGACGTCCAGCTCGTCGGCGGTGAGGCCGGCGGCGTCCAGCGCCTCCTTGGCGACCTTCGCCATCTCGAACACGGCCCAGCGGAAGACCGCCTGGCCCTCCTGCGTGATGGCCGGGAACTTCTCGGGCGTGCCGTCGCGGTAGTCCGTCCAGGGCACGGTCTGCTTGATGGTCTCCGACTTGTCGCCCTCGGAGCCCCACACCGTCGGCCCGATCGCCGGCTCGGTGGAGGGACCGACGACGACCGCGCCGGCGCCGTCACCGAACAGGAACGCCGTGGCCCGGTCCTCCAGGTCGGTCAGATCACTGAGCCGCTCCACGCCGATGACGATCACGTACTCGGCGGAGCCCTCGACGACCATGCCCTTGGCGAGGGTCAGGCCGTAGCCGAAGCCCGCGCAGCCGGCCGAGATGTCGAAGGCGGCGGCCTTGCCCGTGCCGAGCTTGTCGGCGATCTCGGTCGCGACGGCCGGGGTCTGCTTGAAGTGGGAGACGGTGGACACGACCACGGCGCCGACCTGCTCGGCGGTGATCCCGGCGTCGGCGATCGCCTTGCCGGCTGCCTCCACCGACATGGCGGCGACGGTCTCCTCGTCGTTCGCCCAGTGCCGGGTCTCGATGCCCGAGCGGGAGCGGATCCACTCGTCGGAGGAGTCGATCGTCTCCAGGATGACCTCGTTGGGCACGACCCGGGTGGGCCGGTAGCCGCCGACGCCGAGGATGCGCGCGTACGGATGGCCCTTGCTGGGCCTGATCTTCGCCATCAGGGCTCCTTGTCAGGCGATACCGAACTCGGCGGCGAGTGCGCGAGCGGCGTCGAGGTCGTCGGGGGTCTTCAGCGCGAGCGTCTTGACGCCGGGCAGGGCGCGCTTGGCCAGGCCGACCAGCGTGCCGCCAGGACAGACCTCGATGATCGCGGTCGCGCCGAGCTCCTTGAAGGTCTCCATGCACAGGTCCCAGCGGACCGGGTTGGCGACCTGGCCGACCAGCCGCTCCAGCACCTCGGCGCCGGTGGCGACGGCCTTGCCGTCCTTGTTCGAGACGTAGGTGACCTTCGGGTCGGCCGGGGTCAGATCCGCGGCGGCCTTGGCGAGGGTCTCCACGGCCGGGGCCATGTGGTGCGTGTGGAAGGCGCCGGCGACCTTCAGCGGGACGACCTTGCGGACGCCCTCGGGCTTGTCCTCGTTCAGCGCGGCGAGCTGCTCCAGCGTGCCCGCGGCGACGATCTGGCCCGCGCCGTTGACGTTCGCAGGGGTCAGGCCGAGCTTCTCCAGATGCGGCACGGTCACCTCGGGGTCGCCGCCGAGCAGCGCCGACATCCCGGTCGCGGTGACCGCGGCGGCCTCGGCCATGGCCAGGCCGCGCCCCCGTACGAGGGTCAGGGCGGCGGTCTCGTCGAGGACGCCCGCGAAGGCGGCCGCGGTGATCTCACCGACGCTGTGACCGGCGACGGCACCCGGCGACACGTCACCGAGGGCCGTGGCGGAGACGATCCCGGCCGCGACCAGCAGCGGCTGGGCGATCGCGGTGTCACGGATCTCGTCCGCGTCGGCGTTCGTGCCGTAGTGCACCAGGTCGAGGTCGATGGCCGCCGACAGGGCACGCAGGCGGTCCTCGACACCGGGGAGGTCGAGCCAGGGGGTCAGGAAGCCGGGCGTCTGGGCGCCCTGGCCGGGAGCGACGAGTACGAGCACTCTCACACTCTCTCTTGTGGACGGCCAGCGCCGCCCGTGGGGACAGGGACGAAGAACGGCAAGGGGTTTTGTGGACCCCCGACAAAAGCCTACGTCTGGGGATCTCCGTCGACGAGGCGCCCCAGGATGAGCGCGATCCGCAGGGTGAATGCGGAGCGTACATCGGATGGCGACCAGCCGGTGACGTCAGTCACACGTCGAAGCCGGTAGCGCACGGTGTTGGGATGCACGAACAGCATCCGTGCCGCGCCCTCCAGACTGCTCGCCTGTTCGAGATAGACGGAGAGCGTCTCCAGCAGCGCGGAGCCTGCCTCCTCCAGCGGTCTGTAGATCTCCTCCACCAACTGCTCGCGCGCACTGGGATCACCCGCGATCGCGCGTTCCGGAAGCAGATCGTCCGCCAGGACCGGGCGTGGCGCGTCCTGCCAGGCGGAACACGCCTTGAGCCCCGCGGCGGCGGCCTGCGCGGACCGGGTGGCCGCCAGCAGATCGGGCACGACGGGCCCGGCGACCACCGGACCTGCGGCGAACGGCCCGATCAGGGACTTGGCGACGGCGATCGGATTGTCGCTGCCGCCCGCGATGACGACGAGCCGCGAGCCGAGCACCCCGGTGAGCACCTGCAGCTTGGCGTGCCGGGAGGCCCGCCGGATGGCTTCGACGGTCAGCTCGGAGTCCCCGTCGGGAGCGGTCCCGAGTACGACGCACACATGTTCCGGCGCGTTCCAGCCCAGTGCGGCGGCCCGGCTCACGGCACCCTCGTCGGCCTCGCCGCTGAGCACCGCGTTGACGACGAGCGACTCCAGCCGCGCGTCCCAGGCACCGCGCGCCTCGGCGGCCTGGGCGTACACCTGCGCCGTGGCGAAGGCGATCTCCCGGGCGTAGACCAGCAGCGCCTCCCGCAGCACCCCCTCGTCCCCCGGGGCCGCCACCTCGTCGATCGCGGATTCCATGACCTCGATGGTGGTGCGCACCATCTCCACGGTCTGCCGCAGCGTGATCGCCCGGGTCAGCTCCCTGGGCGCGGTCCCGAACACATCGGTGGAGATCGCCTGCGGCGCGTCCGGGTGCCGGAACCACTCCGTGAAGGCGGCGATGCCCGCCTGGGCGACCAGCCCGATCCAGGACCGGTTCTCCGGGGGCATCGCCCGGTACCACGGCAGCGTCTCGTCCATCCGCGCGATGGCCTGCGCGGCGAGACTGCCGGAGGACTTCACCAGCCGCTTCAGGGTCGCGGGGTGCGGGTGGGCGGGGTGCGCTGCGGCGTCGGGGTGAGTGGCTTCGGGTTCGGGCACGTGCACAAGACTGCCTTATCGCTGCGCTTGCGTGCGTCGTAGGGGTCGTGCCGCCCCGGGTGCCGTCGCCGGGGGCTGCCGCCCCCGGGCCCCCGCTTCGGCCCTGAACGGGCCTCGTCCTCAAACGCCGGACGGGCTGGATTGCCGACCGGAGCCGGGAGGCGGGCCCCCGCCGCTCCGGAAGATGGGCCCGTCGCCGGGCCGGGAGGTGAGCCCCGGCCGGGCCGGAAGGTGGGCCCGTCGCCGGGGCGGAGGTGGGGCCCCGGCCGGGCCGGGAGGTGGGCCCGTCGCCGGGCCGGGAGGTGGGCCCCCGCCGCTCCGGAAGATGGGCCCGTCGCCGGGGCGGAGGTGGGGCCCCGGCCGGGCCGGGAGGTGGGCCCGTCGCCGGGCCGGGAGGTGGGCCCCCGCCGCTCCGGAAGGTGGGCCCGTCGCCGGGCCGGGAGGTGAGCCCCGGCCGGGCCGGAAGGTGCGCCCCCCCGCCGGGCCGGAAGGTGAGCCCCCCGCCGGGGCGACGGTGGGCCCCCGGCCGGGCCGGAGGTGGGCCCCCGGCCGGGCTGGAGGTGGGCCCCCGGCCGGGCTGGGAGGTGAGCCCCGGCCGGAGCTGGAAAGGTCACGCCGGATTCCGGAGAGGGCCACGCCGGATTCCCGAAAGGGCCACGTCGGGCTCTGGAAAGAGCCGCGCAGGACTACCGTGGTTGCCGTGATGGACGTACGCCGCGCCGACGAGCGCTATCCCGGAGGGGACCCGGCGGCCGGCATCGAGACGCGGCACGCCTTCTCCTTCGGTCCCCACTACGACCCGGACAACCTCCGCTTCGGCGCGCTGATCGCCTGTAACGAGGAGCGGCTCGCCCCCGGCGCCGGCTTCGACGAGCACCCCCACAGCCACACGGAGATCGTGACGTGGGTGGTGGAGGGGCAGCTGACCCACCGCGACTCGCAGGGGCACGAGACCACCGTCCGTCCCGGAGACGTCCAGCGCCTCAGCTCGGCCGCCGGCGTCCGGCACGTCGAGCGCAACGACGGCACGGCCCCCCTCACCTTCGTGCAGATGTGGCTGGCCCCCCTGGACCCCGGCGGGGACCCGTCGTACGAGATCGTCCACGGCATCGCCGACTCGACCCCCTACGCCGTCCCCGACGCCGGCGCGATGCTCCACGTACGACGCCTGGTGCCGGGGGAGCGGACGGCGGTGCCGGACGCGCCCCATGTGTACGTCCACGTGGTGCGCGGCGAAGTCCGGCTGGACGGCGTGGAGCTCGCCCCCGGCGACGCCGCACGCGTCACGGACGCGAAGGACGTCGAGGCGGTGGGAGTGACGGCCGCGGAGCTGCTGATGTGGGAGATGGGACTGGCCTAGCCATGGCCTAGGCATGGCCTGGCCAGGCGGTTTCCTGGAGCGGCTTCACTCGTCACGTCCGAGACCGCGATCGGGTGCGCTCATGTCGCCCGTCGCGGGCGTGCCGTCGGCGAGCCCGTAGCGCAGGTACACGGTGCCCTTCGGACCGGCTGCCGGCGGTTCGAGGAGGGTGACGTTGGTGGGCACGGCGCCACCGTCGAACACCTTCTTCCCGACGCCGAGCACGATCGGGTGGACCCAGAGGTCGAGACGGTCGAAGAGCTTCTCTCGCAGGAGGGTCTGCACCAGGTTGAGGCTGCCGACGACCTTCACGTTCTCGTGCCGGTCACGGATCTCGCGCACCGCGGCGGCCAGATCCGGGCCGAGCTGCGTGGACCCGGCCCAGGAGAGGTCGGGCGTGCCGCGGGAGGCCACGTACTTCGGGACGCGGTTGAAGAGCGTGGCGATCTCGTTGTCCTGGCCCCCCTCCTGGTACGGCCAGTAGGCCGCGAAGATGTCATACGTCCGCCGGCCGAGCAGGAGGGCGTCCGTGCCCTCGTACGCGGCACCGATCTGCGTCCCGGCGACCTCGTCCAGCAGGGGCGCCTGCCAGCCGCCGAACGGGAACCCCACCGGGTCCTCGTCGGGGCCGCCTGGCGACTGCCCGACGAGGTCGAGGGTCGCGAACATCTCGATGTGGATGAGTCCCATGGCGTACTCCCGATGAGTCGACTGCCTCGTTCAGGAGGTAGACCCGCGGGCACCGCCGGACTCATCGTCGCGACGCCACCCGGCTGCACAGCGCGTGTCACCACCCGTCCCACGGCTCTGTGAGCGTGCACAGCAGAAAATCGTTTCCTGCTCTTGTCAACGGATCGGGCCTCAGGTTTCCTACGTGTAGCCCACGGATTTCAGCCATGTCATCTTCTGTGGATGTCTGTGCACGTTCACGGAAAGCGGCGGCGGCAGCAGGCAGGGGAGGGTGATCGGATCCGACGGGGCCCCACTGTGAAAGGACCCTTGACATGCGCAGACGCAGCATTCTCACCGCAGCCGGAGCCGCGGCGCTGGCGGTGCCGACCCTGGGCGCCGTACCGGCCTTCGCAAGCACCGCGACCGGTAGCGCCGCACCCCGCCGCCTCCCGATCCGCGGCATGGACATCTCCTCGCTGCCCAAGAACGAGGACCACGGCGCCGTCTACCGCCGGGCCGACGGCCGACTCGACGACCCGATCCACATCCTCGCCGAGGCGGGCATCACCCACGCCCGGCTGAAGGTCTGGGTGGACCCGGCCGACGGCTACAACAACAAGGAGCACATCCTGCCGCTGGCCCGGCGCCTGAAGCGGGCGGGCATCGGCATCTGGATCGACTTCCACTACTCGGACAGCTGGGCCGACCCGGCGCACCAGACCAAGCCGGCCGCCTGGGCCGACCTGGACGTGGCGGGCCTGACCAGGGCCGTCTACGACCACACCGCCGACGTTCTCGGCGCCCTCAGGCGCCAGCGGACGCCCGCAGACCTGGTACAGATCGGCAACGAACTCAACGGCGGCATGCTCTGGCCGACCGGAAACTGGGACCACTGGGACAACCTGGCCGCCTTCCTCAAGGCCGGCCTGCGCGCCGCACGCGACACCACCCCGCGCGTCCGCACCATCCTCCACCTGGCCAACGGCGGCGACAACGGCCTCTACCGCTGGTGGTTCGACAACGCCGTTTCCCACGGCGTCGACTTCGACGTCATCGGCCTGTCCTACTACCCCTTCTGGCACGGCTCCCTGGACCAGGCCGCCGCCAACATGGCCGATATAACGGCCCGTTACGGCAAGCCCTGCGTGATCGCCGAGACGGCGTACCCGTTCACGCTGAGCAGCGAGGACGAGATCAACGACATCATGAACAGCCCCTCGCAGCTCACCGAGGGGTACCCCGCCACGCCCGCGGGGCAGGCCGCGTGGCTGCGCGCGGTGGCCGACCTGGCGGCCGCCGTCCCGAACGGCCAGGGCCTGGGCTACTGCTACTGGGAAGGCGTGTGGACCCAGCGCGCGGGCAGCGGCTGGAACCCGGAGGACCCGACGTCGGGCAACGCGTGGGAGAACCTCGCCCTGTTCGACTTCGACGACAAGGCCCTACCCGGCCTGCGAACCCTCGGCCACTACCGCTCCTGACCAAATCTCCCGACTCCGGTGGGGAATGAGGGGCTTCGACGATGCTCGTAGACTCATGACGTGGCATTCATGAGCATTCCGCACTGCTGCTTCCTGTGATCGGAAGGCGTTGAGGGCGAGGCCGGACGGCGTCGCCCTCCTTGGTGTGCCTGCTGCGTGAACCACGTTCCCGACGCTGCCCGTTCATTGCTGAGGCAGTGACGGTCCGAGCGCGCGTGCAGGCACGGTCTCTTCCCTTCGTCCTCGCCAGGAGTGCCCCGTGCCCGTATCGCTTCTCCCTGCCCTCGAACTGTCCCTCGACCTGCTGTGCTGCCCAACGTGCCGCACGCGCCACCTGCACCCCGACCGTGGCGCGCTGCGCTGCCCGGTGGGCCACACCTTCGACATCGCCCGCCACGGCTACGCCGGCCTGCTGACGGGCACCCGCGCCACCAGCGGCGACGACGCGGCGATGGTCCGGGCCCGGGACCGATTCCTGTCCACCGGCGCCTACGCGCCCATCCGCAAAGCCGGGGCCCGCCTGGCGGCCGGCGCCGTGTCCGAGCAGGCCACGGTGGTGGACGTGGGATGCGGCACGGGCTACTACCTGGCCGGTGTACTCGACCAGTTGCCCGGCGCCCGCGGTCTGGGTCTGGACACTTCGGCGCGTGCGCTGCGCTCGGCAGCCCGTGCCCACGACCGAGCAGCCGCGGTGGCCTGGGACGTCTTCCGTCCGTTCCCGCTGGCCGACGGGGTGGCCGATGTCGTGCTGGACGTGTTCGCCCCGCGCAACCCGGCCGAGTTCCACCGCGTGCTGCGCCCGACCGGACGGCTGATCGTGGTCCGTCCCACCGCGCGGCACCTGGCCGAGCTGCGCGGCCGGCTGCCTGCGACGGTCACGATCGACCCGGCCAAGGAACAGCGCCTGCACCGGGCGCTGGACCCCTTCTTCGAGGCCGCCGTCACCGAACAGGTGGAGTACCCCGCGACCCTGACCAGGCTGGATGCCCGGGACTTGGTGGCGATGACGCCGAGCGCACGCCACGTGAGCCGTGCAGACCTCAACGATGACGGATCCCTGCCTGGCCAGGTCACCGTCTCCGTGCTGGCCACCGCCTACCAGCCTCGGTGACCACGAGCGGGCGAATGCGCTGACGCACCTGGGACGCGTTGGCGAATTCCCCTGCGGCGAGAGCGGGTTGTGTGCGCTCAGTCTCAGCGACACGCCGCATGCACGGCGTGTCGCTGAGACTCAATCACCACTTGTCAGCGGTCAGCGGTCAGCGGTCAGCGGTCAGCACGATCTTGCCTTGGATGTGGCCCTGTGCGGCTCGCTTGTGTGCGCTGACCGCTTCGGAGAGCGGGTAGGTACTGTCCACCCCGACCTGGAGCTTGCCCTCGTTGAACAGGCGCCCGATCTCGGCGAGCTGGCGGCCGTTGGAACGCACCTGAATGTTCGAGACCGTGATGCCCAGACGCGCCGTCTCTTCCGGGTCGTACTGGGCGAAGAACACCGGAAGCATGGTGCCTCCGCGCTTGAGCACGGTCAGAAAGCGTGAGCTGTCCGGGCCACCGACGGTGTCGATCACCAGGTCGACGCCGCTGACCACGTCCGCGGCCTGCGTCGTGGTGTAGTCGATGAACTCATCGGCGCCGAGCTTGCGCAGGAACTGCTCGTGCCGGCCCGAGGCCACCGCGATGACGTGTGCCCCCTTCCACTTCGCCAGCTGCACCGCGAAGTGGCCCACTCCACCGGCGGCCCCGTTGACCAGCACGGTCATTCCTGGCGTGATCGACACCGGCTGGTGCACCCGGCCGGTGAAAGGAGACGGCACGTCGTGGCCGAGATCAACCAGATACTGCCAGGCCGTGAGCACGGCCATCGGCGCCCCAGCCGCCTGCACGTGGTCGATACCGGTCGGCTTGTGAGCCAGGTCGGAAGCCGGCGCGGCCACGTACTCGGCGTACGTCCGGCCGTCGAATCCGGGGAACCGCAGCATGCCGAAGACCTCGTCGCCGACGGCGAACCCCAGCACGTCCGGAGCGACCGCCTGGACCACGCCCGACATGTCCGTTCCAGGGATCAGCGGGAACTCCAGCGCCGGCCTCATCTCGGCCGGCATGACCTTCATCCCCTCACGCAGGTACCAGTCCGGCGGGTTGATGCCCACCGCGTGCACCCGGACGAGCACCTCGCCCGGGCCGATCCCGGGAACCGGTACCTCGTCATACCGCAGAACCTCCGGCCCGCCCGCGTCGTGGAACTGGATCGCCTTCATCGCGCCTGTCGCTTTCTCGGGGAAACGTTGCTCCTTCAGTCAAGGCCGAGGACGGCATGGCCGTCCAAGACCGGTTCGGCAACCGCGTCATTCCGAAACGGCATGACGCCTACGCTGGAAGGGTGAACGATCTCGGACAGGACCTGGAACTGCGGCTGGTGCGCTACTTCACCGTGGTGGCGGCGCACCAGCACTTCGGCCGGGCCGCCGCCGACCTGCACGTGGCCCAGCCGGCGCTGAGCCGCCAGATCCAACGGCTCGAGAAATATCTCGGTACACGATTGCTGGACCGCACACCTCGGGGCACCCGGCTCACTCCGGCCGGCCAGACGTTCCTCCCCCGGGCCCAAGCCCTGCTGCAGGCCGCCCGCCAGGCCGAGTTGGCCGTGCGTGACGTAGCCCAGACCGTACGAATCGCCATCGGCTACGTCGAAGACCTGGTGATCACTGCCGCCGTACGGGAACTCCGCCGCCGTTACCCGGACGCCGAGATCGTCACCCGGCATCTGAGCTGCCGCGACGTCGGGGCGCTGTCCGACAGGCGCGTCGACGCGCTGATCGCGCGGGCCCCGCTGCCGCTCGCCGCCGACGATGTGTTCACCACCCCGCTGTACGAGGAGCCCCGAATGCTCGTGGTCCCGCGCGGCCATCCCCTGGCCGACCGCGCGTCGGTGACCGCGGAAGAACTGGCCGGCGAAGAGGCGGCGCCGTGCGCGTTCGAGACCGCAGACTGGGCTTCCTACCGGATCCTCGGGGCCGGTGTGCCGCCGATCGAGAGCTACGAGGACAAGCTCGAACTCGTCGCGAGTGGCGAGGCGATCGCCGTGCTACCGGTCGGCGACCGGCGCAGCTCACTGCGTCCCAACCTCGTCACCGTCCCCATCGAGGGCGCTCCCCCCAGCCAGGTCGTCCTGGTCAGCCGCAAGGGCGACCCGAATCCGATGATCAGGAATCTCCGGCTGGCTGCCAAGGCCGCCCTGACCGCCCCGGCCGCCTGACCGGACCCAGCCGACCCGCTTGACGCTGAACCGCACCAACGGTCGTCCCTGCGCCGCATCCTGCGGCTCTACCTCAGGGGTGCCGCCGCTGCCGCAGCACCCGCACCCCGCCGGGACCCGCGTCGACAGGGGTGCCCTCAGCCCCGCAGCTCCGCCAGCACCGTGTCCGTGAACGCCGGCCACGTCTCCACCGCCCACGGCCCGAAGGCACGGTCCGTCAGCGCGACGGTCGCCAGCCCCGCGTCCGGGTCGATCCACAGGAACGTACCCGACTGGCCGAAGTGGCCGAAGGTGCGTGGTGAGGACGAACTGCCCGTCCAGTGTGGGGACTTGGAGTCGCGGATCTCGAAGCCGAGGCCCCAGTCGTTGGGGTTCTGGTGGCCGTAGCCCGGCAGGACGCCCTTCGTGCCCGGGTACTGGACGGTCATCGCCTCCACGACCGTGCGCGGGTCCAGCAGACGGGGCGCCTGTACCTCGGCCGCGAAGCGCAGTAGGTCCTCGACGGTCGAGACGCCGTCCTTGGCGGGGGAGCCCTCCAGGGTGGTGGCCTTCATGCCCAGCGGCTCCAGCACCGCCTGCCGCAGATACTCGGCGAACGGGATGTCCGTGGCCTTCGCGATGTGGTCGCCGAGCTGCTCGAACCCCGCGTTGGAGTACAGCCGCCGCTCCCCGGGCGCCGCCGTCACGCGGTGCTCGTCGAAGGCGAGGCCCGAGGTGTGCGCGAGGAGGTGGCGTACGGTCGCCCCGGGCGGACCGGCCGGCTCGTCCAGCTCCACCGCCCCCTCCTCGTACGCGACGAGGACGGCGTACGCGGCGAGCGGCTTGGTGACCGAGGCCAGCGGGAAGCGCTGCCCGACGGGACCGTGGGTGCCCAGGACCGTGCCGTCGGCCCGTACGACACCTGCGGCGGCGGAGGGAACCGGCCAGTTCTCGATCAGCGCGAGGCTCTTCAGCGACATGTCGACGAGCCTATGTCCCTCACAGGAGCAGCTCCAGCAGAGGGTCGGGCTTGGGTCTGAAGCCCAGGGAGACGTAGAGCGGCTCGGCCTCGGCGGACGCGGTCAGGTGGACCTGGCGGACGTCCCTCTCGCGGAACCAGGCCAGCAGCGCGTCCATGCCCGCGCGGGCGTAGCCCCGGCGGCGGGCCTCCGGGTCGGTGGCGACGCTGAAGACGAACCCGACGGCGCCGAGCGGATTGCCGGCCCGTCCGATCCGGTACTCCACCGTCCCCACCACCAGCGCGGCCAGCGCCCCCGCCCGCTCGGGATGGTCGACGACGAACGCGCCGAAGTCCCCGTCGGGCTCGGCGAGCCGGGCCCGCAGCCCGGGCAGGGACTCGGTCTGCCAGTCCGTCGCCCCGGCGGTGTCGGCCATGGCGTCGATCAACACCTGACGCAGCCGCAGGATTTCGGCGGCGTCCTCGGGCAGCGCCCGGCGCACAGCGGTCATGGCCCCGCACGCTAACCGTCGTGATCAGGCCGTGTCCCCCGAATTCTTACCGATTCCGCTTGCTTGGAGCCCACTCCAAGGTCATAGCGTGGAGGCCATGACGGTGTTGCAGACCACGCCCGTGACCACCGAGCAAGCCCCGAGCCCCGCAGACGTCTGCTCCGCGCCACCACCGCGGCATCCCCGCCCCGACGGGCAGGACAGCTACACGATCAGCGAGGTCGTCGCGTTCACCGGCCTGACGGCCCACACCCTGCGCTGGTACGAGCGGATCGGGCTGATGTCCCACATCGACCGCTCGCACACCGGCCAGCGCCGCTACAGCAACCGCGACCTGGACTGGCTCGACCTCGTCGGCAAGCTGCGGCTGACCGGCATGCCCGTCGCCGACATGGTGCGGTACGCGGAGCTGGTGCGCGAGGGCGACAGCACGTACGGCGAGCGGTACGAGCTGCTGGAGGCGACCCGCAGGGATGTCAAGGCCCGGATCGCCGAGCTCCAGGACACGCTGTCCGTGCTCGACCGGAAGATCATGTTCTACGGGGACGCCGCGCGCGTCCAGGCGTACGAAGGGGAGAGGACCTCTCGATGACCGACAGCAGGATCCCGACCGCACGGCTCGGCGAGAGCGGCCCCGAGGTCGGCGTCCAGGGCCTCGGCTGCATGGGCATGAGCTTCGCGTACGGCCCCTCGGACGCGAAGGAGTCCAGGGCCACCCTGGAGCGCGCCCTGGAACTCGGCGTCACCCTGTACGACACGGCGGACGCGTACGGCGCGGGCGAGAACGAGCGCTTCCTCTCCCCGTTCTTCAAGGCGCATCGCGACGAGGTCGTCATCGCCACCAAGTTCGCGCTGTCGATCCCTCCGGAGGACCCGTCCCGGCGGATCATCCGCAACGACGCGCCGTACATCCGCCAGGCCGTCGAGGCGAGCCTGAAGCGGCTGGACGTCGATGTGATCGACCTCTACTACATGCACCGGCGCGATGTGGACGTGCCGATCGAGGACACCGTCGGGGTGATGGCGGAGCTGGTCCGCGAGGGCAAGGTCAAGCAGCTGGGGCTGAGCGAGGTGACGGCCGCCGAGCTGCGCGCCGCGCACACCGTGCACCCCATCGCCGCCGTGCAGTCTGAGTGGTCCCTGTTCAGCCGCGACATCGAGGCCCGGGTCGTCCCGGCCGCCGCCGAGCTGGGCGTGACCCTGGTCCCGTACTCCCCGCTCGGGCGCGGCTTCCTCACCGGCTCCTTCACCGACGCCGCCCAGGACCTCGCCGCCGACGACTTCCGCCGTGCGCAGCCCCGCTTCACCGGCGAGAACGCGGCGACGAACGCGGCCCTCCTGGAGCCGGTCCGCGCCGTCGCCAAGTCCCACGACGCCACCCTCGGCCAGATCGCCCTGGCCTGGGTCCACCACCAGTCCAAGGCCTTCGGCCTCCCGCTGATCCCGATCCCGGGCACCCGCAGGCCGGCGAGGGTGGAGGAGAACACGGCGGCGGCCACGATCCGGCTGACGGAGGAGGAACTGGGCCTGCTGGACCCGATCGCGGCACAGGTGGCAGGCGACCGTTACGCGGACATGCGGTTCGCCTCGGCCGGCCGCGAGTGATCACAGCTCCGACAGCAGCTCCGCCTTCTTCGCCGAGAACTCGTCATCGGTCACCAGTCCGGCCTGATGCAGTTCCCCGAGGTGCCTGATCCGTTCGGCGATGTCCGAGGGATCGCGTCGTGGGGGGGGGGG